>JBEKJW010000107.1:0-14464 GCA_050011035.1 Candidatus Acidiferrales bacterium
TGGCAGCAACTTTTTGCGCGCGTGCAGCGGCCGGAACTGTTTCATAAGACTGGCGTGCTGTGGATCGCGCCGCCAGGATATCAATACGCAATCGATTCGCTCGCGGCGATGCAGAAGCTGGGCATCGCGGCGGAAAAGCTTGCAACGACGGATTTGCGGCATCGATACCCGCAGATTGCGTTTGAAGATGACGCATGGGGAGTTCTCGAGCCCGACAGCGGCGTGCTGATGGCGCGTCGCGCGGTGCAGGCGGTGGTGGATGAGTTTGTGAAGCTGGGCGGCGAGTATCGGCAGACGGCGGTGCAAGCGCCGGCGGCGTCAGCATCGGCTACGAAGCCGCTCGATTCGATTACGACATCCGACCGGCACACGATTACGGCTCGGCAGTTTGTGTTTGCGTGCGGCGCATGGCTCGGCAAGGTTTTTCCGGAGTTGCTGGCGCCGCGGATTTTCCCGTCGCGGCAGGAGATTCTCTTTTTTGGACTGCCTGCGGGTGCGACGCAATTCGACGAGGCACACTTGCCGACGTGGCTGTACCTCGCCGACGAATTTTATGGAATGCCGGACATCGAGCATCGCGGGTTGAAGGTCGCGAACGACCGGCATGGAGCGCGCGTCGATCCGGATATGCAATCGCGCATCGCGACGGCAGAGGCCATCGGGGCAGCGCGGGAGTTTGTGGCGCGAAGAATCCCTGCTCTCGCGGATGCACCAATCGTCGAGACGCGAGTTTGCCAGTACGAAAACACGTCGAACGGAGATTTTTTGATCGACCGCCATCCAGAGATCGAGAACGTGTGGCTGGTTGGCGGCGGTTCGGGACACGGATTCAAGCACGGGCCGAGTGTTGGCGAGTACGTGGCGGCGCATGTGCGCGGCCAGGTAACAGCAGAGACGGCGACCGAGCCACGATTTTCGCTCGCCACGAAAGTGGAGACGCAGCAACGCGCGGTGCATTAAGCCGGATTCGGAGGTCCCGAACGGAGTGGCGATCTAACGCGGCAAGGCAGCGGCGCGGGATTTGGAGCGGACGCCGCGGTAATAGAGGATCAAGCCGAACGCGATCGAGGCGACGGTACCGATGACGAGCTTCGCGACAAAGAGAATTTTGTTCTCGGATTCGGCGGGCGGGATGAAGGAGAGGACGATGCCCCCGACGACGACTAGCATTCCGAGGAGGCTCGCGATCCAGACACCCGCGACGCCACCGGGAATCAGCACCGCGTTGGGCGTCGTCGTGCGGTCGTTCCGGTAGGCGAGGCGAATCGCCGCAGCGTACATGTAAATCAGCGAGATGAAATACACAATCGTGGTGGCGTCCACGAGAATCTGGTAGGCGCTGTTCGCGGTTTCGTTGATTTGCGTAGCGAGCAGGACAAACGCCGACACAAACGCCTGCACTAGAATGGCGACGTACGGCGTGCGCCACTTCGGATGAATCTTTCCGAACGCGGCGGGCATGTAGTGGTCGATGCCCGCCACGAATGGCAGGCGCGACACACCCGCAACCGTAGTCCCCACTCCCCCCGCATTTCCTACCGAGACCAGGACGGCTGCAAGAACCCCGATGAAACCGACTTTAAGCGCGACCGAGCCCATGGTGATGGCCTGAAAAACGCCGGACTTCGGATCAACCTGCCCGGCGGGAACCATCGAGAGAACAGCAATCGTTCCGACCACGTAGATCACGGCGATCAACGCGCCGGAAGCGAAAACCGCGCGCGGAAACGTGCGGCGCGGGTCCTTCACTTCCTCGCTCATCATCGCGCCGATCTCCAGGCCTGTGAGCCCGAACGCAAGCTGCGGCCAGAAGTTCACCGTGCCCCAATCCCAATGAGGAATGATCGTCCCGCGGGAAAAAATTGTTACAGAGTGCCGGCCCGTGCTGCGCAGAAACAAGAAGGCGATCACCGCGAGGATCAGAAGCGGCAGGTAGGTGGAGACGCCGCCCGCGTTTTGAAGCCACTTGCCGATGTTCGATCCGACGATATTTAAAACGACCGCGACGATGAGCAAGATGAAAGAACCGGTTAGAAGGAACCAGCGGTTCTGCGCGAGTTCGGCGCCCCGCGGGCCGATCACGTACGCGCTCATCGCGGCGCTCGCGAGCAGCAGCGCCGGAAAATAAAAGATCGTGTAGATCCAGTACGTCCAGCCGGCGACGAAACCGTGGAAATCGCCGAACGCCAACTTCGTCCAGGCGTAGAGGCCGCCCTCTTCGGGATAACGCGAAGTGAGTTCGACGATGACGAGCGCCGTCGGCAGGAAAAATCCGACGGCCGCAAGTATCCAGAGCGAAACGGACGAAGGGCCGTTGTGCGATGCAGCCGCGATCCAACGCGGGCCGAGGACTGCAGCAACATTGAAGAGCAGCAGATCCCAGAAACCCATCACACGGCGAAGCTGACTTTTCGGGTTTGCGGCGGGGCCTTCCGATTCGCGAGAGCCGGGGTAGCTCACTCGGATTCGTCCAGCGCGGGAATCATTTCATCTTGCGCAAGGAAATTTTTGAGGAACGGGTCCTGCGATTTTTCCAGTTCGGCCCATGTGCCGAAGAAGGCGACGCCTGCGTCATGGAGAAAGATCAGGCGGTCGGCGAGTTTTTTGGCGAGATGCGTATCGTGCGTGACGACGATCGAAGTCTTATGGAGCTTGGCTTTGAGCTTCACGATCAGGTCGCCGACGTGAGCGGCCATCATCGGATCGACCATCGTAGTGGGCTCATCATAAAGAATCGCTTCGGGATTTTCCGCGAGTGCGCGCGCGATGGCAACGGCGCGTTTGGAGCCAGTGCTGAGTTCGGCGGGAAGCCGGTCGGCGAAGTCGGAAACTTCGAGGTCTTTCATCAGGTCGGTGACGATCTTGTCGATCTCATCCTGCTCGTGGTGATCGCCGCGGACTTCAAGAGGAAACGCGACATTTTCGGAGATGGTCAGCGAATCGAAAAGCGCGCCGGATTGAAAGACCATGGTGACTTTGCGACGAATTTCGGAGAATTGAGGTTCGGTCCAGTTCGTGACGTCGTTTCCGGCGACGATGATTCTTCCGGAGTCGGGTTGAAGAAAGCCGAGAAGAAGTTTCAGCGAGACGGATTTGCCGACGCCGCTGCGGCCCATGATCACGGCCGTTTCGCCTTGATTGACGAAGAAGCTTACGTCCTTCAGCACGGCGTTATCGCCGAAGGATTTGAAAATGCTTTGAAATTCGAAGTAGTGCTCGCTCAAGATTTCGCGCGCTCGCCCAGCGCCCGTTTGGCTTCGTCGTAATCGGGGGGCTGGTTCATATTCTTGAATAGGCGGCCCGTGGAATCAAAGCGTTTCCATTCGGCGGGTTCCACAGATTCCAGGCGGCCGGCGGTATGAAGACCGGCGATGAATTCCTGGACTTTTAGGTGGCCGGCCTCGACGGCGCTTGCAGCATCGAGCGCGCACCGCTTGCGATAGCAGGCGCAGAGTGGCTCGTAGTTTTGCCGGAGATTGTACGGCACCACAGCGTCCGCTGAAGATTTTTGCGAACGGTCCGTAAGGTATTCGAGCCATTCGCGAGTGAGATACGGAAGGTCACAGGCGAGGATCAGATTCCACTCGGTGCTCGTCGCGCGTAGGGCCGTGGCGATGCCGCCGAGCGGTCCTTGGCCGTGATTGTCGTCTTCAAGCGCATCGAGATTGAGGCTGGCGAAGCGGCTCGCTCCACCAACGACGCGGACGGGTTGAGCGACGGCGCGGGCGAGATGGACGGTGCGGGCGATCAGCGGTTGGCCGGCAATTTCTAGAAGGGCTTTGTCTTGGCCCATGCGAGAGCTTTTACCCCCCGCAAGGACGAACGCCGCCACGCCCTTGTCCGCACCGGGCAAGCCGTTCATTTTACGGGCCTCTGAATTCCCAACTCGCGCAATTTTTCCTGGAGGCTTTGGCGGTGGAGACCGATCTCCTCGGCGGTTTTGGAGACGTTCCAGCGATGGGCTTCGAGCTTGCGCCGGAGGTAGGCGATTTCGAATTGGCGCTTGGCTTCACGGAAGTCGGTTTCGGCGAGGAAGGCGCTTTCACCCTTGGCAGTGCCGCTTGGGGCTGATGCCGAAGTGGGGCGCGGTCCGGGTTTGCGCTCGCGCACTTCGTCCGGAAGATCGGCGACGGAGATCTCAGCGCCGCTCGACAGGACAAGCGTGGTTTCAAGTGCGTTGCGAAGCTCTCGGACGTTGCCCGGCCAGAAATATTTCGAGAGGACTTCTGTGGCATCGCGCGTCAGGCGGGCGTCGCGTCCATGGCGTGAACCGAGCTGCTTGACAAAACTCGCGGCTAAAAGAGGTATGTCGCTCGGATGTTCGCGCAAAGCGGGAAGCGTGAGCGTTACAACGCGGATGCGGTAGAAGAGGTCTTCGCGAAACTTTCCGGCTGCGATTTCGGCAGGCAGGTCGCGATGCGTGGCGCTGATGACGCGGACATCGACGTCGATCGGTTCCGAGCCACCGAGGCGCTCAATTTTTCGATTTTCGAGCGCGCGGAGGACTTTGGCCTGCGTGACCGAATTCATGTCGCCGATTTCGTCGAGGAATAGCGTTCCGCCTGTTGCTAGCTCGAACTTGCCTTTGCGCTGTTGGGAGGCACCGGTAAAGGCGCCGCGCTCGAACCCGAAAAGCTCGGACTCGATGAGGTTCTCGGGAAGAGCGGCACAATTGACGGCGACGAAGGCTTTTCCGGCGCGCGGCGAGCGATTGTGAATTTCCTGCGCGAGCAGGTCCTTGCCTGTTCCGCTTTCGCCGAGAATGAGAACTGTCGCGTCAGTTGCGGCCACGCGCTCCGCCATCTCAAACACACGACGCATTTCGGGCGACGCGCCGATCATACGGCCGAATTGGCCATCGCCGACAAGCTCACGACGCAGGCGCGCGTTTTCTTCGCCGAGCGAGTGGGCCTGGAGAATCGCGGCCACGCGGTGGCGAAGTTCTTCGATGTCGAAGCCCTTGACGATGTAATCCTGCGCGCCGGCGCGGAGCGCTTCGACGGCGGTCGAAGCGGTGTCGAGAGCGGAGACGACGAGGACGGGCGTCTGATTTCCAGAGGCCCGAAGCGAACGCAGGAAAGTGAGCCCGTCTTCATCGGGCATGACCATGTCGAGAAGGATCAGATCGGGATCCGCGGCATCGAGACCGGCGCGAGCTTCGGCGGCGGAGCCGGCTTCGACAATCTTGTATTTGGATTCGAGAGTGCGGCGCGTGCCGTAGCGCGCGGTAGGCTCGTCGTCGACCAGTAGAATGGTGCGAGCACTCACGTGTTCCTCACAGGCGCGGCGGCCGGCCGATTACCGTCGACGACGGGACCTGGGTCTCGCGACAGTGGCAGGCTAAGGCGGAAACGAGTCCCCTTGCCGTTGCGCACCGGGCTTTCACAGGCGAGCGTGCCGCCGATTTCATCGACGCGGCGCGCGACGATCGAGAGGCCGAGGCCGGTGCCGGTCGGTTTGGTGGTGAAGTAGGGATGAAAAATTTTCGCGCGCAGGTCGGGCGAGATGCCGGGGCCATCGTCTTCAACGAGGACTTCCATCCGTTCACCGCGCTCGGAAAGGCTGACTCTCACCCGGCCGCCGTCGGGCTGCGCTTCAATCGCGTTGACGATCAGATTCGACAGGATTTCGCTCAGCGATTCCTCAGAGGCGAGCGCGTAAACCTCGCCGGCGGGCTGCTCGAATTCGAGGCGGACGTTGCGGCGCTCGGCGTCATGACGGAAAAGGACCGCGGTCTGGCGCGCGAGATTCACAGCGGCGACGCGTTCGCCGTTAACGGAAGGTTTGGCGTAACGGAGGAGCTGGGTGAGTTTGGCGCTCATGCGATCGATTTCGGCGACCACGAGAGCGCAGTCGCGGCGGAGATCAACGGGAAGCTCGGGATTTTCGAGCTGCACCTGAAGCACAGTTTTCATCGAGCTGAGGGGATTGCGAAGATTGTGCGAGACGCTGGCGGCCATCTGGCCGAGCGAGGCGAGTCGCTCGCGTTCGGCGAGTTCACGCTCGAGACTGATTTTTTCTTCGATGAGGTGGGAGAGATCGAGCATGGCAGGAAACTGATCCGCGACGATCTGCAGTGACGCCGTGGTTTCTCCTGTGAGATAGGAGCCGGTCGACGCAGCTTCAAGGGCGCCGACGGCCTGACTGCCTTTGTTGAGCGGGATCTGAACGACGTGGCCGAGTCGCCCTGGTGATTGCAGCGGCGTGCGTGCCGGCTCGAGCGGGACGGAAATGCGAACGGCGGCGAGGCTAAAGGCATCGCGAATGCGGAGTTCGGCCTGATTGATCAAATCGGCGACATTGCCCTGACGCGCGACGCCATGAAGTTCGAGCGTCAATTTCTGCACACCGCCCAGGCGCTCCTGAAAACGCTTCTGCAGAAATGGGCCGATCACGCGTTCGAGCGGCTCGAAGAGAAAAAGGAGGACAAACAACAGGACGCTGGCGGTAGCTTCGGGAGGCACGACTGGCTCGAGCCATTGCCCCACGCGGCGAACGAGCGCGAGATACAAGAGAGCGAGAAACGTGGCGGGCAGCGCGTAGACGAGATTGCGTTGGGCGCCGTACTCGAGAAAATTGCGCCGGACGGCGAAATACAAGAGCAGCAGACCCGGCAGCGTGCCGAGGACGATGAGAAGGGTGTTGATGCCGTCGGCGAGATCCGGCGAGCGGCGCGCGAAGCCAAGCAGGGCGACGAACGCGACGACGGATATGCACGATATCCCAAAGAGTGCACGAAAGAAGCTGCGCTCGTTCGAATCGCGCGCGGTGCGAGCGGTCCAAAGCTGAAAACCTCCGGCAATCGCGATGGCCGGAATCATGACCCAATCAGCGATTTTGACGGCGAGCCGGAAGGCGATGGTTTGAAAGTCGAGCCAGGTGCCGGCGCCGGTTGTAATGACGCCAAGGTGCCCGGTCCAGAACACCCAAACGACCGGCGCGAAAAAACCAAGTAAGGCGATCAGCGCCCATTCGTAGGCGCGCGCGTGGCGACCGCCGATCGACTGGAGGTAGGCGAGATGCACGGCGACGAGCAGAGCAGGCAGCAGGACGATCCCGACGTTCACAAGCGTGGTGTAAAAGAACTGTGTGCTGAGAGGCGGCGTCCCGTACTGGATGAACGAATTGATTTCGAGCAGCTTTCCCGCGTAGATGAGAAAGGCGGCGAGACTGACAAAGAACAGAAGGCGTTCGAGCAGGCGAGGTTTGCGATGGCCGACGATCAGCGCCAAGAGGAAGAGGTAGACCAGCGTGCCGACCGTGAGCACTATGAGGCGAAAATAGAAGAGCGCGGGCAGATGCCCCTCCCAAGTGAGGGGATAGTAAGGCCTCGACGAGGCGAAACTCAACGAGAAAGTGTCGGGATTTTCCGACAGGCTAAGCCTCAATGTCTCTTAGCGTTACAGGGAGATGAAATTCACAGATATGAGTGTTGTATTGATAGGTTTTTCCTTGACATCCAATCGGTAAATGCTATATTAGCGCTCGTCAACGAGGAGTGCTAATTGGCCGCCCAGGCCGCTAACACCTCCGTGCTGGCAGACTCACCCCACAACTGAATTGGAGGAAAGTCAAAAATGGCAGTGAACATCACGCCGTTGCACGACCGCGTGCTCGTGCGGCGCATTGCAGAACAGGAAAAAACCGCTGGCGGAATCATCATCCCCGACACAGCGAAAGAGAAACCGCAAGAGGGTGAAGTAGTTGCCGTGGGCTCCGGCCGCCGCGAAAAGGGCGAATTGATTCCCCTGGACGTGAAAGTCGGCGACCGCATTCTTTTCGGGAAGTACTCCGGCAGCGACATCAAGATCGACAACGAGGAGTTCATGATCCTCAAGGAAGACGAGATCCTCGCCAAGTTTGCCCAGACCGCGAAAGCAGCGGGCAAGAAGTAACTTTTACAACAAAGCGCGCGGCCGGTAACTCGGCCTCGCACGGATCAGATTCCTCGATCAATTACCTCGCGTAAGGCGAGATTGCACGAATCGAACAGGAGAAAGAGAAAATGGCAAAGCAAATCGTGACGGGTGAAGCATCCCGCCAGGCGATTCTCCGCGGCGTCAACCAGCTGGCTGACGCGGTGAAGATCACCCTCGGACCGAAGGGCCGCAATGCGGTCATCGAGAAGAAGTTCGGCTCGCCGATCATCACCAAGGACGGCGTAACCGTGGCGAAGGAAATCGAGTTGAAGGACCCCCTGGAGAACATGGGCGCGCAGATGGTGCGCGAAGTCGCATCCAAGACTTCCGATGTTGCCGGCGACGGCACCACCACCGCCACCGTGCTCGCGCAGGCGATCTTCAAGGAAGGCGTGAAGGCCGTGGCAGCGGGCGCGAGCCCGACGGCGCTGAAGCGCGGCATCGAGAAGGCCGTTGCCGTAGCCGTGGAAGAAGTGAAGAAGCAGCACAAAGACGTGAAGGGCGACATGATCGCGCAGGTCGGCACGATCTCCGCGAACAACGACAAGCAGATCGGATCGATCATTGCCGAAGCGATGAAGAAGGTTGGCAAGGACGGCGTGATCACCGTCGAAGAGTCGAAGACGATGGAGACCGCACTGGAAGTCGTGGAAGGCATGCAGTTCGACCGCGGCTACCTCTCGCCGTACTTCGTCACGGACCCGGAGCGCATGGAATGCACCCTGGAAGACGTGCGCATCCTGATCCACGAAAAGAAAATCTCCTCGATGAAGGATTTGCTCCCGCTGCTCGAGCAGATCGCCAAGCAGGGCAAGCCCCTTTTGATCATCGCGGAAGACGTTGAAGGCGAAGCGCTGGCGACCCTCGTGGTCAACAAGCTCCGCGGCACGCTGCAAGTGGCGGCTGTGAAGGCTCCGGGCTTCGGCGATCGCCGCAAGGCCATGCTGGAAGACATCGCGACCCTCACGGGTGGCAAGGCCATCACAGAAGACCTCGGCATCAAGCTCGAGGGCGTGAAGGCCGAGGACCTCGGCCGCGCCAAGAAGATCACGATCGACAAGGACAACACCACGATCATCGAAGGCGCGGGCAAGTCGTCGGATATTCAGGCGCGCGTCGATCAAATTCGAGCCCAGATCGCGGACACCACGTCGGACTACGACAAGGAAAAGCTGCAGGAGCGTTTGGCGAAACTGGTTGGCGGCGTCGCAGTGATTAAGGTTGGCGCGGCGACCGAAACCGAACTGAAGGAAAAGAAGGCTCGCGTCGAAGACGCGATGCATGCAACGCGCGCGGCGGTCGAGGAAGGCATTGTCCCCGGCGGCGGCGTGGCGTTGATTCGCTGCATTGCGGCCCTTGACAAGCTGAAGCTGCAGGACGACGAAGCCATCGGCGTGAACATCGTGAAGCGCGCGCTAGAAGAGCCTCTTCGTCAGATCGCGCACAACGCCGGATTCGAAGGCGCTGTGGTGCTCGGCAAGATCCGTGAGTCGAAGGACGATACCTTCGGCTTCAACGCGGACTCGGGCGAGTACGGGGACATGGTCAAGGCCGGCGTCATCGACCCTGCCAAGGTTTCGCGCCTCGCGCTGCAGAACGCAGCGTCGATCGCGGGCCTGATGCTCACCACCGAAGCTTTGGTGGCGGACATCAAGGAAGACGACAAGGCAGCGGCGGGCGCAGGCGGCCACGGCGGCGGCGCACCGGGCGGCATGGGCGGCATGTACTAAACGACGAATCGCGAAAGCGATTCGCAAGACAGAGGGCGCTCCGCAGCGAAGCGGGGCGCCCTTTTTGTTTTTACCCCGTTTGCACACGGCTCCGAATTTCGTGCAGCCGATGGCGCTTAAAGGCGCACGAATGCAAGTTTTACCCTCCAGCGATTTCTGTACAACCACCGGCGAAAGGTATGCAAATTCCCTGTTAAACGGCGCAGTTGTGCGCAGATGCGCGTTCCACGACTTTCGCTGGCCTTTGGTGTTCTATGTGCTGTAAGTCAACTCGCCATCCAGCGGCCATACGTTGGCTTACGCAGTCAGGGGGCTATATGCGCTACGCAAAATTCATCCGCTCAGCGGTCCTTTCGGCCATGTTGGCCGTCGGTGGTTCGGCCGCTACCGCGCCAGCCGCGGACGCGTTCGGCTTCGGGTTCTATGTTCATTTCGGTCCGCCTCCTATACCTATTTACTCGCAGCCCATCTGCCCCAGTCCCGGGTACCTGTTTACGCCGGGCTACTGGGCGTATGGAGATGCGGGATATTACTGGGTTCCTGGAACCTGGGTTCAGCCTCCGACGATCGGCTTTCTCTGGACGCCCGGTTATTGGGGCTTCGGCATCGGCGGCTACTTCTGGCACCCGGGATATTGGGGCCCGCACGTCGGATTCTACGGCGGCATTAACTATGGCTTTGGATACGGCGGCCACGGCTACGATGGAGGCTACTGGAATCACGGCCAGTTCAATTACAACCGCTCGGTGAACAACCTGGGCGCCGGCCGGTACAACAGCTATAACCGCGGCGTCGCGTTCAACAACAACCGCACCAGCTTCAACGGTGGGCGCGGCGGCGTCGATGCACGCGCTTCACGCGAAGAGATGGCGGCGGGTCGCGAGCGTCACGTGTCCGAAACGGCGGAACAGTCGCGCGGCGAGCGTGCTGCTAGCACGAATCGCGCGCAATTCGCCTCAACGAATCACGGGCGACCGGAAACCGGCGCTACGAGCCGTGCAGGTGAGTTCAACCACGCCGGTGAAGCGAACCGCGGTGGCGACTTCAATCGCGGTGCCGAAGCAAATCGTGACAACGTGGCGGCGAATCGCGGCAATGAAGCCAACCGAGGGTCGGAGTTGAATCGTGGTAACACCGCAAACGAGAACCGGTCGGGCAACGAGAACCGTACTTCGAACTTCGCCTCGAATAACCGTTCAAATGGCGCGGAGATGAGCCGTGGTGAAAACCGCGGCTTCGAAAACAACTCCCACAATTCGACGGCGAATCGTTCGAACGACTTCAACCGCGGCAACACGGCACGCAATGAAAGCAGCATGTCGCGCGGCAACTCCGTTTCGGCCAACCGGAGCTTCAACTCGTCTTCGCGACAGAACACGTCGCGCTCGATGAGTTCGAACCGTGGTGGATCAAGCCACCAGTCGACACCGCACTACTCCGCTCCTAAGCAGAACAGCCATTCGAGCGGCGGTCATAGCGGCGGTGGCGGTTCGCACGGCGGTGGCGGCGGCCACAGCAGCGGCGGGCGCGGTGGCAGGGGCCATCACAAGTAAACGACAGGCATAACCGCGCGGCGCGGCCCTCGCTCAGCGCGCAAACCAGAGGCGCTCGGATCTTCGCGATCCGGGCGCCTTTTTCATTTGGGACTGGAGACCAAGGTCAAAGACGAGAACATTTCACAGAGGATACGGAGAAAAGCTGAGGGCACGCAGACGCGGATGGCGTCAGCAAGTTTCGTGCTAGGCTCGCGATTGCGATGGACAACAACTTCATTCAGATCACTCCTTTCATGATCGTGCCGGATCTTGACAAAGCGCTTCCCTTCTTCAATGACATCCTCGCATTCAAAACATTGCTGCGATATCCGGACTACGCTTGCGTCCATCGCGAGAACGCGGGCTTCCGCATCATGTCCGCGGGACCGGGCGATCCGTTCCAACCGGGGACGCGACGATTCGCGTATTTCGTCGACGTGCACAACGTGGACGCTCTTTACGCGGAGCTGAAGCCGAAGCTCGACACTTTGCCGAAGGGCGATGTTCATGGGCCAGCCGACAAACACTACGAGCAGCGCGAGCTACTGATCGTGGCGCCGGATGGGAATCTGATCGCATTTGGACACGCGATCCGGACGCCCGCGGAACTCGACTGAAAATTCCATAAGAGGCTCGCGCCCGGGCAGGCGAACCTCATTCGGTTCTACCAGATGGATATCGCGCTCGAACGCGCCGCAAGGTAGTGCTTCGCTAATACTGCATCATCGACAGCCGCTCCATGAAGTGCTGGCGCCACATGTCCGGCAGGATCGGAATATCGAGTGCTCGTTCCATCGTGTCGCGATCGTGGTCGTCGTTATCCTTTGCCACGAACAGTCGAGCGACTTCCGCCACTGAAACGCCGCGCGGATCGCGCCCCACGATCCGAATTTCATCGCCCGCGCCCACTTCCCCCTCCCGCAGCACGGCAAAGTAAAAGCCGGAACGTCCGCTTTCCAAGAACCGTTTCACCATCGAGCTGTCGTCAAAGCGCAAGTTCAGCTTGTAACAAGGCAGCCGCGGCTGCGCGACGACGAAGAGTGCTGAGCCGATCGCCACCTGATCGCCAATGCACAAGTCCGTTTCAAGCACGCCTTCAGTCGTGAAGTTCTCGCCGAACATCCCGTGCTGCCAGTCGTCGCGAACGACTTGCATCTTCCAAAACGCGTAGTGTTCCAATGGGTAGCCGTAGACGGCTTTCAGTTCGCCGCCATGCACTGACAAGTCGGCCTGACGATCGCCGTCAAGATCGAGCTTGCGCGCCATCACGCGCGTCGGCCCTATCGACTCTTTGAAAATTCCGGTGGTGACGTGGATGCCGTGCCAGAGAATCTCGCGTGGCAGGCCGACGTTGACGGAGACGAGTTTCATGCTTCTGAGAATTTGAACCGTCGCCGCATTAGAGCTTTTGGTGCGTAGCCTTGGAAGTGCTGATATTCAAGCCGACCTGGTCGACGATTTTGACGCCGAAGCCATCGAGCGCAACGACCTTGCGCGGGTGATTTGTGAGAACGCGAATGCGCTTGAGGCCAAGGTCGATGAGTATCTGGGCGCCGATTCCGCTCTCACGCTGAACGAGACGCTGACGGTCGAGGTCGCGATCGATCTGCTCGCGATTGTGGAAGTGAATGCGCGGCAGCTCGCTCGATTCGGGATCGCGCGCGTCGATCTGGAAGCCACGGCCGGTGTGGTGCAGGTAAACGAAAACGCCGCGATTTGCCTCGTCGATAGCGGCAAGCGAGGCTTCGACGATGTCGTGGCAGTCGCACGCGGTGGAACCGAATACGTCGCCCGTAAGACAGTGCGAGTGAACGCGCACGAGCGGCGGACCGGCCTTGTCGGACGGCTCGTCGCTCTGCGAAACGTCACCGCGGACGAGAGCGACGTGGATTTCGTGATCGGCTTCGCTGGCGTACGCAATCATCTGGAAATTGCCGTGGCGCGTAGGCAGCGTCGATTCGGCGATGCGGCGGATGTGGCGCTCGTGTTGCATGCGGTAGCGGATCAGATCTGCGACGGTGAGGAGCTTCATGCCATGCAGCTTGCAGAATTCGACGAGCTGCGGGATGCGCGCCATCGTGCCGTCGTCATTCATCACTTCGCAAATTACGCCCGAAGGATCGAGGCCCGCAAGGCGCGCGAGGTCGACGGAAGCTTCCGTCTGACCGGCGCGGACAAGGACTCCGCCGTTGCGCGCGCGCAGCGTGTAGACGTGCCCCGGACGCGCAAGATCTTCGGGGCGCGTATTGGGGCTCGTAGCGGTAAGGATCGTTATGGCGCGGTCGGAGGCACTCGTGCCGGTGGTGGTGCCAATGCGGGCGTCGATGGGCTCGCAGAACGGCGTGCCGAACATCGACGTGTTGCGCGGCGTGATCGGCGCGAGCGCGAGCGCATCGCAGCGAGCTTCGGTCATCGCTAGGCAGATGAGGCCGCGGCCGAATTTCGCCATGAAGTTGATGACTTCCGGCGTGACTTTTTCAGCGGCGATCGTGAGGTCGCCTTCGTTTTCGCGGTCTTCGTCGTCGACGAGGACGATCATGCGGCCAGCTCGGATTTCGTCGAGGGCTTCCTCGACAGTAGCAAACGGCGGTTCTCGTTTGGTCATGGCAGTCGATCCTGTTGGATCAGTTTACCACCGGCCGGGATTCAGGGAGATTTCGGCGCAGGCGGCGCGGTGACGAACAGGTAGGGGCGGATTTTTTCGAGGCGCGCCTGCGAGATCCCATGGATGGCGAGCAAGTCTTCAACGCGGTGGAAGCGGCCACTCTTTTCGCGCATGTGCACGATGGACTGCGCTGTCGACGGCCCGATGCCGGGTATCTGTTGGAGTTCGGCAGCGGTGGCGGAATTGAGATCGATTGGAGACGTTGGCGGAGATTTCTTCTGGGCGTTGGCGAATGTAGTGCTGAGGAACAGTGCGACGGACGCCGCGATTGTTGCAAGTGCGATCCGCCGCGTCGCGCCGCCTTCCATCGTTTCGATCCGCCTACTGCTGATCGCCCTGCGCGTCGTACGAAGTAACGGGACCAAAGAGCGTAGCCTGTTCGGCAATCTGGTCGCGGTCGCCGACGACGATGATTTGCGCGTTGGCGGAATCGAAGTGCCGGCGCGCGGCCGCAAGAACGTCTGCAGCCGTGAGCAAGTGAATGCGCTCGCGATACGTCTCGAGGTAATCGTCCGGCATCCGATCGAGATACACGCTGGAAAGCTGGCCGAGGATGCCGTCCTGCGTCGCCACACCGAGCGAGAACACGCCCGACAGATACGCGCGCGCCGACTC
>JBEKJW010000108.1:0-14359 GCA_050011035.1 Candidatus Acidiferrales bacterium
TCGATGCTCAACGTCGAAGTGTTGCTCGCGAGAATCGTGCCCGGCTTGCAGATTTTGTCGAGCTGCTGGAAGATTTCCTTCTTTAGCGCCATCCCTTCAAACACAGCCTCGATCACCAGATCGACTTTCTCGAATCCATCCCACGTGAGAGTCGGCGTGATCAGGTTCATCCGCTCGCCGACGAATTCCTGCTTCATCCGCCCGCGCTTCACCGAGTTCGCGTAATTTTTCTGGATCGTTGCAATCCCGCGATCGAGTGCCGGTTGATCCGTATCCTTCAGCAGCACGGGAATTCCCGCATTCGCCAGCACCATCGCGATTCCGCCGCCCATGGTTCCCGCGCCGATCACGGCTGCACTCTTCACGGGAATCGTCGGCGTATCTTTTGGAACGTCGGGAATCTTCGCCACCTCGCGCTCGCCGAAGAAAACATGAATCAGCGACTTCGACTGGTCCGAGTGCAGGCACTCCATGAAAATCTTCTGCTCGGTGGCGCAACCCTGCTCGAACGGCTCGCGCGTTGCAGCTTCAATTGCATCAATCGCCGCCAGCGGAGCTTTTAGACCGCGCTGCTTCTTGCGGACGTTCTCGCGCGCCGCCGCAAAAATCGCCGCGTTCTCTTCCACTTTGCCTAGTTTCTCGTTGCGCTCTCGCGTCTTCGGCGCAGGTTTCGAGGCCATCTCCCGCGCGAATGCCACGGCGCCCGTCAACAGATCACCGTCGATCAACTTGTCGACGATCCCCAGCTTCAGCGCCTGCTCCGCGGGCACCGGCTTTCCATCCGTGCACATCTCCACCGCTGCCGCAACGCCCGCAAGCCGGGGTAGCCGTTGCGTGCCCGCTGCGCCGGGAATAATTCCGAGTTTCACTTCCGGCTGGCCCACTTGCGCCGTGGGCGACGCGACGCGGTAGTGCCCCGCCATGGCGAGCTCAAGTCCGCCGCCAAACGCCTGGCCGTGAATCGCAACCACTACTGGTTTCCTCGAATCCTCGATCTTCAAAAGCAGCGGCAGCAGGCCCGGCCCGCGCTGCGTTTTTCCTGACGTGAGCTTTCCGAATTCCTTGATGTCCGCGCCCGCAACGAACGTCTTCCCCGCGCCGATCAGCACCGCCGCGCGAATCTCCGGATCGTCCGCGATTTTGCCGACTGCCGCCGAAATTCCTTCTGGCACGCCGGGACTTAACGCGTTTACCGGCGGATTATCGATCGTGATTACGGCTACGTCGCCTTGCTTGGTCAATGAAACCAGTTCGCTCATGTCAGTGGGGCCCTTTTCAGAATTTATAAACGTAATCCGCGTTTACGAGCGTGTCGCGGTCTCGCACACCACTTTATCGATCGCTACGCGCGCGATCCGGTCGCGATGAAACGTCCCATCGCCAAGCATCGTCTCCGAAGCCTTCGCTCGCCGGTAATACAGCTGCACGTCGTTCTCCCAGGTGAATCCCATCCCGCCGTGCACCTGAATGCCACGGTTGCCAACGGTTCGCCCCGCGTCGCTCGCGTACATCTTCGCGATTGCCACGGCCACCGCGGCTTCCGCAGTGTTCTCTTGCAACGTCCACGCGGCGTAGTATGCGGCGGACCGAGCGCTCTCGGTCTCAAGGTACATGTCCGCACACTGGTGCTGCACCGCCTGATACGATCCAATCGGTTTTCCAAACTGTTTGCGCACTTTTGCGTATTCCACCGTGATGTCGAGTGTGCGCTGCATCCCGCCGACCAATTCCGCCGCGAGCGCAGCGGTCGCCACATTCAACGCTTTTGAAAGCGCGGCGGCATCGCCGATTCTTTCCGCGGGCGTGTCTTTGAATGTCACCGCGTAAATCTTTCGCGTCATATCGAGGCCCTTCATCGGCTCGATTTTGAGCCCCGGCGCCTTCGCGCTCACCACGTACACACCGTTTTTCGCCGCCACCACAATGAGGTCCGCGACCGCGGCGTCCGTAACGAACAGCTTCTCCCCGGTCAACTTTCCGTTCACTTCCGTCATCGTCAGCGTGATCAGGTCCCAGCTTGCAGCGGCTTCTAAAAACGCCATCGTCGCTCGAGTCTCGCCATTGCAAATCGGTTCGAGATACTTCTTCTGATGCTCGGCGCTCGCGACCACGTGAATCGCCGCGCCTGCCAGCGCGACCGTCGAAAAAAGTGGTCCGGGCAGCAGCGCACGCCCAGCCTCCTCCATCAGCAAAATCAGATCGACCGTGCCGAGGCCCACCCCGCCATTTTCTTCCGGAAAAATGATGCCGGTGTAGCCCTGTTCGGCCATCTTCGCCCATAGCGCCTCATCGAACGCCGTCTCGGTCTCCATTAGCCGTCGCACTTCTTCAGTCGGACACTCCGTCGCGAAAAATTTCCGCGCGTTCGATTTCAGCAGCTCTTGGCTCTCGTTTAATCCGAATTGCATCGGCAAAATCTCCTAATAGCTACGCGGCAAGCCCAGAACGAAGTGCCCGATAATGTTGCGCTGTACTTCGGACGTGCCCGCCTCAATCGTGTTCCCGCGCGTTCTCAAATAGCCGTAGGACCAGATGCCTTTATCCACCGCGCGCGCGTCGCCCGCCACGAGCTGCCCGTACGGACCGAGAATTTCCTGTGCGAGCTGCTGCACGCGTTGGTTCAGCTCGCTCCAGAAAATCTTCTGAATCGATCCCTCCGGTCCCGGCACACCGGTAGCGGTAATCCGGCTGAACGCGCGCATTTGATTGAGCCGCATGATTTCAATCTCCGCATAGCACTGAGCAAGCTTCTGGCGGATCACCGGATCTTCCGCCGCCGGTTTCCCGTTGCGCACAAATTTCCGCGACAGTTCGATCAGCCGCGTAATATTTCGCGTGAAAATCAAATGCAGCCGGGCTCCATACGATCCACGTTCGTACATTAGCGTGCTTACGGCCACATTCCATCCGTCGTTCACCTTCCCAAGCACATTCGCCGCCGGTACGCGCACGTCTCGAAAGAAAATCTCGTTGAACTCCGACTCACCGGTCATCTGCCGCAGCGGCCGCACCTCGACGCCCGGCGACTTCATGTCAACGAGAAGTACCGTCAGACCTTTATGCTTCGGCGCGGCCGGATCCGTTCGGACCACAAGCTCGCACCAGTTGCCCACCCAACCGTAGCTCGTCCACACTTTTTGCCCGTTCACGATGTAGTGATCGCCATCGAGCCGCGCTTCCGTCTGCAAACTTGCGAGATCCGATCCGGCGTTGGGCTCCGAAAATCCCTGGCACCAGATTTCCTCGGCGCTCAGAATCTTCGGAATGAACCGCTTCTTTTGCTCTTCGGTGCCGTACGCGATGATCGTCGGTCCGATCAGGCCCAGCCCCAGCGAATTCGCCATCGGCGGCGCTTCAACCCGAGCCAGCTCCTCCCAGAAAATCGCGGACTCCATCAGCGTCGCGCTGCGCCCGCCATATTGTTTCGGCCACGAGACCGCCGCCCACCCGTCCTGGCTCAATTTCTTCTGCCACGCGCGCAAATACGGGAACGACTCCTCGAGAGGCTTTTCGCGCCACGCGTCCCAATCCTTCGGCAGGTTCGCCGCAAGCCACGCGCGCAACTCGTCGCGGAATTCCGTTTCCTGCGGAGTGAGGTTCAGGTCCATCGCAACATCTCCTTCGAATTTCTTGCGCCGGGCGGCGTTACGCGCGCGGAGTCTGCTTGCGCTTCGCGTCGAATTCGTCAGGACGGATCGAGTCGTGACCATCCCAATATTTTTTGCGCAGATCTTTCTTCAATACCTTCCCCGTACCGGTCTTCGGCAGACTCTCGACGAACTCCACACTACGCGGGCATTTGTAATGCGCAATGCGGGAGCGGCAATGTTCGAGCAGCTCGTTTTCGCTCGCGTGCGCGCCGGGTTTCAGCACAACGAGCGCCTTTGGCACCTCGCCCCACTTTGCGTCCGGCACGGGCAACACTGCGCACTCCAGCACAGCAGGATGTGCGAGTATCGCCTTCTCGAGCTCCAGCGACGAAATGTTCTCGCCGCCGCTCACAATGATGTCCTTCTTGCGGTCGACGATCAGGAAGTAACCGTCCTCATTCACCGTCGCCATGTCGCCGGTATGAAACCATCCGTCACGAAGCGCCTCCGCCGAAGCTGCCGGCTGGTTCCAGTAGCCCTTCATGATTCCGTCGCCGCGCGCCACAATTTCACCAATCGCAACGCCGTCGCGCGGCACGTCATTCCCGTCCGGATCGACAACGCGCATCTCAACGCCCAGTACGGCGTAGCCCGTCATCGCCTGTCCGTTGAATTTCTGGTCGCCCTTCCACTCGAGCCCGGGCTTCATTGGAGAAACTGAAAGCGTTGGCGAAGTTTCCGTGAGCCCGTATCCGGCCCAGCAGGTACAGCCGAGTTTTTCTTCCACCTCGCGCACCAGTGTCGGTGACGAAGCGGCTCCGCCGATGATGATTCGCTTCAAACTGCTCAGGTCGTACTTTGGCCGATTCGGGCAATTCACCAGCGCCGTCGCCATGATTGGAACCACCGCCAGCGTTTGCGCGCGCTCGTCCTGAATCAGCCGGAACACTTCGTCGGTGGTGAAGCGGTGAATCATCACGTGCTTCCCGCCGCGGAATGTGAGCGAGTGCGCCACGCCCCAACCGTTCGCGTGAAACAGCGGAATCGTATGCAGCTCGACCGGGTCGCTCTCGACGTGAACCGAGATCGCCGAATTCAGCGCATGCAGGTAAACGTTGCGGTGCGTGAGCATCACGCCTTTTGGGTCGGCGCTCGTGCCACTGGTATAGAAGAGCTCCGCCACGGCGTTCTCGTCGATCTTCGTCACGTCCGTGTGGTACGGTTCGGCAGCGGCAAGCATTGCATCGTAGCTGTCGCGGCCGAGCCACGGCTCCGCAGGCTCGCCATCCAAAACGTGAATCGATTTCACCCCGGAAATTTGCGCGCGGAAGGACTCCACCATTTTCAAAAACGTGCTTTCGACGAAAAGCACCTTCGCGCCGGAGTCGTTCAGAATGTAGGCGAGCTCCGACGGCGCGAGCCGGATGTTCAGCGGCAACAGGATCGCTCCCGCTTCGATCACTCCGTAATAGGCTTCGAGCAGCCGGTGGCAATTCGTGCTCAGGAATGCAACGCGGTCGCCTTCGCCAATCCCAACCTTGCGCAGCGCTCCGGCGAGCCGTGCCGTCCGCTCAGCGAATTGCGCGTAGGTGAATCGCTCTGCTCCGCACACGACTGCCGTTTTGCGAGGGTATTGCGCCTCGGCGTAACGCAGAAACCGGATCGGTGTGAGGGGAACGTTCATCGGCTGTAGCGCGTGCGCCTCACGCGGTCTGCCCTCCATCCACAACCAGCACGTGACCGGTCACGAAATCCGAAGCCGCAGACGCCAGAAACACTGCCGCCCCCTTCAAATCGTTCTCGCCGCCGAACCGGCCGAGCGGCAGCCGCTTTAAAAACGTCTCGCGGTTCCGCTCGATCACCGCCGCCGACATGTTCGTGGGAAACCATCCCGGCGCAATCGCATTCACCTGAATATTGTGCTGGCCCCACTTGCACGCCAGGTCCTTCGTAAACGCGATCACACCGCCCTTGCTCGCGTGATACCCGATCGCCTGAAACGAAGGAGGGGCGCCGTGAATGCCCGCCACCGACGTGATGTTGATAATCTTTCCGCTCTTCTGCCGGACCATCACTTTCCCTGCCGCCTGCGAAAACAGAAACGTGCCGGTCAAATTCGTCTCGATCACTTTGTTCCACTGCTCGAGCGTCATCTCTTCCACCGGTGCGCCCCACGACGTTCCGGCGTTGTTGATCAGGATATCCAGCCGCCCAAACCGCTCGACCGTCGCATCAACCACTACCTGCACGTCCGCCGGTTTCTTCACGTCGCAGCCGAGCGCTAGAGTGTCAGCACCCAAGGCTTCGAGCTCTTTCGCGGCTTTGTCGCAGCGTTCCTTCTTTCGTGCGCACAAAACGAGATCCGCACCGGCTTCGGCGAGGGCTTCGGCCATCTGCCGTCCAAGTCCAATTGAGCCGCCGGTGACGATGGCGACCTTGCCGTTCAGATCGAAAAGTTCCTGCACGCGCATCGATCAGGCCCGTCCAAAGCCACGTCCAGCCGCCAAGGCGCTACATGATACACACAGACAAATGATATTCACTAACATTTTTGCGCGCACCCCGGCGCGCGAGACAAGCACTCCGGAATCGATTCCACGCGAATACGAACGGTCCGAAAGCAGAACGGCGACGGAGCGGCCGCCTTCACAATCCGAACCGCCGCCCCGCCCCGTGCCTCAGACTAGAACGAGAACCGCGCTCCCAATTGAACCTGCCGCTTTGGCCATGCCGACGTGAATCCCAACGGCTGGCTCGGCCCAAGCGACGAAGTTCCGTGAACGTCGAACGGCGGCGCGAAGTCCGCGCCCACAATATTGTTCACGCTCGAGTAGTTCGTGCGGTTGGCGATGTTGAACCCTTCCGCCAGAAGCGTGAGTGAGTATTGTTCGCGGAACCGGAACTCCCGGCTCAGCCGCATATCCCACGAAATATAGTTCGGTCCGAGGCCGCTGTTGCGCCCCGCGCCGGGTGGCCGGTCGTTCGTGAAGTGGTTGTCGCCGTTGATGTCCGAGCCGGCCAGCAGGTTGAATGGGTGACCGCTGTTGTAGTTGAAGATCGGCGAAAGTTGGAAGCCGCGCAGGATTTTTGAATTCGTCCACGGGCTGTCGAATACGCCGGCCACCACGACCTTGTTCCTCTGGTCGAAGTCCGAAAGCGCGCGCTCGGCGTAAAGCTGCGTCTCGTTGAACGGCGCGTAGTCCGAGTTGAAGTCCGTCGAATCATCGAACGCTTTGCTGTACGTATAGTTCGCCAGCATCGTAAAGTGATCGCCAAAACGCTTCCGCATCTCGAATAATCCGCCTTGGTACAGCGCCGACGCGATCGAAGAATATTGGTTGTTCTGCAGGATGTACGGATTCACCCAGCACTGCGTACCAGACGGCTGGTTGTATGCGTTCACGCAACCCGGCCCGCCCCAGTTCTGGAACGGGATGCCGTTCGTTGGAAGTCCGTTCGCCGCGATTCCATCCGTCGTGATCGGCGCGCCGTTCGTAAGGTTCGTATCGATCGAGACCGGCAGCCGCAGCGTGTGGACATAGATGTAGCTTGCAGAGACCGTGAGCGACGAACCGAATTGGTGCTCGACGCCAAATGACACCTGCTCCGAATAGGGGTTCTTGAAGTTCGGCTGACCGTAGAACAACACCACGCCCGGCGGCAACGGTCCTGTGTTGCTAACCTGGACGCCGAGGTTTGCAAGGTCCTGCTGCGAAACGCACGCGTTCTGCCCCGGGGGCGGCGGACCGCACTGCACTTTGCCTTGTGCGAACAGTGCCTGGTACAACAGCGCCGAATTGATCGTCGGATTCGGCGGCGTGGTCGGGCTGCCGTTCAAACCGTTCAGCGTCACCAGGGTGTTCGCGATCTGCCGGGTCCCGTTGATGTCGCCGAGCGTCTTCACCACGTTGTCGATTTGCGCGTAAATCGGCGAGTAGAAAATTCCGAATCCGCCGCGCACCACCGTCTTGTGGTCGTTGAATGGATCCCACGCGAACGAAATCCTCGGGCCAAAGTTGTCGTGCGTTGTGTGCAGATATTGAGTTTGCGAATCGAGGTCGTACCGGATGCCCAGGTTCAGCGTGAGGTTCGGCCGCACCTGCCACGTGTCCTGCACGTATGCGGCGGTGAATGGCCGATTGAACGAATACGTCGGATTGCCGAAACCCTGCTCGTAGAACGACGGCAAGCCCAGACTCGCCGACTGTAGCGTGCTGATCTGCGCCGGGCCCGTGGTAGCGAGGCCGCAATCCGCAGGAATGTAGAGACACGGGCTGAGGATGAACCCCGGCAGCTCGAGGAACTCGAACCGCCCCGCGAAAAACGTCTCGGACGTGGTGCTGTTTCCGCGAATCAGTTCGTAGAAACCGGCCTTGATCGTGTGACGGCCGCGAACGAACGTCACGTTATCCGCGAACTCATACCGCCGCGTCGTGGTAAAGCTCGGCAGAAAAATCTGCCGCCCAAAGAAACCGTAGCCTTCGATGTCCAGCCCCGGCCCGCCCGGATCGGTGGTATCGACGCCCAAATAACTCCACGCCCATTGCACGTGAAATTCATTCTGGGTCGTCGGATTGAACTGGTGATACCACGAACCCATCGCCGTGCTGTCCCACGCGTTGATCCGCGTGCCGCGTGAAAACGCCGTCAGCGCCTGCAGGTTTGGATTTTGCTCGTTGTCGTGTACGTAGCTGTATCGGAAGGCCAGTTGGTTCGAATCGTCGATGTGGTGATCCAAGCGAAATGACGTCGCGTACGATCGCTGCGGGAACGGGAACAACCCGCCCTGCGTTTCGAACTGGTTGATCAAGAACGGATTCACTGCGTTCGTGAATGTCGCCGGGCACTGCGAAGCCGTCGGCGTGATCGTCAAGCATTGCCCCAGCAAAAATCCGCACGTCTGCGCCGGCAAGAACGTCGGCGGCCCGCCTTCGGGGTTCGCCGGGTCGGAGAAACACGGCACGTTCGGATTTCCGGGCAGCGTCTCGAGGCCCGTAATGATCGTTTGCTGCCCACCCGTCGGCGCGAAAATATTCGAGTTCGTCAGCAGCGGCACCGAATCCGTCGCGTCTGACCGCAGCCCCTCAAATCCGATGAACATGAACGTCTTGTCTTTCCGGATCGGAAATCCAAGCGTGCCGCCGAACTGCTGCCGGTTCAGCGAGTCCTTCACGGGCTCACCCTGCGCGTCGAGCGAGAATGGCCCGCCTGGCGTCAGTGCAGGCAAGAACGAAAACGGATCGCGCGCGTCCAGTCCGTCGTTGCGGAAGAACCCGAACAGCCCGCCGTGCACTTCGTTCGTGCCCGATTTGCTCACGATGTTGATCGTTGCGCCGCTCGCCGAACCCAGGTCTGCGTTGTAGTTGCTGCGGTTCACCTGGAATTCCTGCACCGCGTCTTGGCTCAATGTCAGCCGCACGCCGCCCGCGTCGTCATTCGCTTCGCCGCCGTCCACGGTCACGTTGTTGCCTCGTCCGTTGCTGCCGTAAAACGAAAGTCCGCTCTGCGGCGTCTGCTGCACGCGAAAATCGGCGTTGCTCGCGATCACGTTGGAATTGCTCACGCCCGGCATCAGCAGCGTGAACGTCAAATAATCGCGCCGCGAAATCGGCAGGTCCTCGATATAGCGCTGCGTTACAGTGTCCGACTGGCTTCCGCGCTCGGTTTCCACCACGGGCGGTTCCGCCGTCACTTCCACCTGCTGCGCGGACGTCGCGACGGTCAGCTTGAAATCGATCAGCGCCAGCTGCCCGACCGTCAACACCAGCCCGGTCTGCGTCTGCGTCTGAAAGCCATTCGCCTTCGCCGTCACGTTATAGGTCGAAGGAGGCAGTCCGGCGAGTTGATATTGCCCCGACGCGTTTGTCGCCGCCGTGTATTGAAGTCCCTTGAGCGTGTCTGTCGCGGTAATCGAAACCGAACCGACCACCCCACCCGTCGGATCGGTCACCGTTCCTTGTATTTGGCCCGACGTTCCAACGCCCTGGCCTAGCCCCGCCGACGCCGTCAGCAGGCACACCACGGCCAAAAGGAACATGGCTCTGAAGACTGACTTCATAATGCCTCCCCAGCGAAACTGGGACGCACGCCCCACCCGTCCCAAGCGCGCCGATCATGCCTTTGAGGTCTCATCCGGCGATTTGAGGTTCCCACCCGCGCCGGGTGATTCAAAATTCTGATAGTCCGTATCACATTAAAGGAACTAACGTCAAGACGAACTGAGGGCGCAAATCGGTAAATCAAGGGATAAGTTTCTTAACCCGCACCGGGCGGCGCGGGAATTCATACCGGACTACGGCTGAAGCACGATTCGGCCCGCTACCTGTCCGCGCCGCAACTCGTCGAGCACTTCGTTCGCTTCCGATAGAGGTCGCTTGGCCACGCGGCACTTCACTTTCCCCGCCGCTGCCATGGCCAGCACGTCGCGCAGGTTCTCCCGCGTTCCTACCGACGACGCCTGCACCCGCACTTCCCGCCCGGCCATCGAAAGCGCCGGAAAGCAGATTGGCTCGGCCGGCAGACCCACCACCAACAACGTGCCCGTGCCGCGAACACAGGAAAACGCTGCGTCGTACGCCGCCTTCGCCGCCGAAGCCACCAGCACCACGTGCGCGCCGCCGAGCTTCCGGATCTCCTTGGGCGCGTCGGCCGTCGATGCGTTCACCGCGTGTGCCGCGCCATCCTGCCGCGCCTGCTCGAGCTTTTCGTCTGAAAGATCGACCGCCGTAACCTCCGCGCCCATCTCTCGACCGATCTGCACAGCCAGATGTCCGAGCCCACCCACACCGAAAATTGCCAGCCGCTGGCCGGATTGGATGTTCGCCTTTTTCAACGCGCGATACACCGTCACGCCTGCGCAAAAAAGCGGCGCCGCATCCGCCGCTGCGAGTCCCTCGGGAATTTTCGTCGCGTGTGTCGCTGGGGCCTTCACGAATTCGGCATAGCCGCCGTCCACCGCGACGCCAGTGATTTTCTGTTTCGAGCAAAGCACCTCGTCGCCGCTTACGCAGAACTCGCAGCCGCCGCACGACCAGTAAATCCACGGGACGCCCACGCGATCCCCGACACGCAGCTCCTTCACGCCCTCGCCCACTTCCGCAATCGTTCCAGCGATTTCGTGCCCTAAAATCAGCGGTTTCTTCACAATGCGATTCAGTTGAGGCCAGTCGCCGTCGGCGACGTGCACATCGGAGTGGCACGCCCCGCACGCTTCCACACGAATTAACACCTCGCCCACGCCGGGTTTCGGGCGCTCTACTTCCTCCAAGCGCAGCGGGGTTTTGAAATCGTGCAGGACGACTGCTTTCATTCGCAGGGCTCCAATCTCAGGCAGGAATACTCGCCGGATAGAATTCAAACGTCAGGGCCGCGCGCCACGCAGAAAAAATTCCACGGCGTTGTGTGCGCGCTCGGCGAGCTTGTGCGGGCCGGTCAGGTCTACGGCCCATTGGCGAACCACGGTGTTAAACAGGCCTTCCATGAACTCCGCGAGATGCACCACGGGAAATTCCTTCGTGATCTCGCCGCGCTGTTGCCCCTGTTCCAGAATTTCGCGCAACAGCTTCACCGTCGCCTGTTCGGGGCCGCGCAGTTCCGGCGATCGCACCGGATCCATCGCCCCCGCCAGAATCACCGCTTGCCACAAGGGCCGCCCCGTCTCCGTCACCTTCGCCAGTTGATCGTAAAAGCGCTCCAATCTTTCCGCGGTCGATGCCTTCGACGATAGTTCCGACTTCAAACTCTCCGCCTGCCGCGCGAAGGCGCGTCGTCCGATTTCGCGCAGCACTGCATCCTTACTCGGAAAATAGCGGAAGAATGTCGGCTGGCTGATCTCCAGCACCTGCACGATGTCGTCGACGCGTGTGTACTGGTAGCCGCGCTCGCGGAACAGCCGCAGGGAAGTTTCGATGATCTGACCTCGCAGCCGTTCCTTTTTTCTCTCTCGCAAGCCCGGCGGGAGAGGCGCCGCGTGCGATTCAGTTGTTTTGTGTTTCGGGGAGGAATGTTTTGCGGAGCCGGATCGGTGCCGGTTCGCGGTGCGCCTGGCCACGGTTCGAACCTCTTCCCCGCGAGACCGCTCGCGAGGTCCTACGCTCGACTAAATTTTGATAGCGACTCTAACATTACAGTTACCCACGTCAAGTACGATTCCACAGCTTGAAACGCTCGGCCGGAATATCGAAACGCGCGAGTCGTCGCCCGAGTCGTTGTCCAAAGTGCCGCCCTAGAAACAAAAACGCCGCGAGCAGCGTCCTGCCCGCGGCGTTTTAGCCAGTCCTGAGAATTATCGAACGCCGTAGATGATTTCCATCGTTAGTTGATCGAGCTTCTCGTACGGTAGGTTTTTCGCCGCCAGCACCGACCGGTCAAACGTGTGCGCCAACAGCGCCTGCGCGCCGCCCTTTGAATATTTTCCTACCGCCGGAGCTGCTGCGGATGTGGTTGCGACTTCCTTCACGATCGCCTGAATCTCCTTGTCCGCCGCAAATCGCGCCGCCTTCTCCTTGAGGATCAGGTAGGAACGCATGCACCCGCGCGCGAAATCCTTCACGCCTTCGTAATTCTCCGTACGGTACGCGTGGGCGTCGAAGTGCCGCGGCCCTGCGTACCCGCTTTCTTCGAGAAACTTCACCAAGAAGAATGCGCCCTTTGCATTTACGGACGCGAAACGGAAATCCTGGTCGTATCGCCCAATCACCTGATCGTTCAGGTCTATGTGAAACAACTTACCGGCTTCCGACGCCTGCGCCACGGCATGTAGGAAATTCAGTCCCGCCATCGTCTCGTGCGCGAATTCCGGGTTAACTCCCACAAGCTCGGGATGCGCGAGCGTAGGAATCAATCCCAGATAATTTCCTGTCGTCGCCATGTAAATGTCGCCGCGCGGCTCATTCGGTTTGGCTTCGAGGGCAAAGCGGTAGCCGTATTTCTGGTCGATCGAATATTCGCAGAGGTAGTCGAGCGCCTCGCGCAACCGCTTTACGGCGTCTTCCGGTTTTCTGCACGCGTCGGTTTCCGTGCCTTCGCGCCCGCCCCACAGAACAAAAATCTTTGCGCCCAGCTCCGCACCCAGATCCATCGCGCGCATCGTCTTCTGCACCGCGTAGGCGCGCACCGCAGGATCGTTTGCCGTAAACGCACCGTCTCGGAATACAGGCGCCGTAAAAAGATTCACCGTCGCCATCGGGACCACGAGTCCGCCAGCCGTGCACGCTGCTTTGAAGTCCTTCACGATCTTGTCGCGTTCGCTCGGCGTCGCGTCGATCGGTACCAAGTCGTTGTCATGCAGGTTCACGCCCCACGCGCCCACTTCCGAAAGTAGATGGGCCAATTCCACCGGCGGGCGAACCGGCCGCACCGGCTCGCCGAACGGATCGCGTCCGGGGTTTCCCACGGTCCACAGTCCGAATGAAAATCTGTGTTCAGGTTTCGGTTGATACGCATCGCTGGACATCATTTGCCTCGCACGCTACTTAGTTTTCCCGAAGGCGAACTGCAACGCAAAATCCTTCCGTCAAAAGACGGCTGCCGCGCCGCTTCGGTTACGCGGCTCCGGCGTAGACTTCGCGCAGTGCCGGGTACAGCTTTCTATACGCTGCATACTGCTTGTTCATTACCGCCGCGCTCGCCGAGTTGGGGTGCACTCGTGTCGCTACGCGCACTGCCGTGTCGCACGCCTCGTCGACCGAACTCCACACACCCACACCGACTCCCGCGAGCAGCGCCGCGCCGTACGCCGGTCCTTCTTCTGCTTCCACAATGTCCACCGGCAGCCCGTACACGTCCGCTTGAATCTGCCGCCACAATCCGCCGCGCGCACCGCCTCCGCCGAGCCGGATCGATTCGGTAGGCAGTTTCAAATCCGCGAAAATTGTGAGCGTGTCACGCAGGCTATACGCCACGCCTTCCAGAATCGCGCGCACTACGTGCGCTCGCGTGTGCGTCGATGAAAGTCCCACGAGTGCGCCGCGCGCGTTTGGATCAAGGTGCGGCGTGCGCTCGCCCATCAAGTACGGCGCCCAGAGCACGCCATCGCTGCCCGAGGGCGCGTGGCTGGCCTCGTCCATCAGCCGGTCGTACGGATCGCGCGAAGAGTCGCCTCCCACGCCAAACTGGTCCCTAAACCATCGCAAAGAAAACCCCGCCGCCTGTGTGACGCCCATCACGTGCCATCGCTTCGGCACCGCATGGCAAAAAGTATGAATGCGCCCGTGCGGATCGAATTCCGGACTCGCCGTCGCCGCGAACACCACACCCGAAGTTCCAATCGTCGCGCTTACGGCCCCGGGCCGCACAATCCCCATTCCCACCGCGCCCGCTGCTTGATCGCCTGCGCCTGCAACCACCGGGATGCCGGCCGTTAGGCCAGACGCCTTAGCGCCCGCCTCCGAAATTTTTCCGGAGATTTCCTGCGATTCCAGCACCTTCGGCAGCATCTCTTCGCTCAGGTTCGATGCAGCCATCATTTCCTTCGACCATCGCCGGTTCACCACGTCCAGAATCAGCGTGCCCGACGCATCCGCGACGTCAATCGCGTGCGCGCCCGTCAGCCGGAATCGCACGTAGTCCTTCGGCAGCATGATTTTTTTTACGCGTTTCCAGATTTCCGGTTCGTGCTTCTGCACCCACCAGATTTTCGGCAGCGTGAATCCAGTCAGCGCGGGATTCGCGGTCAGCTCGATCAGCCGCTTCGCGCCGATTTTTTCGGTAATCTCGCGGCACTCTTCTTCCGTGCGTTGATCGCACCAAATCAGCGCCGGCCTTAGCAC
>JBEKJW010000109.1:0-20630 GCA_050011035.1 Candidatus Acidiferrales bacterium
GGCGCGGACGGCGTCTTGATGAACACAGCGATCGCCGAAGCGCACGACTCTGTGTTGATGGCTGAAGCAATGGGCTCCGCTGTGGAAGCGGGACGCAAGGCGTTTCTCGCTGGACGCATCGAGAAGAAGCTCTACGCTTCGGCGTCCAGCCCGCTGCACGGCGTCGTGCGATAGCTCCGACCTTGCGGATCCGTTCGCGTTCCCCTTTGAAGCGCTTGCCCGCCGTGTTGCGGTCGGCGACGCTGCGCCAGCCCCCTCGTATGAGTTCGAATGGCTGAAGCGAAATCAAAACAACGATTCGCGTACATCGATTGGCTGCGCGGGCTCGCGTGCCTGATGATGTTCATCGTGCACGGCTACGATTCGTGGCTGCGCTACGATTTGCACGAAACGCCTACCTACAAGTGGTCGCAGTTTCTCGGAACGCTGCCGGCGCCGCTGTTTTTGTTTCTCGCCGGCGTGGCGCTGGCACTGGTAACGGACAAGATGCGTCGCGCCAACGCGAGCGCGAACGAAATCGCGCGGAAGTCGATCACGCGCGGCGCTGAAGTGCTCGCCCTCGGATATTTGTTTCGAATTCAGGAGTACCTACTGGGGCTGCCGAAATCGCCGTGGACCGATCTGCTGCGCGTGGACATTCTGACTACGATCGGAATCACGATCATGCTTATGGGCGTGATTTGTTGGATGGCGCGTACACGCGCTGGCGCGATCGCGCTCTCCGTCGTTCTTACGTTCGTAACGGCGATGGTGACGCCGCCGCTTTACACGACGTGGAGGCCGCTCTGGTTACCGTGGTTTCTCGAGTCGTATGTGAACGGCGTACACACGTATGGCGCGCCGCAGGCATGGCTGTTTCCGATTTTCCCGTGGGTGGCCTTTGGTTTCGCCGGGCTCGCGGTGGGATTTCTGTTGTTCAGCGATTGGGGAAAGGCGCATCTCTGGGGCGCGCTTTTGTGGACAGGAGTGGGTGGCGCGGCGATCCTCGGGCTGGCAATCGTGGTTGATGCGCGAGGGCCGTCGCTGTACGCGAGCCACGACTTCTGGCACACGAGTCCGAACTTTTTCTTCGCCCGCGTGGGCGTGATGATGGCGATGATGCCGCTCGGCTACGTTTGGTGCCGCTGGGGGCCGGGTAAAGTCGGATTCAGCCCGCTCGTGCAGATGGGTAAAACGTCGCTGATGGTCTACTGGGTCCACATCGTTTTCGTATACGGCCGACTTTCAATCCTGCCGAAGCACAAGCAGGGAATTCCTGCAGCGACGCTGGGAATTGCGATTATTTTTATAGCGATGACGCTGCTCTCGATGGCGCGAACGCACTACGCAGGACGAGACGCTGAAATTCGGGATTGGTTCCGGCGGAGACTGGGACTGGCGGCGGGCTAGTTCTTTGGGGCGGAGTTGTTCGCCGGCGCGGTTGAAGTCGCATCCGGCTGCTTCGGCGATATTTGGAATACCACTTCGCCGGGGCGCTTCAGGCCATTGGCGCGCGCCTGGCCTTCGATCGTCGCGGGATCGGACTTCAAATCCTTCGCGTTGTTCTCGAGCCGCTTGTTTTCATCGTCGAGCTTTTTGATCTCGCTGCGAATCTGCTGCGCTTCCACCTGCGAACGGCGCATGGCCAGAACCCCGTGCGTGCCGAAGATGTCCTGCACAATCAGAAGGATCAAGCCGGCGATCAGGAAATAGAGCGCGTTGCGGCGGAAGAATTCCACCAGTTGCTCGAAAAACGGCTGCCGCGGTTCTTCGGCGGCGTTCACACGTACGGCGTCGGCGGAATAAGACGCGCCATTCTTTACTGGCTGATCCACGCGCTCGCCTCCTTCGCCAGTTTTTCGGAGGCGGCTTGCGTCGCAGCTTCGGTGTAAATGCGCACCACAGGTTCGGTGCCCGAGGGCCGCATCAGTACCCACGAACCATCCTCGAAGATCAGCTTCAGGCCATCGAGGCGGTTTTCTTTCGCGACTTTCTTGCCAAGGAATTCCTTGAACTCTGATTTCAGACGCTCCGGCAATTTCGATTGCGCTTCGCCGGAGAGGTGCAAGTTCTCGCGTACCGGCCAGTATTCGCGGCCGACACGCTTGAAAAGGTCCATGAGCTGATCGTGTAGCGATGTTTGCCGTGCGGCGATCATTTCAGCGACAAGCAGGCACGCGAGGATTCCATCTTTCTCGGGCAAGTGGCCGCGAATCGTCATGCCCGCGCTTTCTTCTCCGCCAAGGGCGATTTTGTCTTCGCGAAGCAACGGACCTACGTATTTGAATCCGACCGGGGTTTCGTAGACCTCGACGCCGTGCAGCTTCGCAACCGCATCCAGAAGATGAGTGGTGGCGACACTGCGCGACGCACCATATTTGCCAGGACGCGTTTCGAGCAAGTAGTCGAATACGAGGCCGAGGATGTGGTTCGGCTGGACGAACGAGCCGTCGCGGTCGAGGATGCCGAAGCGATCGGCATCGCCGTCGGTCGCAAGGCCGACGAGCGCTTTGTGCTCGAGCACAAGTTTTTTCAGCGGCGCGAGATTGTTTTCCGATGGATCGGGGCCAGAGCCGTCAAAGAGCGGATTGCGGTGCACCCGGATCGAGTGAACCGCGATGCTGTGGTCCTTCAAAATCCGATCGAGCCAGCCCGCGCCGCAGCCGTGCAGCGCGTCGTACGCAAACGTAGCTCCCTTGAGCTTCGCGAGCACGTCGAAGCGAATCATTTTCTTCAGTTGCTCGAAGTAAGGCGCGCGCGGATCGATGTGGTCGAAATTGTCTTCGATATCGTGGAATGGCGTCTCGTCTTCCGGCAGCGCGTCGGCGCGCTTCTCGATGTCTTTGGTGATCTCAGGCAGCGCAGGCCCGCCGTCCGGGCCGGAGAACTTCAGGCCGTTGTATTCGGCAGGGTTGTGGCTGGCGGTAATGTTCACGCCGCCGTCGCACTTGTTGTAGATGACAGCGTGGGCGATCACCGGCGTCGGCGTCGGCTCGGGGCAGAACTTGATAGTGCAGCCCGCGGCGCGCAGCACGGTTGCTGCGGTGCGCGCAAATTCCGGCGAAAAGAAACGGGTGTCGTTGCCGACGATGATCGTCGGATTCGGCTTAAGAGCCTTGGCGTGACCGGCAATCGCAGCCGACGCACGTCGCACGCCGGAGAATGTGAACGTGTCGGCGATGACTCCGCGCCAGCCTGAAGTCCCGAATTGGATTCGTGTTTTGGTCACGGCGAGCTATTGTATCTTCATCCGCGCAAATCGGTCATGCAAGCGCGAAACAAAATCACATCGCAAGAGTAAAGGGCCCGACTGTGGAGCGAAATACGGGGAAGCTGGTAGTGCTGGTGACGTGCGGTTCGCGTTCGGAGGCTCGGAAGATCGCGCGCCTCGTGGTAAAGGCGCGGCTCGGCGCCTGCGTGAACATCCTGAGCGCCCCAGTGGAGTCGGTTTACCGTTGGAAGGGCAAAGTCGAGAGCGCCAACGAGTTCCTGCTGGTGATGAAGACTACCAACGCGCGCTTTTCAAAACTGCGCGACGCGATCTTGAAAGCCCACAGTTACGACGTGCCCGAAGTTGTCGCGCTGCCAATCGCTTGCGGCTCGACAAAGTACCTCGCCTGGATCGCAAAGTCAGTCCGCTAGACCGCGGCTCAGCTCGCAGCTACTGAATGCGCGCGAGCGCCTGGTCGAGGTCGGCGATCAAGTCTTCCACATCTTCAATTCCTACAGAAAGCCGGACCAAACCCTGCGTGATGCCGATCTGTGCCTGAATTTCGGGCGGGATCGAGGCGTGGGTCATCAGCGCGGGCAGCGAGATCATCGACTCGACGCCGCCCAGGCTTTCGGCGAGAGAGCAGAGTTTCGTATGGTTCAGAACCTGCTTCGCCGCCTCAAGCGAGCCAACCTCGAAAGAAATCATGCCGCCGAAGCCGGACTGCTGTTTCTTTGCCAGTTCGTGGCGCGGATGAGACGCAAGCCCCGGATAGATAACCTTCTTTACCTTCGGGTGCGCTTCGAGATGCTTGGCAATCGCGAGCCCGTTCGAATTGTGGCGCTCCATGCGCACAGCGAGAGTCTTGACGCCGCGCGAAACCAGAAAGCAATCCATCGGCGCGAGGCCTGCGCCTGCGGATCGTTGGATGAAATAAATTTTCTCGGCGTCCTCCGGACGGGAGAGCACGACGGCGCCGCCGGTGCAGTCACTGTGGCCGTTTAGGTACTTCGTCATCGAGTGGACGACGATGTGCGCGCCGAGGGCCAGCGGTTTCTGGAAGTACGGGCTCAGAAACGTGTTGTCGACGACGACCGTGAGGTTCTTCTCTCGCGCGAGGGCGGAGACAGCGGCGATATCCGAGACGATCATCGTGGGATTGGTGGGCGTCTCGACGTAAATCATTTTCGTGCTCGGCTTGATGGCGGCTTTCACCTTGGCGAGGTCGGAGGTGTCAACGTAGCTGAACTCGATGCCGAACTCGACGAGCAGCTTGGTGGTGATTCGAAAGACTCCGCCGTAAACGGCCTGCGAGAGGATCACATGGTCGCCTGGGCGTAGCAGCCGGAACACCGCGTCGATGCCCGCCATGCCGGACGTAAACACATAAGCCGCCGTGCCGCCTTCGAGTTTCGCGAGGGTGCGTTCGAGCGCTTTACGGTTCGGGTGGTTGGTGCGCGCGTAATCGTAGCCCTTGCTCTTGCCCATCTCCTCGATCACATACGTCGAGGTCTGGTAGATCGGGGCGACGATCGCGCCGGTGAGCGCGTCCGGTTCCTGGCCAATGTGAATGGCGTCGGTCGAAAAACCCATGTTGATGCCTCCTCGAACTTTCGCGGCTGCCCGCGCGCGTCTGTGACGGCTGGCGCCGACTCACACCGTGAATTCGCGAACATGGCCGTGCGATTAGGCTGAACGTTCGGAGCGGACTTTTATGATACGACAGCGCCGCCGGTCGCTGGCCGCGGGTTCGGGGCGAGAGCGCGTAACGTGCACCGGACATTTTGGTTGGGTATGGCGTCGCGGCCCTGTGCTTCTCTGGCCGGCCGTTTTGAGTGCTTGAGAGCTGGGGCGGTTTGCAGTACAAAGGAGGTGCGATGAAACCGTTCTCCTCCTGTGGCTTCGCACCGGCCCTCCTTCCTGCGGGAATCCTTACTATAGCCCTGTGGTGTGCTCCGGCAATCGTGCTGGCGCAGTCGAGCTCTGGCCAGAGCGGATCGAATCCGCCAGCCGCCGCGACACCGCAAAGCCAGACGGGTGATAACGGGCCGGCGAACGACAAAACTCCCGTGCAGGTGCAGGGAGCGAAGAACAAATCGGCCGACGACGTTCCGCTCGACGACTCGATGACGAGGCTTCGCCTACGCGTCACGAACAACCAGGACAAACCGGTTCCTAATGCCAGCGTGTACATCCGCTACAACGAATCAGGTGGGCTCTTCCACAAAGACCATCTTTCGGAGATGAATTTCAAGACGAACGACGATGGGTCGGTGAAAGCTCCCGAGGTCCCGATCGGCCGCATTCTGATTCAAGTGGTCGCGAAGGGCTATCACACGTATGGCAAGTGGTACGACATCGCCAAAGATCCCGATCTCATCAGCATCAAGCTCGATCCGCCGCCGCACTGGTATTAATTCCAGATTTTTTGCCCTGCCAAACTGCGTTCGCTCGCTCCTTTTCCCTAAAAATATTTTTTCTGCGCGCTGCGCGGCTCACCGGCCGAAAAAATATTTTGGCGATGCGTTGTGTTGCACTGAAATTGTGCAAACAGCGGAAAGGTGCCGAATTACAGGGGAAGAGAATCGCGCGAAGTGAATTTCCACACGGATTTCAACAGAACTGTTTAAAACTTTTACAAACCGTTCATACGTGAGCGCAACTCCAATCAGCGGTTGGCACTCGAGTTGCAACACGCGAAAGAATTTTTTCTCCAGAATTCTGGTTCCGAGTCAATTTCGTAGCGCAGTCACTGCGCAAGCGGCGTGCTATCATTTAGTTCCATCCGTGATCCATCCGGTCTCATGAAAGAAGTGATTCTCAACGCCGACGACTTCGGGTTGACCCGCGGTGTGAACGAAGGAATTGTCCGCGCCCACCGCGATGGAATTCTGAGCAGTACGACGCTGATGGCGAACGGAGATGCCTTCGATGACGCCGTGGCGCTCGCGAAGTCGAATCCAAAGCTCGGCGTCGGCTGCCATCTGGTGTTAATCAGCGGAAAATCGGTCGCGCCTGCTGGAGAAGTCCGCTCGCTCGTCGATCGAAATGGCAATTTGCCGGCGTCGCTGCCTTCTTTTGTCGCGAAAGTCACGTCCGGAAAGATTCGCGCCGATGACATCGCCACAGAGCTGCGCGCGCAGATTCAGAAAATCCGCGCCTCGGGCATCGAGCCGACCCACATGGACACGCACAAGCACACCCACGCGCACCCGCGCGTGTTAAGCGTTGTTTGTCGCGTCGCGAAAGAATGTGGAATCAACCGGATACGCCAGCCAATCGAGAGCTTCCGTAACTCCTGGCTGACCACGGCGAGCGACCGGAAGGGAACTGCGACGCAAGTCGTAGCAGCTGCGGACAAGTCGGACCAGCGACGCTGCGCAGGATGATTGAGTCGCTCGAAAACGGCGCGACCGAGATTATGTTTCATCCGGGCGTTTACGACGACGCGCTCGCGGAGACCGGCACGCGCCTTCTGATGCAACGCGAACTGGAGCTGCAAGCGCTGCTCGACCCCGCCGTTCGCGACACGCTCGCGCAACGCGGCGTTCGCATTATCTCCTACCGCGAGTTACACTAATCTCATGCGTGAACTTGGGAGCGAAGCGCCGCGCTTTTCGCTGGTGGTGCCATTCCACGACGAACAGGACAGCGTCCGCGAGCTGCACCAGCGGCTGAGCGACGTGATGACCGGCCGGTTCGATCCGGTGGAGTTCGTCTACGTAGACGACCAAAGCTCCGACGCGACCCCACAGATTCTCACCGAGATCGCTGCAAGCGACCCACGCGTCTCGGTTCTGCGCCTCAAGAAAAATTACGGCCAGACCACGGCTCTTGCCGCAGGCTTCGACTACGCCTCCGGCGACATCATCATTTCGATGGACGGCGACCTGCAGCACGACCCGTCTGACATTCCCCGCCTCATCGAAGCCATGGACGCTTCTGGCGCGGACATCGTCAGCGGCTGGCGCGAAAAGCGCGTGGACAACTTCATCATGCGCCGCGTGCCGTCCAAAATCGCGAACTGGATGATGGCTAAGCTTTCGGGCGTGGACATCCACGACTTTGGCACCACGTTCAAGGTTTATCGCCGCGAAACCATCAAGGACATCCATCTCTACGGCGAGATGCACCGGTTCATTCCGGCGCTGGGCGCGTGGAACGGCGCAAGGATCATCGAAGTTCCGATCAAGAACATCGAACGGCCCGGCGGCAAATCGCATTACGGCATCTCGCGTACGTTCCGCGTGTTCTTCGACATCATCACGATCCGCTTCCTGATGCGCTACATGACTCGGCCCCTGCACTTCTTCGGGCCGCCGGGCGTACTTGGGCTCCTCTCGGGCGGGACGATCCTTTTCTTCCTGATGCTTGAAAAGCTGTTCACGCGCATGGACATCATCGTCGCGCACGGCCCGTTGATTGTGCTGGGCATGATGCTGTGCCTTTTCGGTGTGCAGTTGCTGGCAGTTGGACTCGTCGGCGAGTTGCTGATGCGCACGCACTTCGAATCGCGTACCAAGCCGATGTACCGCGTGGAGCGCGTTTACCCGTCCGCTCGCTCCTCGGTTAAGCCTTCCGCGTACACGCAGGAAAAACCCCTTGCCACAAGCGGCGGCAGCCGCTAACTTCGGCGTCGTGTCCGGCACCCTGTAACCGGACAGAGCGTTTCAATTCCACATCCGTCGCGGGATACCGCCCCGAACGCGACTTTCTTGTCCAAGGAGCTTGCATGTTGACTAGCCGAATCAGAATTGTGGCCGTATTTTGTTGTTTGTGCACGGCAGCGTTTACGGGCGCGGCGCACGCGCAAATGGGAATGATGGGACACACGCCCGCGATGGGCGGCATCTTCAATCCAGAGGTCGGACTAGGCGCGAACTACGACATGACGACATCGAAGGGCGAGAAGATGACCATGAGTTTCGCGATCGTCGGTACCGACACGATCAACGGTAAATCCGGCTACTGGACGGAGGTCGGGATGTCAGGCGGAAAAATTCCGGGCACCATGTATATCAAGTCGCTCTCCGTTGTCGACGGAAACCAGATGATGACCCAGCGGATGATCATGACGATGAACGGCACGGCTTACCAGATGCCAGACCAGATGGTTCAGATGAACAGCCATGCGTCCCAGACGAATATTACGACGGACGGACAGAACCTTGGCACTGAGTCGATCACCGTGCCGGCCGGAACCTTTGCGACGGACCATTACCGCTCGAAGGACGGATCCGATATCTGGGTCGCGAAGGATGCGGGGCCGTGGGGCATGGTGAAGATGCAGAGTAAGGAAGGCACAACAATGGTGCTGACGAAGGTTTATCACGACGCGAAAGATCAGATTACCGGGACGCCGCAGCCGTTCAATCCGATGGCGATGGCCCAGGCCCAACAGAGCCACTAATTTCGAAACCGACCGAAAAGATAAAAGGCGCTCCGGAGGCTAATCGGAACGCCTTTCGCTTTCACGCGTGAACTTTTATTGGTAGTCGCTGGCGACTTGGTCGTGCGCGCGATCGGAAGCATTGGCGACCTGTTCGATGGTGCTTTCGATGGCGCGAATCGGCGTCGAGACGTAAACCGTCTCGTCTTGATCCACGACATTCACGATCACCGATCCACCTTCTTTCTTCACCACCACGTGCTGGCCCGGCTCAGTAACTTCCACCAGCGTGACATCATCTGCGTCATCAAGGCCTTCGAGCGCGGCACGTACGGTGGGCATGTACTGCTTCAACTCCCGAGCCCCGTGGTTAAGCTTGTCGGGCGGTATAAAGTGAGCCGCAATCGGCATGAGCATCGCAGGAGCAATCACTACGACGTGATGCTGGTCGTTAGGCTGCTTGGTGACCACGTTCACTTCGACGAAGCCCTCACTGCAAATCAACCCGACGCCCGCGACGACGGTACCAAACATTCCCAACGCGATCTTGCCCAGTAGAACCATAATTCACCTCTCTCCCGAGACCAGCGCCCTATTGCGCTGGGTTACCGTTGGAATCGACCCAAATCTTTACGTGTTCGGTGGCGCTTTCGACGGTCACCAGCAGCGAATCGCCCGCGTCGCTCAACGCGCGAAGAGCGGCGGCCACGTCCACTTCGTTGTTTTTCGCGGTGGAGAACAGCGCGTCGACCACTTTCATCGGCACGGTGACGTCCACTTTTTGGGCGTCCTTGTCGCGCTGGACCACGTGGATGATGATGTTGCCGTTCGACTTCGCGACACGGACGTCTTGGTCCTTCTGCTTCACCGTCACAAATTCGTTGTCCGGCGCGGTGCGGATCGCGTCGAGCAGGCCCTTTATGTCGATGTCGTTGAATTCGGCGTTGTCGATGTGAACCACGCCGTTCTGCAGCTTGCCCTTATTCACGGTCGGAAGAACCTTCTCCGCGATCGAAAGCGGCAGGTTGACCGCGACGCTTTCGCCTTCCTTCGAATCCTGTACGCGCACGTGGAGATAGCGCTCGGTATTGCCCGCGCCAAACGTGGGAATCGAGCTGGCGGCGGTGGCACCGGTCAGAATCAGTACTGCCAGAATGCTTGCTGTTTTTCGCATTGAATAGAGCCTCCTGGGCTCGTCTTGCTGAGAGGTACGCGGAGGCCTGAGGGAATGTTCCGTGGAAAAAGGAAAAAGTGGGGGGAAGGAGGCGGGAGGGTATCGCGCTGCTAGTCGCGTTGGATCTTAAAGTAGACGGCCGCCAAGGGGGGCACACGCAGCTTGATGGACCACTGGCGTCCCATCCAGGGGATCGGCTCCGCTTTTACGCCGCCGGAGTTTCCCACGTCGGTACCTTCGTAGTACGACGAGTCAGTATTGAGGATCTCGCGGTAGAAACCGGAAGACGGGACGCCAACGCGGTAGCTCTCACGAAGAACAGGCGTGAAGTTGCAGACCACGACGACGAAATCGTCGGTGTTTTTTGCTCGGCGGACGAACGAAAGAATGCTGTTCGCGGCGTCATTGGCGTCGATCCACTCAAAGCCCGCCCACTCGAAGTCTACTTGGTGGAGCGCAGGCTCGCTCGAGTGCAGGCGGTTCAAGTCGCCGACTAGTTTCTGCACGCCGTGATGGGGAGGCGATTTCTCGAGCCCCCATTCGAGCGAACCGTCTTCATGAAATTCGTGCCGCTGGGCGAGTTCGTCGCCCATGAAAAGCAGTTTCTTGCCCGGATGCGCGAACATGTAGCCATACAGTAGGCGCAGGTTGGCGAATTTCTGCCAATTGTCGCCCGGCATTTTTTCGAGCAGCGTGCGTTTTCCATGCACGACTTCGTCATGCGAGAGCGGCAGCACGAAGTTTTCGTTGAAGGCGTAGATCATCGAGAAGGTCAACTCGTTCTGATGGTGCTGGCGGTAGATGGGATCGAAGGCGAAATAGCGAAGCGTGTCGTTCATCCAGCCCATGTTCCACTTCAGGTCAAAGCCGAGGCCGCCGATGTAAGTCGGTCGCGAAACTGCCGGCCACGACGTGGATTCTTCAGCGATTGTCAGCGCGCCCTGGTGCTGCTCGTGCAGCACCAGGTTTAGACGCTTGATGAATTCGATCGCTTCCAGATTTTCGCGGCCGCCGAACGGGTTCGGAACCCACTCACCGGGTTTGCGCGAGTAGTCGAGGTAGAGCATTGACGCGACCGCATCCACGCGGAGGCCGTCGATGTGGTACTTGTCGACCCAGAAGAGCGCGTTTGAGATCAGGTAGTTCTGCACTTCGTTGCGGCCGTAATTGAAGACCAGTGTGCCCCAGTCGGGATGCGCGCCCCGGCGAGGATCTTCGTGCTCGTAGAGATGCGTGCCGTCGAAAAAGCCGAGGCCCTGCGCGTCGCGAGGGAAGTGAGCGGGCGTCCAATCGAGAATCACTCCGAGATTTTCCTGGTGGCAGCGATCGACGAAGTACATGAAGTCTTGCGGCGTGCCGTAGCGGCTGGTGACGGCGAAATATCCAACGGTTTGGTAACCCCACGAGGCGTCGAGTGGGTGTTCGGTGATAGGCAGCAGCTCGATGTGGGTGAAGCCGAGTTGCTTCACGTACGGAATCAGTTCGTCTGCGAGCTCACGGTAAGTGAGCCAGCGGTTGCCTTCGGCTTCGCGACGGCGCCACGCGCCCGCGTGCAATTCGTAGATCGACATCGGTGCATGCAGCCAGTCGCGCGATCGCCGGGCTTCCATCCAGGCGCCGTCTTTCCACTCATGTCCTTCGATGTTCGCGACCACGGAAGCACTCTTCGGCCGCAACTCGCCCGCGAAGCCGTATGGATCGGCCTTCAGGCCGATGTGTCCGGCCACGCGCGAAAGGATTTCAAATTTATAAACTTCGCCTTCGCCCAGCGCTGGGATGAAAATCTCCCAGATACCCGTCGTGCCCCGAGGGCGCATTGCGTCGACGCGGCCGTCCCAATAGTTAAAATTGCCGACCACGCTCACGCGCTGCCCATTAGGCGCCCAGACGCCGAAATGAACACCTTTGACCCCGTCGACTTCGCGGACGTGCGCGCCGAGCTTGTCGTAGTTTTGGTAGTTCGTGCCTTCGGCGGAGAGGTACAAATCGTACTCGGTCAGGACTGGCGGGAAAGCGTACGTGTCGTAAGACTCGTAAGTGTTGCCGTTGGCATAGCGGAATCGAAGCTTGTATGAGCTTGCCGACGGATTCCCATCGCCGAAGGTTCTGGCGATCTGCTCAGGAACCACGGCCTCGAAGATTCCATGCGGGTGAATCTTCGCCGCCTCAGCGGTAGCGCCATCGGCCAACCACAAGAAGGTAACCGCGATCGCATCCGGGCTGAAACTGCGAATAACGAGAGAGTGCCTTCCGTTCTCGTCGGTCCAATGCGGTCCCAGGACCCGGAATGGATCGGAGAGTTCGCCTCGGGAGAGGCGATCGAGGCCGTCGCGAAATTCAGCGGTGGCGTCGGCGAGTGGCGCTTTGTCGTTCGTCGGCGTCATGCGGCTCAGGCCCGCGCGAATAAGCGCCGCAGAAAGGCCCGAGTCATCTTACCGGACGAATCGCAACGGTCCAACACCGAAGCGGTCGCATCAGGTATTCGCCGTAGTGCCCCCGCTCGGCGTGATTTTGCACCTTCCTTCTAGACGGTCGCGACGTTCCTCGGTAGGCTAGCGGCGGTCCTTGGGGCGAATTGTGGGACCGAGATCGAAGGAGATTGCTCATGAGATTTTTCAGCGCGTTGAGATCGAATGTTCTCCTGGGGGTTCTGGTGTTTGCGTGTGGCGCCGCCACGGTGACGGCGCAGGAAGCGGGGCAAATAAAGCTGCCGGGGACTCCAAAAGCTTCAGTCTTACAAGCCTGGAACGACACAGGCGAGCAGCTCATCACCATGGCGAATGACTGGCCGGAAGACAAGTACGACTGGAAGCTGAATCCGGATGTACGGTCGTTCAAGCAGGTCCTTTTGCATGTCGCGGGATCGAACTACGATCTGGTCAATCGGCTCGCCGGCTCCAAACTGGGCGACGGCGATAACGACCCGGACCCTTCGAAGTACAAGACCAAGGCCGACGCGGTGAAATTCCTCACGCAATCAATCCGCGACGGTGCTTCGCAGATTCAGAAGAGCAGCGACGCGGATGTTCTGAAGTACCTCTATCTTTGGATCGGGTACACGGAACACATGGGCGAACACTACGGTCTGCTGGTCGCCTACTACCGTGCCAACAATATGGTCCCGCCGTCCTCGCGCAAGAAATAGCTGCCGAACTGTTTGATGATTGATGCGCGGCGCAACTCGTGACGGGGAGCGCCGCGCCTTCGTTTTATGTAGCCCCAGAGCTCGTAAAATCTGCGCCAAAGCCCCTGAAAACGCGACCTTCGCTTCAGTTTCGTACCCTTCGCTTCAGTAACGTAAGTCTCACCGAATGTGCGAGTTTGGTACGAAGGTACCATTGTGGGCACCTTGCACCGTCTCTACCCTCTACAAAAGGGCGTAGTTTGGCCGGCGGCTGGGGGCGCGCCCAAATCGGGACCATGTCCACCAAAATTTCAGAGATAGAGTCGGCGAAGAACGGCTTCCTGCGGCATTGGAAGCGAGAGCCGAATGGCCGAGGATCTAGCTCGGTGGATACGGCCACCGGGCGAGCCGAATCCGCGAATATCGACCGCAATTTTCAGCTCCTATTCACCGCGAATCCCCACCCGATGTTCGTTGTCGATCGCGCGACTTTGCAATTCCTGGAAGTAAACGCGGCCGCCACTCGCGAGTACGGATACACGCGCGAAGAATTTCTCGAGCGCAAGCTCACCGAGATCTGCCCGGAGGAAGAAATTCCGCGCGTGCTCGAAGTCACGGAGAAGGTTCCCGCGGCGCAGTTCTACCAGGGGCACTGGCGTCACCGCCGCAAGAGCGGCCAGGTATTCGACGTCGAGGTTTCGACGCAGGGAATGCTCTTCGCAGGCCGCGATGCCGTGTTGACATCGGCGCTCGACGTGAGCGCGCGGCGCGCGGCGGAAGAAAAGATTGCCGAGCAATCGGCGGCGCTACGGGCGCTAACGGAAAACAACCCACTCGCCGTTGTCGTGCTCGATGAAAAACGCCGGATTCAGATGTGCAATCCAGCGTTCGAGTTGATGTTCGGCTACCACCAGGCCGAAATTCTGGGCGCGGATCTGGACGCGATGCTGGCGCCTGGTGAACTGGCCGGCGAAGCCGCAAGTCTCACCAACCGCGCGACGGCAGGCGAAGTGGTTCGCGTGAAAGGCCGCAGGCGCCGCAGCGACGGCTCGATGGTAGACGTCCAGATCGTCGTCGTTCCGATGATTGTGAATGGCAAACGCACCGGCACTTTCGGGATGTACGAAGACATCACCGACCGCCGGCGTGCGGAACTTGCGCAGCATGAAGCCGAGCTTCGGCTTCAGACACTGTTCGAGAATGCGGTCGAAGGAATCTTTCAGACCACGCCCGAAGGGAAGTTGCTCAGCGCGAATCCCGCGCTCGCCCGCATGTGCGGTTACGATTCCCCAGCCGAACTGATCGCAAACGTTCAGGACCTTTCGCGCGATTCCTACGCCGATCCCCAGGTTCGGGTGGCGTTCAAGCGGCGGATGGAGCAGGACGGATTCGTGCAGGCGTTCGAATATCAGATTGTCCGCAAAGACGGCAGCAGAATCTGGGTTTCAGAAACGGCACGCTCGGTGCGTGACGAATCCGGCACGATCATTTCCTACGAGGGCACCATTGAGGATGTGACGCAGCGCAAGCGGTCGGAACTCGAGCGTCAAGTCAATTTCGAAATTATCCACGCCGTCAACGCAACGGACAACCTAAACGATTTGCTCCTCCGCATCCATCAGTCGTTGAAGCGGCTGTTGTACGCGGAGAACTGCTTCGTGGCGCTGTTCGAACCGTCGACCGGAATGTTTCATTTCCCATTTTTTACCGACCAATTCGACCAGGCGCCGCCTCCGCAACAAGTGGGCAGGAGCTGCACGGCGTACGTCTACCGCACTGGCCGCGCGATGCTAATTCCGCAACGAGTGTTCGACCGGCTAGCGGCGGATGGGGAAGTGGAACTCGTCGGTACGCCCTCGCCGGCTTGGCTCGGTGTGCCGCTGCGCACGCCAGCAGCGACGATTGGCGTTCTGGTGGTTCAGCATTATGAAGAGGAGAACGCCTATACGGAACGCGACCTTGAATTCCTCGCGTCAGTCGGTGGCCAGATTGCGCTGGCGATTGAACGCAAACGCGCTGATGCAAAGGTTCGCGATAGCGAAGCGCGCCTGCGTGTGATCGTCGAACAATTGCCGGCGGTGCTTTGGACCGTCGACAAGAATCTGAAGTTCAGTTCCTGCCTTGGAGCTGGGCTCGGGCGGCTCGGCCTGAAGCCTAACGAACTCGTTGGCCGCTTTTTGCTCGACTATTTCGAGACCGCCGACCAGACGTTTATGCCCATTGCCGCGCACCGCCGTGCGCTCGCAGGCGAACCGACCACGTTTCACGTCGAGTGGAAAAACGGATCGTATGCCTGCCACGTCGAGCCTCTCCGCAACGCGGATGGCGAACTAGAGGGTGCGATCTGCATGGCGCTCGACATCACCGACCGCCGTCAACTCGAAGAGCAGCTGCGCCAGGCGCAGAAGATGGAAGCCGTCGGCCGGCTTGCAGGTGGCATCGCGCACGACTTCAACAATTTGCTGATGGTGATTCAAGGCTATGCGGACTTGCTCACGGAGCGGCTGCCCGAAGGCGATCCACTGCGCCGGAACGCCGAACAGATTCAGACCGCGTCACAGCGCGCCACGTCGCTGACGCGCCAGTTGCTGGCTTTTAGCCGCAAGCAAATGCTCGCGCCGAAGGTTTTGAACGTTCAAAGCGTTGTTGCCGACATGGAGAAGATCCTGCGGCGCCTGATCGGCGAAGACGTGCAGCTCGAGTGTTCGTCGATACCCGATCTCGGGCTTGTGAAGGCCGATCGCAGCCAGATCGAGCAGGTTGTCCTGAATCTCGCGGTCAACGCACGCGACGCGATGCCCGAAGGCGGCCGCCTCACAATCGAAACGGCGAACGTCGAGCTCGACTCGACCTGCTCGCACCCGCCGACGATGCTGTCGCCCGGCCGCTACGTAATGCTCGCCGTGACGGACAACGGCTGCGGCATGGACTCGGAAACGCAGGCGCACATTTTCGAGCCTTTTTTCACCACAAAGGAAAAAGGCAAAGGCACGGGGCTCGGCCTCGCCACGGTTTACGGCATCGTGAAGCAGAGCGGCGGTTACGTCTGGGTTTACAGCGAGCCAGGACGAGGAACGAGCTTCAAGGTGTACCTGCCGCGCATCGAGGAGTCGGAAGGTTCGACATCGCGCGACAAAAAACTCGGCGCGAAAGCCATGCCGCGTGGTTCAGAGACGATTCTTCTCGTGGAAGACGAAAAGGGGGTGCGCGAACTCGCACGCGAGTATCTCCGCACTTGCGGCTATCAGGTTGTCGAAGCGGAGGACGGTCACACCGCACTCGAGCTGGCCGCGATGCATGCCGGTTCAATCGATCTGCTGATGACTGACGTCGTAATGCCCGGCATCAGCGGCAAAGAACTCGCCGAGCGCGTTAAATCCCAGCGGCCCGGGATCAAGGTTCTCTACATGTCTGGCTACACCGACCAGTCGGTGGTGAAGCACGGAATTCTCGAGACTGACGCGGTGCTGCTCCAAAAGCCATTCACGATGGCGACGCTCGCGTTGAAGTTGCGAGAGATCTTCTCCGAAGAGCCAGTCTCTGTTCGCTAGCACGCTGTTTCCCCCTGATACATCCGACCGCCTACTTCGTTTCACAGTAAAAGTTTGACGCGCCCTGCCGATAGAGCGCTTGCAGGCTCAGGCCTGCGTTGGGGGCGCCCATGGAATCTCAGGATACGGTGACCGAGGATCTGATCGCCGAGCGGCGGTTGTGGACGGCGGTCGTGGTCAGCGCGGTGGAAGAGTGGCGGTCGGGTTCGTTGCGCGCGCGGCGGGAAGCTCAGCAATTCCTTTTCGAGAGCGATCCGGACTTCGAGCTGGTGTGCGCGGGGGCGGGGCTTGATCCGAACGATATGCGCTCGCGCTTGAAAAAAATCGGCCGGATGGTCGATCTCGATAGCCCACTGGTTGCGTAGGTAGGCTCGGTCGCAAAAGAACAGCTGCGGCGGAACGTGCGGCGAAGTTTGTGGAATGCGCCGGAAAGTCTTGACGTAGAATTTGCTTCAACCGGAGCAGCGAAGGCGTCGCGCTCCGGCCTCGATGACTCCCGCACTTCAATCATCCAATACTGCGGAAAAGCAGCTGCTGGTCTTGTGCGCCCGCACGCGCGTGAGTTCCGAAACGGCGAACGAAATTCGGCGGATTCTCGCGGGTCCGCTGGATTGGGACTATCTGATCGCTGAGTCGCTCGAAAACTCGGTCGCGCCGCTTTTCTGCCGGCAGCTTCGAGCTTTGGCGTGGTCGAGCGTACCGTCGGAGCGCCAGGAAAAGCTCGCGACGATCGAACGCTCGTTAGCGGTGCGCGCGATGTTTCTCACAGCAGAACTGCTGCGTCTGCTTGACGCCTTCAAGGATAGCGGCGTGCGCGCAATACCGTACAAAGGACCAGTTCTGGCGGCGCAAGCCTACGGCGATTTCACAGCGCGTGAATTCGAAGACCTCGACCTGATTTTGCCGCAACGCGACATGCCATCGGCGAACGAAGTCATCGTCAGTTTCGGTTACAAGCCTAAATTCGACTGGATGCTTTCGCGGGACGCCGAGACGACGCTCGTCCCCGGTGAATACAACTACCGTGACGTGCCGCGCAATGCGATGATCGAGCTGCACACGGAAAAGACGCTGCGGCACTTTCCGATGCCGGCCAACGTCGACAGTTTCTTCTCGAAGCTCGTTCCGATCCGGCTCGCCGAACGCGACGTGATGACGTTCGCTCCTGAAGAACTGCTGACGATGCTGTGCATCCACGGCTCAAAGGACTTCTGGGAACGCCTGTCGTGGATCGCGGATGTTTCCGAACTCGTTCGATCGCAAGCTTCGTTCGATTGGCCACGCGCCTGGCATTTTGCCGAGTCACAGCGGGCCGCCCGAATGGTTCGAGTCGGCCTCGCGCTCGCCGTCTCGCTTTTCGAAACGCCACTGCCGCCTGACACCCTCACGGCGGTCCGGAAAGATACAGTAGCGAGCGATCTCGCAAATTCCGTCGCCCGACGCCTCGTGCAGCGTCCGTTCGTCACCCTCAGCGGTACCGGCCGATTCGCATTTCGCCGCAAGATGCAGCCCGGTGGCATCAATAGTTGGAAATACGCCATGCGTCTAGCCGTGGTTCCTGCGGACGAGGATTGGCAGATGGTCAAACTTCCTCCAGCTCTTGCACCTCTATATGTCGCGCTGAGACCGATTCGCCTCCTCCGCAAATATGGGTGGGGTTCTTCGAAGTAGCTGCGACACCTCAGGTTACCCGGCCCCCACCCGCGACGGCAGCTTCAACCCTCCGAAACTTTCTCGGAAACCACGGTTTAAACATTTAGCATCCGGCGAGATGCAGAGTGTTGAGTTTCGGGCACACGCCGACAAGTTCGGAGTAGCTCTGTAACGTTCGCGGCATACGATGTGTACCGGCGAGAGGGTGGGCTTCGCGATCGATCGCGCGAATCTTCTCGACCTTTCACTCATCGTATGAGGAGCGAGTCCGTGAGTTCAGGACGGAGCCGGAATTTCGCGCGTGTGGGGCGGTGCAGCTTGATTGCAGGCACGTTGGCTGCTGCTTCGGCTCTCCTCACAAGCTGCCAGACGCGATCGACGGCAGCCAGCGAAACGGCAAAGTCCGGGCCGCACGCGTCGATTTCGTTCTGCGCGGCTAACGCTCAGGGCTGCACGCCGGTGGCAAGTTTCAGTGCCGCCAGCACGAAAGAGCTGACGATTCGTTCATGGACCATCGGCGTCCCGGCGGGAAATCACACGCAGATACTGATGATCATAATGCCGAGCGGCGAGGAATATCCGGAGACGCGGATTGGCTTCCGAGTGCCGGATGGATCGAAAGACGCGATTCCCGAAATGCGAACTATTCAATTGGGCGAATTGCGAAACGAACAGAAGCACCTCACGGGCAGCTGGACCGTTCAGGTGCTTCTCGACGGAATACTACTTTCGACCGACACGTTTGAAATGAAGCCCTAAGGCCCTAATGAGCGCCACTTCCGCCGTTTCTCCCGCCCGCATCGCTCCCGGCAGTCCAGCTAGCCAATCCGGCGCGCAAGTTCATGCGAAGACAATCGGCGCGAAAATTCGTGCGCAAGGCGCTGCGTCGGTGCGGATTCTCAACGGCGATATGTTCCCGTGGCTGCGCAGCGGCGATCAGGTCTTCGTCCGGCGCTGGAATTTCGAATTGCTGCGCCCCGGCGACGTGATCCTTTTTGAACGCAACGAAGAATTTTTCGTCCATCGCGTAATTCAAGTGGAAAGAAATAGCGGCACTGCCAGCAAGGTAATAATCACAAAAGGTGATGCGCGGGACTCCGCCGATGTTCCGGTCACCGAAGATGAATTCGTAGGCCGCGCCACGCGTATTCATCGCGGCAAGCGTCACATCGATATCGAATCGTTCGGGCAGGTCATCGCTGCGCGAACGCTCGCCCGGCTCTCGAAGTTCAGCCCACTGTTCTACGCTCCGCTACGTTTAGCAAAGCGCCTCTTCGTTTAGTCCATACCATCCACTCAGAAAGGGAAACGCGCTGAAAGGATCGCGTTGTGGTTTGCAATGCGGGGAATCAGGCTCGGACGATCATCACTTCGGTGGATTTAATCAGCGCCGCGGCGGTCTGGCCGGGCTTCAGCCGCATCTCGCGAACAGCGTCCGCCGTGATGATCGACGTAATGCGCTGACCGCCAATCGAAAGCGTCACCTGCGCCATCAGGCCGCTTACCTTCACTTGTGTGACCCGGCCGACGAGTTGGTTGCGCCCGCTAATCTTGCGGAAATTGCCGCGTCGCTCGGCCACATCGCCACGCTCGTTTGCGCGATAGAGGAAACGGTCGATTTCCTTTTCGGGAATGCGATGGTGGCCGCCGGCTGTCGTCACGGTGCGAATCTTCTTTTTATAGATCCACTGTTTCAACGTGGGATAGCTGACGCCGAGGGCTTGAGCGGCATCGCGCGGCGTAAAAAGCTTCGTGGGATTTGCCATGGAGTGCAAGAGCCGCCATCGCGCGTTCATGTTTCACTGCGAAACGCCCAGCCTCAATCGCGATGCTATGCTCGCGCCGGACGCATGTCAATGCGCGGGAGCATCCCTGAAAGGCCTGCCGCGGTCGATCATGTTGCGTTCATATACCGGCGCGAGACTCTGAGGTAGAATCGTGGGGTTCGAGCATACGGGATACGCACCCTCTCCGTGATTCCGCGTTTTCGCCGAAGTCCCAGAGTCAGCGGAGTAAACGAAATCAGCTGTAACCGGATGCGGTTCATGAGCATCCGACCCTGAAGAGCGAGATTTTTTGATTGACCGGAGGACATTATGAGTTCGACTGCTAATACCACCGAATCCACCACGGGAAACGCGCACGGCGAAAATCCGCTGAAGGCGCTGATTAAGTTCGGCCAGTCGGTGTGGCTCGACTACATCCGGCGGGACCTGATCTCGACCGGGGAGTTGCAGAAGCTGATCACCAACGACGGCCTTCGCGGGATGACCTCGAATCCTTCGATTTTCGAAAAGGCCATCGCGGGCAATCCCGACTATCAAAAAGACCTGAACGAGTTCGCGAAGGACAAGAGCCTCGACGCGAAAGCTATCTACGAGCACATCGCGATCAAAGATATTCAGTCGGCCGCCGACGTGATGCGCGCCGTGTATGACCAGACCAACCACCGCGACGGCTACGTCAGCCTGGAAGTATCGCCCTTCCTCGCGCACGAGACGGCGCAGACGATCGAAGAGGCGCGCCGCCTGTGGAAGACCGTTGATCGC
>JBEKJW010000110.1:0-14463 GCA_050011035.1 Candidatus Acidiferrales bacterium
GGTGGCGGCGTGCAATGGCAGACCGTGTTCCTTGCGGCTCAGGTCGCGTCGTCGATAGCGAGCGCCGCGTTCATCGCTGCGCATTACTGAGAAGTGGCATGAAATCTAGCTGGGAGGCATGGGTGTCGATTTCCTTGTTGGCGTTGATTGCGGCAAGTGCGGCTCCGGTCGCGAGTGCCGATCCGCGCCCGCAGAGCACCGCTGCGCCCACGCCCGCGAATAACGGCGCGCAAAACGCCGATGAAGCGCCAGCAAAACCCGCGCCGAAGCAACGCGACCTTTCTGAAGCGCAATACGACCAGCGAAACAAAAATCTCGCTCTGCGCGCCGTCGAACGTTTCGCCGCCGATCAACGCGACATCTGGACCAGCCCCGCAAAGCTTCGCGTTGCGGATGCCGACTGGCTCCTGCCGCTCGGCCTCGCCTCGGCCGCCTTTTTCGCCACGGACACCGAAACCAGCAAACACCTCCGCGGTGAACAGCCTGACTGTCACCTACGCGCTGAAATATACCCTTGGCCGCGAACGACCGCTCACCAACGACTATCGCGGAAATTTCTGGAGCGGCGGCGATTCTTTCCCCTCCGAGCACAGCGCGGCGGCATGGTCCATCGCCAGCGTCGTCGCGCACGAGTATCCCGGCGTCCTGACCCAGGTTCTCGCATACGGGACCGCCACGGCGGTCAGCCTCGCGCGCGTCGACGCAAAACAGCATTTTCCGTCTGACGTGCTAATCGGCAGCGCGATCGGTTGGCTCTCCGGCGAAATCGTCTATCGTGCGCACCACGATCCCGAACTCGGCGGTTCGCCGTGGCAAACGTATTCGGAAGCGCGCGACTACCTCGAGCAAGATCGCCCGCGGCAGAACATGGGGACGGCTTTCGTTGAACTTGATAGCTGGGTCTATCCCGCGATGGACCGGCTTGCCGGCCTCGGTTATATCCATGGCGCCATTCAAGGTACGCGCCCGTGGACGCGCATGCAGTGCGCGCTGCTCACCGTCGAAGCAGGCAACGCTCTTATTGAACACGATCATCCCGGCGACGGCGCTTTCGCGCTGGTCGAACGGCTACGCACAGAATTTTCATACGAGCTGGAGCGCATCGACGGAGGCCGCAATTTCGCCGCCGCTCTCGATTCGCTTTACACGCGCGCCATTTCGATCAGCGGACCTGATCTCAACGACGGTTTTCACTTCGGCCAGACCATCGCTTACGACTTCGGCCGCCCCTTTGAGCGCGGCACGAATTTGCAGGACGGCGGTTCGTTTCGCGCCGACCTCGGTCCTCTTGCGATTTTCGTTCGCGCGGAATACCAACACGCGCCAGCAGCACCTGCGCCCTCGGACACCGTACGCGAATTCATCGCGCAGGCCGACCTCGTACCCGAGCCGCCCGCGAATCCGGTAAAGCCGATCAATCGCGTGCAACTTCTCGACGCGTACGTTGCCGTCAACCTCAGCAACTGGCAGATCTCCGCGGGACGCCAGAGCTTGAATTGGGGTCCCGGTCCGGGCGGCTCTTTGATCTGGAGCACGAACGCGCAGCCAGTAGATATGGTTCGCATTGTCAACTCCGAGCCGGAAGTCATGCCGGGCTTCTTCAAATACTTGGGTCCGGTCACACTCGATAGTTTTTTCGGCCGTCTCGCCGGCGGTTACTACAATCCGCGCCCTTTCATCTACGGCAATAAAATCAGTTTCAAGCCGCTGCCGAGTCTCGAGTTCGGATACAGCCGCACCGTCACCATCGGCGGCCCGGTGGGCGATAAGCTCACGCCCGCGAATTTCGTCGACAGCTTTTTCGGCCGGCAGTCCGGCAACACAGCAGGCGGCAACTCTGTCCCCGGCGATTCGCACGCCGATTTCGATTGGACCTTTAACGTCCCGAAGTCCCACGACTATTTCGTTTTTTATGGAGACATCTACACGGACGACAATGCGTTTCCGCCAGTCGCGCCGGCCCGCGCCGCATTTCGTCCCGGCCTTTACGTCACGCGCTTTCCGCATTTTTCGAAATTGGACCTGCATCTCGAGGTGGCCAACACCGCAACCGCGCAAGTCGGCGGTGGCCTTCCGACGAAGGGCGACCTGAACTACTGGAACTTCGTGTATCGCGACGGTTACACGAACGATGGCGTCCTGATCGGCGATGCGGTCGGCCGCATGGGCGCGAGCTACTCCGCTTGGCTCACGTATTGGGCTTCGAAGCGCGACATGTTTCAGGTGACTTACAAAAATTCCCAGGTCGATCGAGCTTTCGTCCCCGGTGGCGGTGCATTTCAGGACTACGGCGTCAACAACGAGCTGCACCTGCGCTCCGGCGTCTATGTGAAGTCCGCCTTCCAATACGAGCGCATTTCGCACTTCTCGATTTTGTTCAGCCGCCCGCAGAACAATTTCGCCGTCACTCTCGAAATCGGCTTCTTGCCTTCCGAGCGTGAAAAGTAGGCGCGGATGGAAACGACCTCGAAAAGTCCGGCGACGGTGATCATCGAGACCACGATTCCGGTTGAGCCGCGTTCGTCCGCGCGCGCTGAGTCGCGATCGCGTGAAGACAAAATCACCGTGCTGCGCCTGCTTTGGTCCCGTCGCGCGTGGATCGGCCGCGTTGTTCTCGTGGCAATCGTGCTTTCGATCGTCGTAGCGTTGCTGATTCCGAAGGAATACGTCTCTACCGCGCGCCTCATGCCGCCGGATTCGCAATCCGGAGGCGGCCTCGCGATGCTCGCTTCGCTTTCCGGGCAGGCTGCAGGTGGAATCAGCGCTCTCGCCGGTGATTTGCTCGGCATGAAAACCTCCGGCGCGCTTTTCATATCCGTGATTCACAGCCGTACGGCCGAGGACCGGATCGTTCAGCAATTCGATTTGAAAAAAGTTTATGCAACGCGCTGGGACGACAGCGCTCGCAAGCGTCTAGAGCACAACACCGCTGTGTCCGAAGATCGCAAAAGCGGCGTGCTCACGCTCTCCGTCACCGACCGCGATCCACAACGTGCCGCTGCCATCGCCCGTTCCTACATCGATCAACTAGATACTCTTGTGGCGCAGCTCAACACCTCTTCCGCCCACCGCGAGCGCGTCTTCCTCGAAGGCCGCCTCAGTAACATCAAGGCCGATCTCGAAGCCGCCGAAAAAGACTTCAGCCAGTTCGCCAGCAAAAATGGAGCGATAGACATAACCGCGCAGGGCCGAGCCATGCTCCAAAGCGCCGCAGGCCTGCAAGGCGAGATGATTGCCGCCGAATCTGAACTCGAAGGCCTGCGCCAGATTTATTCCGACAACAACGTTCGAGTTCGTTCCACGGAAGCGCGCATCGCCGAACTGCGCTCGCAGCTCTCCAAGCTCGGCGGCAAATACGATCCCGGCGCGGCCAGCGCTACGTCGCCCGATGGTTCGAGCGGCGCGTCGGGCGATTCGTACCCCACGCTTCGCCAGCTGCCGATCCTCGGCGTCCCGTACGCCGACAAATACCGCACTCTGAAAGTGGAAGAAGCAGTTTTCGAAACGCTCACCAAGCAGTACGAATTGGCGAAGGTGCAGGAAGCCAAGGAAATTCCGTCGGTGAAAGTTTTGGACGCGCCCGATATTCCGGAGCGCAAATCGTTTCCGCCTCGCACGCTGATCGTCGCCGGCTGCGCGATGCTCGCTCTTGCGTTTTCGGTGCTCTGGATTCTCGGAGCGCAGCGCTGGCGCCGCATCGATCCCGGCGATCCCGGCATGGTCTTTGCCCAGGAAGTGTACGGAACGGTTCGCGAAAGTTTGCCGTGGCGCGCTTCGAAAAACGGCTCACGCAACGGTCACTCTGGCGAGCCGAGCAATGGCAACGGCGTCGATTCCGCGTCGTAGCAGTCCGCGAATCGCTGCAAGGTGCTCATAGAACTTGGGTTAGGTCGCGTTTGCCCTGTGAGCGACGGGGCGAAGCTCCGCCAGCCTTCGCGCTCCCCGGTACCTTAATAATGTCCACCGAATTCGCAATCTCGATGCCGCGCTGGTTCGCCGCATACACTCGTTCGAACCACGAACGCGCCGCCGCCGACCAGCTCGCTCAGCGTTCGATTGCGCATTTCGTTCCGACCTACGAGAGTGTGCGCGTCTGGAAAGATCGCAAGAAGCGCCTCGAGCTACCACTCTTCCCCGGCTACGTTTTCGTTCGCGTTCCACTGGAAGAAAAGCTACGCGTTCTCGTCGTTCCCGGTATCGTTCGTCTCGTCGGTTTTGACGGCCACCCGCTGCCCGTGGCCGACGAGGAAATTGAAACGCTGCGTACTGTCGTGCAGCACACGCTGAAAGCTGAGCCGCATCCTTATCTCATTGCCGGGCGCAAAGTGCGGATCGTTCGCGGCGCGCTCGAGGGTATGGAAGGAATTCTCATCCGCAAAAAAGGCCGCTTGCGTGTGCTTGTCTCGATCAACCTGATCCGCCAGTCCGCGATGATAGAAGTCGATGCGCAGGACGTCGAACCGATCTTTGAAAGCCGCGTTCGCCGCGCTCCAGCTGACGCAGTTCTCCCGTTCGCTTCCGCGGTCCGCTAGCCAGTTCATTGTGGTGTTGGTTTGCGAATCCTGATCCTTGTCGATTGCTATTTTCCGAGCACGAAGTCGAGCGCCAAGCTCGTCCACGATCTCGCCGTCGAGCTGCATCGCCGCGGCCACGAGCCTGTCGTTCTGACGCCCAGCGACGCCATTGACGAGTCTTCGCGGCTTCGCGTGGAAGACGGCATCACCGTCGTGCGCGTCCGCACCGGCCGCATCAAAGGCGCCGCCAAGCTGCAGCGCGGCCTTCGCGAAACGCGCCTCTCGGCCACTCTTTGGCGCGGTGCTGGACGGTATCTCCGCGAAAATCCCTGTGGCTTGATTCTTTTTTATTCGCCAACTATCTTTTTCGGTCGGCTGGTCAGCCGTCTGAAAAATCTCTGGCGCTGCCCGTCCTACATGATCCTTCGAGATATTTTCCCCGAATGGGCCGTGGACGCCGGCGTTATCCGGCGCGGTTTGATCTATCGTTATTTCCGCCGTGTCGCAGCCGAGCACTATCGCGCCGCGGACCTGATCGCCGTCGAGTCGCCGTCAAATCGCACGCATTTCGCGCGGAACTTCCCGGGCGAACAGTTTCGCCTCGAAGTTCTGCTCAACTGGACCGCGCCCGTCGACCGCGAACTGCTGAACACGAACTGGCGCCGCCGTCTTGGGCTCTCAGGCAAAATCGTTTTCTTCTACGGCGGCAACATTGGTGTCGCGCAGGACATGGACAACCTCATGCGCCTCGCCGCGAAATTTGCAAACGATCCCGGCGTCGCTTTCTTGTTCGTCGGCGAAGGCAGCGAGGTCCCGCGCCTCCAGAAGCTCGTGGCCTCGCGTGCGATCTCAAACGCTAAGATCCTGCCAAGCCTGCAGCAGAACGAATACCTCGCGATGGTTTCGGAGTTCGACATTGGCCTCATCACCCTCGATGCGCGCCTCGCCAGTCACAACGTGCCCGGCAAGCTGATGAGCTACCTCAATTGGGGCCTGCCCGTGCTCGCGAGCATCAATCCTGGCAACGATCTTTTCGCGCTGCTCGAATCGAGCGGCGCCGGCTTTTGCACTCGCAATGGTGACGACGACGGGCTTTTCCGGCTCGCTTCCGCCATGGCTGACGACGCCGATCTCCGCGCTACGATGGGCCGCAACGCGCGCCGTCTCCTCGACGAAAAATTTTCCGTCGCGAAGGCCGTCGACTCGATCTTTCGTCATCTCGCATCGCACGGCCTGCTCACGCTCCCCCCCGAAGCTCAGGACTCAGAGCTACCAGAAGGCAACAGCACACGGACGCAACATCACGCATTGGCAACACGAGCGTAGGAACAACAGCGCTCGCACGACCATCCCGAACAACCGAAAGGCGCAACGAACTTGCTATTGATCGTGGGTATTTATCTGGCGTTATTTCTGTCGAGCGCCGCGCTCTGTCTCGCTTTGACTCTTCGTGTTCGCGGCTTCGCGGTCGCTCGCGGTTGGGTCGCTCAGCCGGATTCGGACCGCCACGTACACACCACATCGGTTCCCCGTCTGGGCGGCATCGCGATTTTTCTCACGTTCATGCTTCTGGCCGGCGTCGCGCTCTTGCTTCCGAAGTCGACGGGTCTCGAACTGACCATTCCTGTTCGCACCGTCGTCAGCATTCTTTCTGCCGCGTGCATCATTTTCCTTCTCGGACTCTATGACGATGTCCGCGCCGCCGGCCCGTATCTGAAATTCAGCGTGCAGGCGGTTGCCGCCACCATTCTTTGGTTCGGCGGCGTCGGCATCAGTCACTTCGATCTGCTTTCCGCGGGCCGCTCGCTCCACACGGCCGTCGCGCTTCCGCTCACGATCTTCTGGGTATTGCTCATCACCAACGCCTTCAATCTCATCGACGGTCTCGACGGTCTCGCCGCCGGCTCCGCGATCTTTTCCACGCTGGTCGTCTTCGTCAGCTCACTTCTCGCTCCCAACGCCACAGTCGCCTTGCTCGCCATCGTGCTGGCCGGAGCGATTCTCGGTTTCCTGCGCCTCAATTTCCACCCCGCGTCAATCTTCCTCGGAGATTCCGGCAGCATGTTTATCGGCTTCATGCTCGCCGCGTTGGCGCTTGCCGGCTCGCAAAAAGCGCCCACGATGATTGCCGTCGCGATTCCCGTTCTTTCCTTCGGCCTGCCCATTCTCGACGTCTGCCTCGCCGTCTCTCGTCGTTTCCTCAGTGGCAAGCCGTTGTTTTCGGCCGACCGCGACCACATTCACCACAAGCTCCTAAAACGCGGCCTCTCGCAGCGCGGCGCGGTTCTGGTTCTCTACGGGGTCACCGCTGTCTTCGCGCTCCTAAGTCTCATCCTCATGCACGACGCCGCGCTCATCGCTCTCGTCCTTATCGTCATCGGCCTCGGCATCGGGCTCGGCGTGCAATATCTCGGCTATCCTGAATTTTCCGAATTGCAGGAAGCCATCGGCCGCGCATCCGTGAAAAAACGTTTCGTCGCCAACAACGTTGCCGTCCGCCACGCCATCGACGCACTTTCCACTTGCAACGACATCGTGCCGCTTCTTGGGATCCTCAAAAACACGCTGCAAACCATCGGCTTCGACGGCCTCCGACTTGGAAGCTCATCGTCGGCATTCGATTCCGTCCGTGCTGGCGTCGACGAATCCATCCACGAGGACGAACTGAAGCTGTTCTGGAGCGACGGCTCGTTCAACGACTCGATCTGGAATCTGCGGCTCGATCTCAATTCGCAGTCGCGCCGCCGCATCGGCTATCTGTGCCTGATTCGCACGGGTCTCGGTCGCCCTTTGCTGTTCGACATTAATCTTCTCAGTGGCGATTTCGTCGACGCACTTTCGATCGCCCTTCTGCGCGTGAAGCTCGGGGAAGGGATGCTCGAAGCCCGCACCGTCACACAGAAAGCCGCTCGTATGAAAGCCGCTACGAGCGCCTCCGACTAACCGCCCAATTTAATGGCCTCACCAGACACAATCGCTGCCCTTACACCGGACGACGCGCTCGCCTCCACTCCGGCGCCCGGCCGCAAATTTTCAGCGCGTCGCGCCTACGCGCAGACCTTCAGCGCCACGGCCGCGATTCGTTTCCTTGGTGCGATCTCCGGCGTGCTAGCTGCCAGATTACTCGGCCCGAACGGCCGCGGTGAGCTTGCCGTCATCGTTTTCGCGCCCATCATGCTTCTCTCGGTCGGCGAATTTGAGTTTTCCCGCAGCGTCATCGTGGAAGCGGGCAAGTCCCATCAGGTACCGCCGCGGCTGACCTCGACGACGTTTTGGTCGGCGCTCGTTCTCGGCTGTATCGAGATGGTGATTCTCGCCTTGGCTCTCGGGTATTTTTTGCCGGCCGATAAACAGAATCTCGTCCCGCCCGCGCGATGGTTTGCGTTGTATCTGCCTGCGTCTTACGTTGCAGCGTCGATGCTCGGACTCGACCAAGGCCGTGGCCGCTTCGGCCGCTTCAGTTTCTTTCAAGTTCTGTCCGGGATTCTCTACGTGCTACTCGTCCTCGCTGTCATTTGGCCGTCGCATAGAGCGACGCCCCGGGCTTTCGCTCTCGCCATGCTCGCGGGCACGCTCACGGTCGCGCTCGTGCGTTCGGCCGCCGACGGCGCAGGAATTCTCGGTGCTCGTCCGGACATCGCTCTCGCTCGTAAACTTTTCCAGCGGGGCTTTACGTTTTACGTTCCATCGCTTGCGGCGCTGGCCCTCTTGCGTGCGGACATGTTCTTGCTCGTCCGTCTCGCGCCTGCTGCGGCCATCGGCGCGTACGCCGTCGCCCAAGCTATCGCTATGGGCCAGGTGGGCGTAATCAATCCGTTCATTCAGGTTGGATTCGCCGCCGTCGCGCAACACACCGAAGAGTCAAGCGCTCTGACCGCGCTCGCTCGTCACTTCCGCTTCGCGCAAATCGCCGCCATCGCCATGGCGCTTTTCGCTGCGGCTCTCACGCCGTGGGCAATCCGCACATTCTTTGGCGCAGGCTTTCTGCCCGCCGTCGTTGCCACATATTTTTTAATCGCTGCTTCGACTTTCTGGGGGTTGGGCGAAACGCTGGAGCAAGGATTGCGCGCCGCCGCGCACCCGCGCCTCGGAATGATTGCCAGCCTTATCGGCCTCGTGATCTTGTTCGCGGTGGGAATTCCGGCTTACTACAGCTACGGCATAAGTGGACTCGCTGCGTCCGTCTGCCTCTCGCAGTTCATAAGCCTCGCCGCTCTCGTCGCGTTCTGCATTTTCTACCTACGCATGCCAGCAAAACTGTTTCTCGCGTTTGACGCAGCCACTCTTCGCGAAATCGAAACCGCTGTCGCGTCAATGTTTCGCCACTTCGGCGTCTCAGGACCGCGCCCGTAAATCACACCGACAATGGGACTCGCCTCAATCCAACTCGTCCAGCCCGCCGCGGAAGTTCGCGTCGTAAAGCTCACCATGTGGCTGCGATTTGTCCCGATCGCGTTCTTCGTCTCCTATCTCACTTTCACGGTGCTCTTCTTCGCGTTTGGACCTTTCGACTTCCCGGTTGAAAATCCAGTCGCGCTCTACAGCTTCCTCGCTGCCGCGCACATCGCTCTGCTTGCTGGATACTGGCGTGCCGCGCGAAGCCAGCCTCGCGGTTACGCCGCGCCCTGGGAGTACGGGCGGATGCTTTTGTGGGGCGCCGCGCTTAGTCTGTTGCTGTTACTTCCCACCAGCCTCGCGCGTACGGGCAGCCTGATTCCCGACGTCGCCTACGGCATCGACAATCCCGGGGAAGCCTACGCGCACACCCAGGCGATCATCAATGATCCCTCCAGCTTTCCGCTCGTCGAGTACTCGCGCATTCTCGTCGGTCCGCTGCTCGCGGTGGTTCTTCCGCTTACAGTCTTTTATTGGGAATCTCTCACCAGGTGGCTCCGTGCGCTCGGAGTCCTTTCAATTCTCGGCACGGTCGCACTCTTCCTTGCCATGGGCACTAACAAAGCCATCGCGGACACCGTTCTTCTGCTTCCCTGGATGGTTTTTGCAGGCTATCGCGCCGGCACGATTCACCTGAAACTCAAACGCCTTCTCGTAATCGGCATCTGCACCGCTGTTGCGTTCTCGCTCTTTCTCGCGTTCTTCGGGCTTGCAATGGCCACGCGATCCGGCTCGCCTGCCGTCACCGGCGTGTTTCCCGCGACCGGTTCCACCGTCGATGACGATAATTTCCTCGTTCGCAATCTGAGCGAAGCTTCGAAAGGCATCGTGATGGGGCTCGACATCTATCTCACGTCCGGTTACTACGCCGTCAGTCTCTCCCTGCGTGAACCGTACGTGCCGATGCTCGGCCTCGGAAATTCCACCTTCGTCTCGCGCCAGTTCGCGCGGTTTTCCGGTTTGGAGGATTTTCCAAACCGCTCCTACCCGGTGCGCATTGAAAAGTATGGGTGGGACTCGGTCGGCCTCTGGTCCACGATCTATCCCTGGCTTGCGTCGGACGTTTCATTTCCCGGCGCGCTCATTGTGATTTACTTCATCGGACGTCTCTTCGCGCTCTCCTGGCTCGATACGCTAGGGGGCACGAATCCCTTTGCCGTCGTTCTCTTCGCGCAGCTTTTGATCATGCTGTTTTACTTCCCCGCGAATAACCAGTTGCTCCAGTCCGGCGAAGGGTTTACAGCCTTCTGGATCACGCTGATTCTCTGGTGGCGCAGCCGCCGCAACGCCGAAGCCTTTCGCACGCGCGTGGTGACTCAACTTGCTTAACACTCTTGACGCTGCAGCCGAACGAGCGACGCGGCAGCACGGCGCGGACGATCGCGTGATCCGCGGGCGAGTGCGTCCCGACATTGCTTCGACGGCTGGCACCGTCGCGCTTGCTTTCGTCGGCAGCGTCGTCCCCGTTGATCCGCAATGGACGCGCCACTCGTTCAACGCCGCCGCACAAATGTTTCAGCGCGAACTGCTTCTCGGACTCGAACGCGAGGGTCTGCCCGCATCGCTGATCGTTTCCGCGTTGCCCGTGCCGTCTCGCCGCCACTCGTCGATTCCTGAACTCGGCGAAATCCCGCTCTACGTGCGCGGCCACGATTCAATGCTCGACGAACGGCTACCGCTGCGTCTCGTGCCGTTCATCAACGTCACGCCTCTGAAGCAGCTCACGATCGGCGTCGCGACCGCGTACGAGCTGCTTCGTTGGGGATGGCGAAATCGCGCAGCGCGCTGCCGCGTCGTCTACGCTTACAATTTATCCGTCCCACCCGGCGCCTTCGTTCTCCTCGCAGCGCGCCTCATTCGAGCCAAAACCGTCGTGTCGCTTTGCGACATAGAGACTCCGGGCGAAACTGTTCCGGGCGGCGCGTACTGGAAGTTGGACGACTGGCTTCAGCGCCGCCTCATCCCGCATTTCGATGGTCATACCGTCGCGTCGCAGGCGATCGCCGACGATTTTCTTTGCGGTCGCGATTCCATCCGGCTCGAAGGCGGCGTCTCCCCGGAGCTTTTGGGTAAAACCGAGAATCTTGTCCCGGCTCTCAGCACGCGTCGCGATCCGCGAACATTCGTCATCGTCGCCGCCGGTCAGCTCAGCGAACTCAACGGCATCCCGCTGCTTCTCGACGCCTTCTCACAATTGAGAGGTGATCGTTTTCGTCTGCGCATCGCCGGTGCGGGCGCGCTTGAGCCTGAAGTCCGCACCGCCGCGGCCCGCGATCCGCGCATCGAGTTTCTCGGACGTCTTCCCCTCGATCGCGTCCTGGAAACCTATGCCGCCGCCGATGTGCTCGTGAATCTCCGCATCACGCGCTCGCTCAACACCAGATATTTCTTCCCATCGAAGATGATCGAGTACCTCGTCTCCGGCGTCCCCGTGATCTCCACCTGCACCGGCCACGTCGAGGAAGAATTCGGCGCCTTCACGTTTCTCCTCCGTGACGAACGTCCGGAAGCTCTCGCTCAACTCATCGAGCGCATCTCCGCTCTCGACCCCGCCGACCGCTGCGCGCAAGCCGCTCGCGCCCGCACATACATGGCCGCCAATAAAACGTGGCAGGCGCAAACCGAAAAGCTCGCTGCTTTCATTCGCACCAAAGTTTTGCATCTCGACAAGCCGCTCTGAATGCGTCCCACAATTCTGATCATTGCCGATTGGTATTTACCCGGCTACAAAGCAGGGGGCGTCATCACTGCGCTTGCGAATCTCGTTGAAGGCATCGGCGACGATTTCGATCTGCGCATCATCGCGCGCGATCGAGACCTCACCGACGCTGAGCCTTATCCGGCCGTGGGTGCTGACAAGTGGCAGCCCGTTGGAAAAGCGCAAGTCTTCTACGCGCGCGATTTCACACTCGCTCATCTTCGCCAGCGCATCGTGGAGTCGCGGCCCGACATTGTTTATCTCAACAGTTTTTTCTCGCCTATCACCGTGAAAATTCTAGCGCTTCGCACGTTCGGCCTTCTTTCGCCTGCCGCCTTTGCCATTGCGCCTCGCGGGGAGGTTTCACCTGGCGCGCTTCAAATCAAGCCGCACAAAAAGTTCCTCTACGCAGCCGTCGCTCTTCGTGCCGGTCTTTACAGCGATCTTCTCTGGCACGCAACCTCCGTGCTCGAATTCACCGAAATCGACCGATTCCTTCGTGCGCGCTCTCAAAAAGATCTGCAAATCCACATTGCATCCGATCTGCCGAATCGCGATTGGTCCACGCCAGATCCAGACGCTGTACGCGCGACGAAATCTTCGCCCGTGAAATTCCTGTTCCTCTCGCGAATTTGTCGCAAGAAAAATCTCTTGGTCATTGTCGATGCGCTTGCTTCGCTTTCCGCACCGGCCGAGCTCCACATCTACGGCCCAATCGACGACCCGGCCTACTGGTACGAATGCCAGAGCGGCATCGCGGCGCTTCCGCAAAATGTCCGCGCGACCTATCACGGTGCCGTCGCGCGCGAACTCGTTCCTTCGATCTTCCGCGCGCACGATTTTCTTCTCCTGCCCACGGAGGGCGAAAATTTCGGCTACGTCCTCTTCGAATCGCTTGCCGCGGGCTGCCCCATCATCGTCAGCGACCGTACCCCCTTGCGCGATCTCCATGAAAACGGCGTCGGCTGGGCGATTCCTCTCGAAGATCGTGCCTCGTGGTGCCAAACGTTCGCCAGCTGCGCCAAGATGGACTCACCGACGCACGCAGCGATGTCTCTCCGCGCGCGCGAATATGTGCAAGCGTGGCTCGCCCAATCCGATCCACGCCGCGCGACGATCGAGATGTTTCAGTCGCTCGTCGAAAAACAAACGCCGTCAGAATCGGCTGCCGCGGTTCCGGCGGCCGTTGTTGCTGGTGCGACGCGGTCAAAGTCCATCTGAGTCCGCATCACTTCACTACCTACAACCATGCAAATCCTGATCGTCGGCGGCGCCGGTATGCTGGGCCATAAACTTTTCCAGCACTTCCGCGCCTCGCACCCGGACACCGCCTGCACTATCCGCGGAACAGTCGCTTCTTCGGCGCTCAGCCATATCGATCTCTTCCAGCACGGCGGCGTGATCGAAGGTATCGATGGATCCGACGCGTCGGCGCTGCAAACTCTTCTCGCTCAAGAAAGGCCACGCGTCGTTATCAACTGTATCGGCGTCGTAAAACAGCGCGCTGCCGCGAAACAGCCCATTCCGAGCATCGAGATCAACGCGCTCCTCCCGCATCACCTCGCCGAATCCTGCCGGCGCATCGGCGCGCGCCTGATCCATTTCAGTACCGATTGCGTATTCAGCGGCCGACGTGGCAATTACACCGAAGACGACATCTCCGACGCCGAGGACCTTTACGGACGCACGAAATATCTAGGCGAGATCGCCTGTGGGGACGCACTCACGCTGCGCACCTCCATCATTGGCCGCGAACTCGCGCACGATGAATCGTTACTCGAGTGGTTCCTCCGTGAAAGCCGTCGTCGCAACGGCACCGAGCGCCCGGCGGGCCATCACGATCACGAACCTGTCCACGGTTTCACACGCGCCATCTACTCAGGCGTCACCACAAACTATCTCGCGCGCGTCGTCGAATCGCTCATCGACGAGCACCCGGATCTCAGTGGCCTCTATCAAGTCGCCGCGCAGCCCATCTCGAAATTCGACCTACTGCGCCTGCTTCGTGACGCCTATCGCCTCGATATCGAAATTACACCCGACCCGTCGTTGTTCTGCGACAGGTCGATGAAAGGAGACAAGTTCGCGCGAGCTACCGGCCTCGTCACTCCGACGTGGCCCGAGCTCGTTGACGAACTTGCGAACGATGACACCCCATATGACAAATGGAAACAAACAGCCAATCAAGAGTTTTGACGGCAAACGAGTACTGGTCACCGGCGGGACCGGCTCGCTCGGCAAAACCCTTGTCCGCCGTTTTCTCACGGGCAGCGCGGGACATCCGGCGAAGCTCATCGTGCTTTCGCGCGACGAAGCCAAGCAACACTCGATGCGCATGGAGTATCAGAATCGCGCCGCCGCCACGGACGAAATCATCTACCGTAATTTTCAGGAGTTGCTCGAATTCCGCATCGGCGACGTTCGCGACTATCACTCTGTAGCGCAAGCGCTTCGCGACGTCGACATTGTGTTCAACGCCGCAGCGCTGAAACAGGTGCCTACGTGCGAGTACTTCCCGTACGAAGCCGTGCGCACCAACATCGAAGGCCCCGAGAACATCGTCCGCGCGATTCAGGAGCACCGGCTTCCGATCGAGACTGTCGTCGGCGTCTCAACTGACAAAGCTTGCAAGCCTGTCAACGCGATGGGCATGACGAAAGCGTTGCAAGAACGTGTATTTATTCAAGCTAATATTCGCTCCCCCAATACGCGCTTCGTCTGCGTGCGTTATGGCAATGTGCTCGCCTCGCGCGGCTCCGTGATCCCGCTGTTTCACGACCAGATTCGTAACGGCGGACCGATCACAATCACCACGCCCGAGATGACACGCTTCCTTCTTAGCCTCAACGACGCAGT
>JBEKJW010000111.1:0-14241 GCA_050011035.1 Candidatus Acidiferrales bacterium
GTGGACGACGTGGCGGCGTTTATTTTCGAGCCCGTCGTAGGTGCGACGCTCGGCGCGGTGGTGCCGCCGCCGGGATACGTGGCGCGCATCGCGGAGATTTGCAAGCAGCACGGCATTTTATTGATTGCCGATGAAGTGATGACGGGGATGGGGCGGACGGGTAAGCCGTTCGCGATCGAGTATGAGGGCGTTGTGCCGGACATGATTCTGGTCGGCAAAGGAATCGCGAGTGGATACGCGCCGCTGGGTGCGGTGATCGCGTCGGGCGAAGTGGCGGGAGCGATTGCGGAGGGCTCGGGCGCGTTTTTGCACGGCTACACGTACAACGGGCATCCCGTTGCGGCGGCTGCGGCGAACGCGGTGCTGGATTACATCGAGAGCGAGCGGCTGTTTGAGCGCGTGGAGCCGGTCGGCGCGGAGTTGCGAAGGGCGCTCGAGGCGCTGCGGAAATATTCGGTGGTGGGCGACGTGCGCGGGCGAGGATTGCTGCTCGCGATCGAACTGGTGAGCGACGCGGCGAAGCGCGAACCATTTCCGGCGGACGCGCGTATCGCGACGCGTGTTGCCGCCGACGCGGCTGAGGCGGGCGTGATGACGTATCCGATTCAAGGCTGCGTGGACGGCACGCGCGGAGATCACATTCTGATCGCGCCGCCGTTCACGATCAATTCGCAGCTGATTGGGATGCTGGTTGAGGGCGTCGAGCGCGCTGTGGCGGACCTCGAGCGGCTGCATCTTGCGCGGATGGGAGACTCCACTGCGCGCAACTGAACGGACACGACGCGCTGCGGCGTTGGCGGGAGTCGCGCTTGCGGCTGGTACCTGTATATGCGTTGTGCCGCGCGTTGCCGCTTGGACGGCGACGAAAATGTTCGGGTTCACGCCTAGCGACGCGGCGAAACAAGCGTCGATCGAAGAGCAGTACCGCAAGCTGACCTCGCCGGAACAAATTTCCAAATTTCATCGCTATCTCACATCGGAGCCGCATCCAGCGGGATCGAAGCGCAACAATGAGCTCGCTCAGTGGGTCGCGGACCAGTGGCGCGCGCAGGGCTTGGAAGACGTCACTGTGCACGAGTACGACGTGTTGAATTCGCGGCCGCGCGAAGTTTCGCTGGAGATGACCGAGCCGTCGCACTTCAAAGCATCGTTGCGCGAGGCGCCGTACAACGTCGATCCCGATACGAAAAATCCCGCAGCGGATGGGGCGTATCTGGGTTACTCGGCGTCGGGCGAAGTGACGGCGCCGGTGGTCTACGCGCACAGCGGTAATCCGGACGACTACGAGTATTTGCGGAAGCAAGGCATCGACGTGCACGGGAAAATCGTGCTGGTGCGCTATTCGAATCCGTATAGCTATCGCGGATTCAAGGCGCTGACGGCGGAACGCGAGGGCGCGGCGGCGATTTTGATTTATTCGGATCCGGCGGAAGACGGCTACGCACGCGGAGCGGTGTATCCGGATGGTCCATGGGGGCCGAAGAGCCACATTCAGCGCGGCGCGATCACGTACGACTTCATCGAGCCGGGCGATCCGCTTACGCCGGGTTACGCGTCGGTGCCGGGCGCGAAGCGGATTCCGGTGGAGCAAGCTGTTTCGCTGCCAAAGATTATGGGGGTGCCGCTTTCGTGGGCCGACGCGAAGCCGTTGCTCGAAAAAATGGACGGGCCGCTCGCGCCGCATGATTGGCAGGGCGGACTGCCGATCAAGTACAGGCTGGGCGGGAAGCGAGTCGTCGTCCACTTGAAAGTGGACATGGATCAAAGCGTCCAGCCGTACTACGTGACCGAGGCGCGGATTCGCGGCGGCGAGTTGCCGGATGAGTGGGTGATTCTCGGCAATCACCGCGACGCGTGGGTGTATGGCGCGGTGGATCCGTCGAGCGGCACGGCGTCAATGCTGGAGTTGACAAGGGGTTTAGGCGCGCTGCTGAAGCAAGGCGTGAGGCCGAAGCGGACCCTCGTGATTTGCAGTTGGGACGGCGAGGAGTATGCGCTGACGGGTTCGACGGAGTGGGGCGAACAGTACGCGGATGAGTTGAAGAAGAAGGCGGTGGCGTATTTGAATGTGGACGAAGCAACGTCTGGGCGGAATTTTCAAGGGCAGACTGTAGGATCGCTTGCGCCGCTGCTTGTGGACGTGAGCCACACGCTTGCCGCGCCTTCGGGAGGAACGCTCTACGACGAATGGAAAGTTTCGCGCGCGGCGGAATTGAATCTGAAGGATGGCGGAGTGGCCGACGCGCAGCTGGCGGACACGCACATCGGGAGTGGTTCGGATCACACGGTATTTCTGAATTTTCTTGGCGTGCCGACGGTGAATCTGACGTTTGTGGGGCCGTACGGCGTGTATCACTCGCTCTACGACGATTATTTCTGGATGAATCAGTTCGGCGACCCGGGCTACCGGTATCACGCACTGATGACACAGCTGTGGGGCGTGACGGCACTCCGGCTTGCGAACGCGGATGTGCTGCCGCTCGATTTCGATTCTTACGCGGACAATATTCGCAGGTTTCTTACAGACCTCGACCAATCGACGCACCTGAAGGACCACATCGACGTGCAGTCGCTGGACGACCGGGCGAAGGAATTTCAGGTGGCCGGGGACGAGTTGAACCAAGCGATCCGCCACGCGACGGCGAGCGATCTGAGCGCGAACGCGGAAGCGACGCTCGACAATGCGAATCAGACGCTGATTCAAGTGGAGCGGAACTGGTGCAATCCCGCCGGCATTCCTGGGCGACCGTGGTTCAAGCACTCGATCTACGCGACGCGGTTCACGTATGCGCACCTGGAGTTGCCCGGGCTCACTGAGGCCGCAGAAGCGGGAGATTGGACGCGCGCCGCAGCACAAGCACAGATCTTGAAGGATGAACTGGTGAAAAACACGGCGACCCTGCGGCAGGCGATCGATCAACTCAATTCCGCCACGGGAACGGCGAAGCCATGAAGCGGGGAAGGCTAGTTTCGCTGGCTGTGTGCGTGATGGCCTGCGTCGGGCTCGCGGCGACGAACCGCGCGCAGACTGGCGACGAGAAGACTGTTCGAGCGCGCGACCTGGGCGTTCCGTTCGAAGGAACGCCGGGCCCGTTGAATGCGATTACGGATGTGAAGGGCGTGGAGGTGGGATTCAAGACGCTGATTTCCGGCGAGGGCAAGCTGGTGGTAGGCCAAGGGCCGGTGCGAACGGGCGTGACGGCGATTTTTCCGCGCGGCAAGCAGTCGGCCGATCCGGTCTTCGCGAGCTGGTTCACGGAAAACGGCAATGGCGAAATGACTGGCACAGCGTGGGTGGACGAGAGCGGCTTTCTTTATGGCCCGGTGATGATCACAAACACGCACAGCGTGGGAGTGGTGCGCGACGAAGTGATTTCGTGGGAAGTGAACAAGGGGCCGAAGATCGACGTGGAGGATTGGTGGTCGCTGCCGGTGGTGGCGGAAACTTGGGACGGCTATCTGAACGACATCAACGGATTTCACGTGAAGCCGGCGGACGTGGATGCGGCGATTGAGAGTGCGCGTGGCGGCCCGGTGGCCGAAGGAAACGTCGGCGGTGGCACGGGAATGATCTGCTTCGAATTCAAAGGAGGGACGGGCTCGGCTTCGCGCCAGTTGAGCGCCGCGCAGGGCGGCTATACCGTGGGAGTGCTCGCTCAATGCAATTTTGGGACGCGGCATTTGTTGCGGATTGCCGGCGTTCCCGTCGGCTACGAAATTCCAGAGGGGGCGAGACGAAAAAACGATACCGGTTCGATTATCGTGGTGGTCGCGACGGACGCGCCGCTGCTGCCGCATGAACTGAAACGCATCGCCAAGCGCGTGACGCTGGGGCTCGGCAGGTTGGGAAGCATCTCGGGCGATAGTTCGGGAGACATCTTTATTGCGTTCTCGACGGCGAATCCGGGAGCCGGGCTGGCGAACAAGCCAGTCTCGGTCCAGATGCTACCCGGTGACCAGATCGACGCACTCTTTGAGGCGACGATCCAGGCGACGGAAGAGGCTGTGGTGAACGCCATGGTGGCCGCCAAGACCATGACCGGCGCGGACGGCCATACGGTCCAGGCGCTCCCGCACGATAAATTGAGCGAAGTTTTGACAAAGTACAACCGCCTCTCCACCTTAAAATAGAGGCCGCTGACCGAGCGGCTCAGCATCCAACGACTATGAAAAACTTCATACTGGGATTCATTGTGGCGCTGCTGTTCGCGGGGGGCGGGCTGTACTTCTACGTGAAGAACGGCTACGTGAGCTTCGACGCGGACCAGAAGCCGAGCGAGTTTGAGGAGCACACCGCCATGGCGGCGGTGGACGCGGCGACGGATCGCCGCGCGGGTGACGTGAAGAATCCTTTGCCGGCGAACGAAGAGACGATGGTGGCGGGCGCGAAACTGTATGTGAACCACTGCGCTGGCTGCCACGGCGTGCCGTCGAATCCCGATTCGCAATTCGCGCATTCGTTCAATCCGGAAGTGCCGTCGTTCTTCAAAGACGCGCCGGACATGGCGGAACACCAGAATTTCTACATCATTAAGCATGGCATTCGCTGGACGGGGATGCCGGCGTGGGACAAGACGCTGGACGACACGCAGACCTGGCAGATCGTCACATTCCTGAGCAACATCGAAAAACTTCCGCCTGCGGCACAGAAAGAACTTGCGCCGTACGGGACGCAGCCCACGGACCAGAAGACGGACGACGAAAAACCGGCCGAGCCCGCGAAGTCAAAGTAGCGCCGACCGACGCTCGTTCGCCAAAATCGTTGCGCCTCACAACCCTCACTCCTGCTAAAATTGAAACGTGCGCGAAGACGTTTTTTGACGCGCTGTAGGCCGTGAAGTATGCTGTGCCGGCCTGGCAAACAGCGCATTTAAGCGCGTTTGAGAGCGGACAGGGGGATGTTCGATGGCTGACGAAGTCGCACAGAAGGTGATTGCGACGCTGGCGTCCGTGAAGCGGATCCCGGCGGAAAACATCACGCTGGAGACGAACCTGCAGGACCTCGGCATCGATTCGCTCGACGTATTCACTCTGCTGTTCGAATTGGAAAACGCGTTCAAGGTCTCCATCCCGGATGACGACGTCCGCTCCATCAAGACGGTGAACGATATCGTCGAAGGCGTGAAGAAGATTCTCGCCGCGACGCCTCCCGCGGACCCGTCGGTGGGATCGGCTTCTCCAGCGGTTTAACGAATGCCTCCACGCCGCGTAGCCATCACTGGCCTGGGAATCATCTCTCCTCTCGGCCACAACGTAGAAGAATGCTGGAAGGCTTTGAGTGAAGGCCGACCTGGCATCGGCCCCATCGAGCGCGTCGATTGCTCCACGCTCCGATTCAAGAACGGCGCTGAAGTTCGCAACTACGATCCCCTAAAATATTTTGAAGGTGGCCGCGAAGCGTACATCGACCGGTTCGCGCAGTTTTCGGTGATTGCGGCGCGCGAGGCCTTGAAGCAGTCCGGCATACAGCTGACGAAGGAACTGAAGGAGCGGTCCGCGATCGTGTGCGGCTCTTCAGTGGGCGGGCAGGCGGCAATCGAATCGGGATTTGAAGATTTGTACGTGCTGGACCGTGGGCGGGTGCACCCGCTGACGATTCCCAAGACGATGGCGAACGCCGGCGCGAGCCACATCGCCATGGAGACCGGGTTGTGCGGCCCGACGTACACGATTTCGACGGCGTGCTCGTCGGCGAATCACGCGATGGGACAGGCGTTCCGGCTGATCCGCTATGGCGAGTGCGACTTCGCTATCACGGGTGGCAGCGAGGCGATGTTCACGATCGGCATGCTGAAGGCGTGGGAAGCGATGCGCGTGATCGCGCCAGACACGTGCCGCCCGTTCAGCAAGGACCGCCGCGGGATGGTGCTGGGCGAAGGCGGCGCGATGATGACGATCGAGCCGATGGATGCGGCGATGGCGCGCGGCGCGAAGATTTACGGCGAGCTGTGTGGGTTTGGGATGACGTCCGATGCGCACCACCTGACGCAGCCGACGGTGGACGGACCGTCGCGAGCGATGCGCGGCGCGTTGAACGAGGCGAAGCTGCACCCTGAAGAGATCGGGTATATCAACGCGCACGGGACCGGCACGCCGGGTAACGACCCCGTGGAAAGCGCGGCGATCCGCGAAGTGTTCGGCGCGCATGCGGACAAGATTGGCGTGAGTTCGACGAAATCGATGCACGGGCACGCGCTGGGCGCAGCCGGAGCGCTTGAGGCTGTAGCGACAGTGCTGGCGCTCTACAACGGCATTCTGCCGCCGACGTGCAATTACAACGAGCCCGATCCGGAGTGCACCCTGGACTACATTCCGAACAAGCCGCGGACGCAGCGAGTGGGCGCGGCTCTATCGAATTCTTTCGCATTCGGCGGGCTGAACGCGGTGCTCGCCTTCCGCGCAGTTCCTCGGTAGTTCTCCCCCGAACTTGAGTGGACACACCCGCAGAATTTCAGCGGGGCGGTCCCAGGTATGTCTGACAGATAAATCAGGAAGCGAAATTTAAAAGAGCGACTGGGCGTGGAACAGGATCGCGCTCCAGGCGTGAGGCTGGGGGCCCCAGTGGCGCGTCAACTCGTCGGCCAGAGTGAAGGCGACGAGAAGCGCGAGAAAGAAGAAGCCACACAGGATCACGACCTGGGTGAGGCCGTGGGTGTATTTCGCGTGCATGAAGAAGAGCACGACGAGGGTCATCTTCGCGGCAGCAATGGCCAGCGCGACGGGCGTGTTCCAGATGCCCATATCGACAAACGCGGCGCCAGTGGTAGCTACGGTGAGCACCATCAGTGCAAAGAAGATCAGCAGATAAGTCTTGATCGGTACGACGTGCCCCGACATTAGTGTGTCCCCCAACGGCCGCCCACCAAGTACAGAAGCGGGAACAGGAAAATCCAGACGATATCGACAAAGTGCCAGTAAAGGCCGGTGTTCTCGAGCGGCGCGTTGTAGTCCGCGTTGAACGTGTTGCGCGAGGCCATCCACGTCATCACCAAAAGAATCGGGATGCCGACGATCATGTGCATCGCGTGCAAGCCGGTCATGAAAAAATAAAAGCAGAAGAATATGGGAACGTGCGGGCCCGCGGCGTGCCACTCGGGCCGGACGACGAAGCCGAAGCCGGGGATGAGGTGCTCGTGGTAGTCGGCGGTCCATTCGAAGCGGAACTTTAAGAAAAGGAATATTGCGCCGAGCAGAATAGTGAGGAGCAGCCACATCATCTGCTCCCTGGCTTTTTTCCCCGCCTGCGCGGCGTGGATCGCGAGCGCCATGGTGAGCGAGCTGCCAATCAGCACGATGGTGTTCGTGGCGCCGAACTTGACGTTGAGCAGGTTGCTGCCGATTTCAAACGAGTCGTGGTAGAGCGCGCGGTAGACGATGTACGAGCCGAACAGACCGCCGAAGAACAAAATTTCGGTGACCAGGAAAACCCACATGCCCATCGTGGCGGATTCCCGCTGCTGGTCCATCGTTTCGAACTGGTGCGCGAACCCCGGCGGGTGGGCGTGCGCGTGATCGTTGTGAACGGCTGCGTCAGACATATCAGTGTCCGCCCTTGCCTGTAGTTTGCGCGTAATCGTACGCCTGCTCGGTGACGACCGGAATCACCGGGAAATTCTCAGTGGGCGGCGGCGAAGGCGTGGTCCATTCCAGGCCCTTCGCGCCCCACGGATTCGGGCCGGCACTCGGACCGTACTTGAACGACCAGATCAGGTAAATCAAAGGAATCAGGTAGCCCACACCGAGGATCGATGCGCCGGCAGAGGACATGACGTTCAGCGTCTGGAACTCGACGGGGTAGACCGCGTAGCGGCGCGGCATGCCCAGGTAGCCGAGAACGAACTGCGGGAAGAACGTCAGGTTAAACCCGACGAAGATCACTAGTGCGGCGAAGCGCGCCCAGGCGTCCGGATACAAGCGGCCCGTAATTTTCGGCCACCAGAAGTGAAGGCCGCCGAGGTAAGCCATCACCGCGCCGCCGACCATGATGTAGTGGAAGTGGGCGACGATGAAGTAGGTGCCGTTCAAGTGCACGTCGGTGGCGAGCGACGCGAGAAACAAGCCCGTGAGGCCGCCCATGGTGAACAGGCCGATGAAGCCGAGCGCGTAAAGCATCGGGGCTTCGTAAGAGATGGACCCCTTGTACAGAGTGGCGGTCCAGTTGAAGACTTTGATCGCCGACGGAATCGCGACCAGGAAGCTGAGTACCGAGAAGATCAGGCCCGCGTAGACCGACTGGCCGGTGACGAACATGTGATGTCCCCAGACCAGGAAGCTGATGACGGCGATCGCCAAGCTCGAGAAAGCGACGAAGGTGTAGCCGAAGATGCGCTTGCGCGAGAAAGCGGTGACGAGCTCGCTCATCACGCCCATGCCCGGCAAAATCATGATGTACACGGCGGGGTGCGAGTAGAACCAGAACAGGTGCTGGAATAGGATCGGGTCGCCGCCGATGGCCGGGTCGAAGATGCCGATGTGCAGCAGCCGTTCAAGGCCAAGCAGGAACATGGTGACCGCGATGACCGGCGTGCCGAGGATGAAGATCACGCTGGTGGCGTACATCGCCCAGATGAAGAGCGGCAGCCGGAACCAGGTGAGGCCCGGGGCGCGCATTTTGTGAATCGTGACGATGAAGTTCAAGCCGGTGAGAATCGACGAGAAACCGGTGATGAAGACGCCCAGCGCTGTGGGGATTACCTGGGTGTGAGCGAAGCTGCTGCTGTAGGGCGTGTAGAAGGTCCAGCCAGTATCAACGCCGCCGGAGATCACGGAATAGAGCGTGAAGGACGCGCCGATGATGTAGATGTACCAGCTCATGAGGTTGAGCTTCGGGAAGGCAAGGTCGCGCGCGCCGATCATCATCGGCACAAGGAAGTTGCCAAGAGTGGCGGGAATCGACGGAACCAGGAAGAAGAACACCATGATCACGCCGTGCATGGTGAAAAGCTTGTTGTAATTTTCCGGCGCGACGAGGAAGCCCTGCGGCTCGATCAGGTGAATGCGCATCAGAACCGCGAACAAGCCGCCGACGAAGAACATCAACGTGATCGAGATCAGGTACAGGATCGCGATGCGCTTGTGATCGTAGGTGAGCAGCCACGACTTCACGCTGTGGTCGACGTTCAGATAGTTCTTGCGCTCTCCAGGTGGAACCGGAGCGTCGTGCGCGTGTATGTCCAACGTGGCCGTGCTCATTTCGAGTTCGACGTCCTTTCTTCCCCTGCCAACGATTTCACGTACGCGATCAACTGCAACACCTGCTCTTCGCTGACCTGGCCCTGGAAGGTGGGCATGATCGGCGCGTAATTCGGCAGGGCCAATGAGTTCGGGTTAACGATCGCCTGACGGATGAATGTTTCATCGACCAGTTTCAGATCGCCGGATTTCATGCGCTGCTCGGTGTCGTAGATTCCCACGAGCGACGGGCCACGGCCGGAATTGTCGGCGGCGTGGCAGCTTGCGCAGCCGAGCTGGTTGAAGAGGCGTTGGCCGTCCTGCGCCATGGAGGGCGTGCCGGCGCTTGTGGCGAGCCAGTTGGCGTATTCCTGCGGAGACATGACGTAGACCCAGCCGATCATTTCGGCGTGGTCGGTGCCGCAGTACTGCGCGCAGAAAAGGTGGAACGTGCCCTTTTCGGTGGCTTCAAACCAGATCGAGGAATAGCGGCCAGGCGTGACGTCATGCTTTACGCGGAAAACGGGGATGTAAAAGTCGTGAATCACGTCCTCGGACGTCATGGTGAGCTTGATCGGGGTGCCCACCGGTACGTGAAGCTCGTTGATCTCGCGAACGCCCTCAGGATGCTGGATATGCCACATCCACTGTTTGCCCACGACGAACATTTCGGTGGCAGAAGCGGGCGGAACCGAGTTGCGCACGTAGAGCCAGGAGGCCCAGACGAAAATCACCACGCAGATCAGCGTGGGAATGATGGTCCAGGTGAGCTCGAGCGCCATGTGGGTCTTGGTGTCCGGCGGGATCTCGTCGGGCGTGCGGCGCCGGTACTTGATCATGAAGACGAAAATCGTGCCGAAGATCAGAGCGGTAAAGAACAGCGTGAGCGCCGTGAGAAAGTAGTAGAGGAGGTCGACGTTTTCGGCAATCGAGGAAGCCGCCGTGGGCTTCAGCGGGAACCAAAGCGTGGCCGCCGCTAGTTGATGCAATCCGGTCTGGACGATACCCATCATGATCTCAGTCGATAAGCCTTTCGCGACGCGGCGTAAGAAACCGCAGCGCGCGCTTATGCTTTACTTACGCGCGCCTGATGCTGGTGGCGCTCATTGCGAAACAAAACAAAAATCAAGATTCCCAGGACGATCAGCGTTAGCAAACCTCCGCCTTGAATCAGGCGCGAGACCATCACTCCGTACTTTCCGGTAGCCGGATCGTAGTGGTAGCAGAACAGCAGCACCGAATCGACCGGCGTGCCGATTCTGCCTTCGGACGCGTCCACCAGGCCGAGCCGCACGTCGCGCGAGGGATAGGTGATCCCGTAAAAGTATTTCGAAATCTTGCCTTCCGGAGTGAGCACCATGATCGCGCTCGCGTGCGCGAACTGCTTGGAATCCGGATCGTAGGCGTAGCGGAAGCCGACGGAATCGGCGAGCTTCTTAATTTGCGGCTCATCGCCCGTGAGGAAGTGCCAGCCTTCGGAAGCGCCGGGGCGGCCGTACACGCCGGTGTAAAGCTCCTGCTTCACGTGGGCGAGCTTGGCGTCTTCGCTGGGATCGATGCTGACGGTGACGACGTTGTAGTCCTCGCCGATGTTGAGCGAGATGTTGCGCAGGCTCGCTTCCATGCCGCTCAGCACTTGCGTGCAGAGCATCGGGCAATCGTAATAGACCAGCGAGAGGACGACGGGCTTGCGGCCGAAGTACTTGCCGATCTGAACGGTCTTGCCGTTCTCATCGCGGAAAGTCAGGTCGAGAGGAATCTGCTGATTCAGCTTTTGGTCGATGCCGACGTTTTTCAGCAGGTCGGGACGAATGCCGATACGTTGGACCGGATCGGTGAGCTGCGCGCCGGCGCGCGCAGCAGCAAGCGTGAGCACCGCTGAGAGCGCACACGCTGCAAGAGCGGTGCGGAACAGAGCCGATTTGGTGACGCGCAGCTGCAAGATCGAATTCAGCCTCAATCCAAAATCAACAAACGTTTCACGCAAAATCCGTTACTGCTTGGACTTCGCGACTTCTTCTTCCACTTCTTTCTTCAACTCTTCCTTCTGCTCAATCTCTTCGTGCAGGTAGCCGCACTGCCCGGTGACGCCCGTCGGCTCCTGTACCGCGCCGGACGCGGGATTCGCGGCATCGGCTGGAACTTCGCCTTTCGGGCGCGACGGCAAGCCGTTCTTAAGCGTCAGGTCGATGGCGCGGTCGATAGGAATTCGCACGATGCCCGCACTCTGATCAACCCAGCCGTAGGAATCGAGCGTTTCCGCCTGCTGCTCGCAGTAATCGTGAATTTCCTTCTGCGGATCCACTTGCAGGCGCGGATGCGGCGGCAAAATGCGCGCGTCGGTCATTGGCGAAGCGTTCTGACCCACCGGCGACATCCGCATGAACGCCGACCAGCCGAATCGCATCGCCACAAACACCACGATCAGAATCACGGCGAGCACGATGCCGGATCTAACGAGACCAGACGGCGAAGCGTCTTCGTGCTCGAAGGCCGAGTCCGTGCCCGGCACTGGTTCATGCCCGGCGGGCGGCTTAGTCTCCATGCTCATGCGCGAGCGCTCCTTCAAACCGCGGATCGTGTAGCGGCAGCACGGGCATGCGGCCGTATTGCCAGAAAAACACGGCGAGCCAGAGGCCGCCGATGCCAAAGAACGCAAGAACGTCTGTGATGGCGAACTGGATGCCCTTCGGGTAGAAGGCAGGCATCACCAGCCAGTACACGTCGAGCGCACTGAGCACCATCATCAGCATGGTGACAAGGCGCAGGCGGCGCAGATTGCGCTTCACCATGCGCTGCAAGAGAAGCAGGAACGGCACTGCGAAGTGCAGCACGATGAGGATCGCCGCAAGCGCGCCCCATGAGCCGAAAGCGCGCGACACGTACCAGGGAATTTCGTCCTTGATGTTGCCGGCCCAGATGATGAGCAGCTGCGAGAACGACATGTAAGCCCACAGCATCGTAAACGCCAGCATCAGGTTACCCATGTCGTTCAACGATTGCGGCGATACGGCGTGACGCGTCGGCTCCTCGTCCGCAATGCCGCTAAGCACGATGATCATGAACGACAACGCCGTGAGGCATCCGATCACCATGAAGAGAAAGCCGTAAATCGTGGAGAACCACTTGGGCTCGAGCGACATCACCCAATCCACCATGGCGAACGTCAGGGCAAAAACGGTAAGGATGATGCCGGGGCCCGCCAGGCCTTCCATGCGCAGCGCGAATTTCGTGCCGTCCGCGCCCGCCGCATCCTGCTCGCGCGAGAAGCGGTTCAGCAGCACCACAATGGCGAACCAAATCAAGAAGTAAATCACCGCGCGCACGATGTAGCCGTGCGGAGTAAGGTAGGCAAGCTTGAACGAGTAGTTCAGCTTCTCGTTCGCAGTGTCTGTGAATTGGCCGCGATCATAGATCCAGCTGTAAAGCTTGCTCATGCTCAGCGCGACGGGAATAAACAGGATCGCGGAGAGCGGCAGCGTGCGCGTACCGGCTTCGGCCATGCGGCGAAGCGGAAGCCCCCACCATCCGCCGACCAGGTGATGCAGCATCAACAGGCCCAGGCAGCCGATGGGAATCACAAACCAGTAGATGTACGCGAAAAGGTAAGAGCGGAACGCCGCCGTCGAATCGTGCATGCCGAGGACGGCTGTAGCGAGCAGGCAGATTACGCCAACGCCCGCAAACGGGACGGTGAACCGACCGTATTTGGCATGCGGCATGGCCGGCGCGCTCATTCTTTATTCCCCGCATTCGATTGAGAAAGTTTGGAGCGATCGGCATCGGGCACGTCGGAAACCGCGGCGTGCTCGCTCATCTGGAGAGCGCGGATGTAGGCGACGATCCTCCAACGATCGGCAGGCTCGACGCGCGCAGCGTAGCTGTACATCACGCCGTAACCGTTGGTGATGACCTGGTAAAAGTGTCCCGCAGGGGCGTCGCGCAAGCTCTGGATGTGGAACGACGGCGGCGGCGGAAATCCGCGCTGCACGATCATGCCCTGCCCGTTGCCGGTGTAGTCGTGGCACGGGGTGCAGTAGATGTTGTAGCGCTGGCGGCCGCGTTCGATGTCAGCTTGCGTGATGGGGAACGGAAACTTGTCGGCGGCGACGCCGTTTTCTTCGCCGGTGTAGAACAGTTCGTCGTCATGCAGGTGGCCGCGCGCGATAGTGCCGGGAATCACAGGACGCTCGGAACGGCCGTCGCCGAAGAAATCCGTCGGCTCGTAGGGCAGATATTTCGGCTGAACGTGCATGTCCAGGCGGCAGCCCGCAAGCAGCATTGCCACGCCGCACAGGCTGGCCGCGAGTTTCAGCATCCCGAAAGCGCGATTACTCTTCAATTGCAACGACCTCGGTCGGATTCAAACTTTGCAAAAAGTCTTTGGTCTTCACGGCGTCGAATTTCTGGTCGATCGCCTCGATCGAAATGAAGAACTTGTCCTGCGACGCGCGCGAAAACCCGGGAACGTTGAACGCCGGGTGGTAGGGCCGCGGAAAACCGTTCAGCGCCAGCATCCCGAAAACGGCGGTCAACGAAGCGAGCAGCACGGTCAGCTCGAACGTGATGGGAATCCAGTGCGGCCAGCTGTTGTAGGGCTTGCCGCCCACGTTGATCGGGTAGCTCAGCACATTCGCGTACCACTGCATACCGAATCCCAAAATGCAGCCCGTCAAGCCGCCGCCAAGGACCAGAGCCGGCAGCAAAGTGCCGTGAAATCCGATCGCTTCCGAAAGGCCTTCGATCGGAATCGGTGAATAAGCTTCGATTTTGCGATAGCCCGCGTCGTGAACGCGCTGCGCCGCCTGAAGCAATTGCTCGGGCGTATCGAATTCGGCCATCAGTCCGTAAATCGGAGCGGTGCTCATCAATCGTCCTTCGAAAATTGTGCCGCCAAAAGCTAAACCTTCAAATCAGCTAAGCCGACAAATCCGGATTCGGATTCGTCACACGCGCCAGATACGTGGTGCGCGGACGCGTATTCAAATCGTCGAGCAGACTGTAATTGCGCGACTGCGCCTTCCACTTCGAGACGCGGCTGTTCTTGTCGTTGATGTTGCCAAACACGAT
>JBEKJW010000112.1:0-14439 GCA_050011035.1 Candidatus Acidiferrales bacterium
GACGCGATGCGCGACCGCATCGTGACGGCTCACATCCACGACAACCACGGCGAGAAGGACGAACACCTATTGCCCTACACCGGCACGATCGACTGGAAAGCCGCGCTCGGCGACATTGCAGGCACTGATACGATTCCACTCGTGCTCGAACTCAAAGAACAAGGCGCCGCCGGGCCGTCGCTCGACGAAATCCGCGCCACGTGCGACAAACTCGAAAATGCGCTCGGTAAGTAGCGCTCGCAAACGATTATTCAGAGACGAAAGGGACCACCACAGTCATGACTGACGAAGCCACACAGAAGGCGCCCGCATCCGCGCCGATCACCACCATCGACAAAGCCGGCGAGCACGCCGGATCGGCCGTGACCCTTCGCGGCTGGCTCTACAACATGCGCGAATCAGGCAAGCTGCTCTTCCCCATCTTCCGCGACGGCACGGGCATCATGCAGGGCGTCGTCTCGCTCAAAGAATCGCCAGATGCGTTCGCGGCGCTGAAGGGACTGCCGATCGAATCAAGCGTGATCGTGACCGGATCGATTCGCGAAGAAAAGCGCGCTCCCGGCGGTTACGAAATCGGCGTAAGTGCGATTGAAGTCGTGCAACGCGTCGCCGACGCCACTCCCTACCCGATCCAGCTGAAAGAGCACGGTGTCGATTTCCTGCTCGACCGCCGGCACCTCTGGATCCGAACCCCGCGGCAAGCTGCGATCCTGCGCATTCGCGCGCAAGCAGAGCTCGCCGCACGAAATTACATGGACTCGCAGGGCTACACGCTCACCGACGCGCCGATTTTCACGCCCGCCGCGTGCGAAGGAACCACCACTCTTTTTGAAGTGAACTACATCGACGACCAGAAGGCCTACCTGACCCAGTCCGGCCAACTGTATGTGGAAGCGACGGCCGCCGCGCTCGGCAAGGTCTACACGTTCGGCCCCACGTTCCGCGCCGAGAAATCCAAGACGCGCCGCCACCTCACCGAATTCTGGATGCTCGAGCCGGAAGCCGCCTACGCGCACCTGGAAGACATGATCCAGCTCGGCGAGGGACTCGTCAGCGCCGTGGTCGACTCCGTGATCAAGAACCGCTCCCGCGAACTTGGCATGATCGAGCGCGACGTGGCCAAACTTGAAAAAATCAAGCCGCCTTTCCCGCGCATCACCTACGACGACGCCATCAAGGTCCTCCAGAACGCCGGCAATGCCGCGAAGTGGGGCGACGATTTCGGCGGCGATGAGGAAACCATCATTTCCAAAGAGTTCGACCGCCCGGTGGTGATCCACCGCTATCCTGCTGCAATGAAAGCCTTTTACATGGCCACCGACACGGACCGGCCGGAGCTTTCGCTCAGCTTCGACATGATTGCCCCCGAGGGCTACGGCGAGATCATCGGTGGCGGCGAGCGCCTGGCGAATTACGAAACACTGGTCGAGCGCCTGCGCCAGCACGGTCTTCCTGAGGCGTCCTTCGAGTGGTATCTGGACCTGCGTCGGTACGGCAGCGTACCCCACGCGGGCTTCGGCCTGGGCCTGGAACGCACGGTAGCCTGGATATGTGGGACCGAGCACATCCGCGAGGTCATCCCCTTCCCACGGATGCTGTATCGAGTCTATCCTTAAGGCTCCTTCCCTCTCGTACGGGATCGAAAAAAGAAAAAAATGCCCGAAAAAATTCGAATTATCGGTGTGCCGATGGACCTGGGGGCCAGCCGCCGAGGCGTCGATATGGGTCCGTCCGCGCTGCGCGTGGCGGGCTTGCAGGCGCGGCTGAGGCAGCTTGGGCGCCAAGTGGAAGACAGCGGCAACGTGCCTGTCCCCCAGCCTGAAGAACAACCCTACGGCGAAAAACGCGCACGCTATCTGGACGAAATCGCCGAAGCCTGCAAAGGCCTCGCGGAAGCCGTGAAGAAAACTATGGACGAGGACATTTTTCCGCTCGTGCTTGGCGGCGACCATTCCATCGCCGTTGGAACCGTGGCCGGTGCGGCGGCGCACTACGACAAAGACTCCAAGCGCATCGGCGTCATCTGGCTCGACGCGCACGGTGACATGAATACGCCGGACTCTTCGCCCTCGGGCAACGTGCACGGCATGCCGCTCGCTTCGATCATGGGCTTCGGGCCGCCGGAGCTGACCGGCCTCGCGAAAATCAAGCCGATGGTCGAGCCGCGCAATGTGGTGCTTGTCGGCATTCGCGACCTGGACGCCAAAGAACGCAAGCTTATGAAGGAGACCGGCGTACACGCCTTCACCATGCGCGATATCGACGAGCGTGGAATGCGCGAAGTGATGGCAGACGCGCTGCGATTCGCTGGTGACGATACGGCCGGCATCGCCGTCAGCCTCGACATGGATTTTGTGGATCCGTCAGACGCTCCCGGAGTTGGTACGCCGGTGCGCGGCGGCGTAACGTACCGCGAGGCGCATCTGGCTCTCGAGATGGTGGCCGATAGCCGGCAGATGTGCTCGTTCGAACTGGTGGAGGTGAATCCTGTGATCGACGTTCACAACACGACGGCGACGCTCGGCGTGGAGCTTGTGCTTTCGGGACTTGGCAAAAAGATTCTGTAATCGCAGTGGTGGCCCCTTGTGGCCGCTGGTGAATCGATGAGAGAGAAAAAGCGGCTCCGCGTAGGCATCCTCTTCGGCGGTCGATCGGGCGAACACGAAGTGTCGCTCGCGTCGGCGGCGTCGGTGATCCGCGCTCTCGATCCGGAAAAATACGAAGCGGTGCCGATCGGCATCGACAAAGATGGCCGGTGGCTCGTCAGCGCGAAAGCCCACAAGTTGCTCGCCGACGTACTGAAGACCGGCAATCGCGTCCTGCTTCCCGCCGATCCCAGCGCGGCGACGCTCGTTCCTCTTGGCGCTGGCGCAGGTCAACCGAGCGTTCCTATCGATGTGGTTTTTCCTGTGCTCCACGGCACGTTCGGTGAAGACGGAACCGTGCAGGGCTTGCTCGAAATGGCCAACATGCCGTACGTAGGCGCGGGCGTTCTTGCTTCGGCCGTCGGCATGGACAAAGACGTTCAGAAGCGCTTGTTCGAACAGGCGGGGCTGCCGGTCGTTTCGTTCATGGTGTTTCGCCGGTCGGAGTGGGAGAACAATCGCGAAGACATCGCCGCCGACGTTCTTACGCAGCTCCGCCTGCCGATTTTCGTGAAGCCGGCCACCGCGGGCTCGTCAGTGGGCATGACAAAAGTCACCACGCGCGAGCAGCTTCCTGAGGCGATCGACCACGCCGCGCAGTTCGGCATGAAAATCATCGTCGAACGCGGCGTCGATGCGCGCGAAATCGAAGTCAGCGTGCTGGGCAACGACGAAATTCGCGCATCGATCCCAGGCGAAATTGTCCCGCATCGCGACTATTACGACTACAAAGCGAAATACATCGAGCAGGGCACGCAGCTCGTGATTCCCGCCGAGCTGACCGAGAAGCAGGTCCGCACCTTCCAGGAATACGCCGTAAAGGCCTTCCGCTGTATCGACGGCACCGGCATGGCGCGCTGCGACTTCTTCCTCGAAAAGCGCACCAACAAGATTTACGTCAACGAGCTGAACACCATCCCCGGCTTCACTTCGATCAGCATGTACCCGAAATTGTGGGAAGCCTCCGGCCTTTCCTACTCGCACCTCCTCGACGAACTGATCAACCTCGCGCTCGAACTCCACAAGCAGAAGGCTAAGACCAAGTACTCCATCGATCCTCCTGCGGGCTCCGGCGGCGCGCTGGACGCTTAAACGCCCGTGCGCTTTGGCGTAACTTTTCACTCCTCCCAACGTAATTCCTTATGACGGGCGCCACGAGCCCGGGTGTATCCGCCCTGGTATCGCGCGCTTGACCTCGGGCAATCGCGGCGATTAAACTAACCATACGGTTAGTTAAATAAGCCAAAGCTCCGAGAAGGTCCGATGGAATACAGAAGGTTGGGAAAAAGCTCGCTTATAGTGTCCGCCATGGGACTCGGCTGCATGGGTATGTCCGAGTTTTATGGCGCCACCGACGACGTGGAATCGACCGCCACGATTCACCGTGCGATCGACCGCGGCGTTACGCTGCTCGATACCGCAGACGTCTACGGTATCGGCAAAAACGAAGACCTGGTCGGCCGTGCGATCAAGCAGCGGCGCAATCAGGTGGTGGTCGCGACAAAGTTCGGCATCCTGCGCGATCCCGCCAACCCGCTGGCTCGCGGCGTGAGCGGTAAGCCCGAATACATCCAGAAAGCCTGCGAAGCGAGCCTGAAGCGGCTGCAAATTCCAACGATCGACCTGTATTACCAGCACCGCGTCGATCCGGAAACGCCGATTGAAGAGACGATCGGCGCGATGGCGCGGCTAATCGAGCAAGGCAAAGTGCGTTACCTCGGTCTTTCCGAAGCGTCGCCGCAGACCATTCGCCGCGCGCACGCTACGCATCCGATTGCCGCGCTCCAGACGGAGTACTCGCTGTGGCAGCGCGAGCCCGAAGATGAAATTCTGAGCGTCTGCCGTGAATTGGGAATCGGATTCGTTGCCTACAGCCCGCTCGGCCGCGGGTTCCTCACCGGCGAGATTAAGCGGCCCGACGATTTCGCGCAGGACGATTTCCGCCGCCACAATCCGCGGTTTCAGGGCGAGAACTTCCAGAAGAATCTCGATCTCGTGAAAAAGATTGAAGACCTCGCGCGCGCGAAGAACTGCACTCCGGCGCAACTCGCCCTCGCTTGGGTGATGGCGCAAGGCAATGACATCGTGCCGATTCCCGGCACCAAGCGCCGCAAGTATCTCGACCAGAATCTCGACGCGCTCGACGTGAAGTTGACGCCGGAAGAGTTGAAGCAGATTGACACAATCGCCCCACCCGGCATCGCCGCCGGAACGCGCTACGCGCCTGAAGTGATGAAGCGAGTAGGAATCTAGCCACCATGCCACGTGGACGCACAAAAGTCGCGAACCCCGAAACCGCCCGCCGCATCCTGGCCGCCGCCGAAGCGCATTTCGCCGCCCAGGGTATGGCCGGCGCGCGCACCGAGGAAATTGCGCTCGCCGCACACGCCAACAAGGCGATGCTCTACTACTACTTCGGCGACAAGCGCCGCCTGCACCGCGCCGTACTCGAAAACCTGCTGCGCCAGTTGCGCAAGAACGTCTACGGGCCCGAACGCCCGAACGCGACTGCACGCGAGAGGCTCCTGCAATTCGTTGGCGCCTATTTCGATTTCCTCGCATCGCATCCGAACTACCCTCGTCTGGTGCAGCGCGCCGCGATCGAGGCGACGCGTCAATTCGAGTGGATGAAGCGCGAATACATGCGCCCGTTCGTGAACAAGCTTGTTTCGCTCGTCAAAGGCGGCATCGAGTCCGGCGAGTTTCGCCGCGTCGATCCAAAGCACACAGCCTTCACCATCATGGGCATGACCACTTCTTATTTCGCCGCCGCGCCGATTTTTAGCAGCGTGGTGGGGCACGACTTGCTCGCGCCTGAGGCTGTACGCGAACGCAGAGTTGCATTGATGGATTTCCTGGAGCACGCCTTGATGCGCGCGAAAGCGACGAACACGAAAATGAGCACACCAAAGGTGAGTATTCGATGACCGGACGAAAATTTCTCACGCTGTTAGCGATCATCTTCACGATCACAGCCGTGGTCTATTACTTCACAGTCCCGCATGATAAGAACATCGTTCTCGTCGGCGTTATCGACGGCAACGAAGTGATCGTCAGCCCGCAAATCACGGGGCGAATCACAAATCTAACCGTCGACGAAGGCTCGCCCGTCAAGAAAGGCGACCTCATCGCCGAACTCGATCCGCGCGAGCTGGTCGCCAGCCTCGGGGCCGCGCGCGCCAACGTCACCAGCCTCGAAAACCAGGTAAACGAGGCCAACAACAATTACACGTTTACGGATACGCAGACTGGCGCGTCGCTGACGCAGCAGGAACAACGCATCGCCATGGCCAAGGCGCAGGTCGAGCCCGTCCGCGCGCAACTCGAAAAAGATCAGGGCGACCTGAAGCGCATGCAGATGCTTTTCGATAAAGGCGAAGTCTCCGTGCAGGATCGCGACCACGCCCAAGCCGCCGTGCGCATCTCGCAGGCGAATCTTGACGCGCTCGACGCCGCCATCAAAGAAGAAGAAAGTGCGCTGTCCGTTGCGAAGGCCAATCGCAAGCAGGTTGACGTGCGCAAAGACGCGATTTCCACCTCTATGGCTCAACTCGAACAGGCGCGCGCCAGCCAAGCCGAAATGGACACGCAACTGAGCTACACGAAAATCTACGCGCCGATCGACGGCATCGTGTCCGTTCGCGTGTCAAAGCAGGGCGAAGTCGTCTCGCCAGGCACGCCAATCGTCGTCGTCGTGGACATCGATCACCTTTGGGTGAAGGCGGACGTCGAAGAAACCTACATCACCGACGTCGGCTTCGGCCAAAAGCTGAAAGTGCGCTTGCCGTCGGGCGACATCATCCAAGGCACGGTGATCTTCAAGGGCGTCGAGAACGATTTCGCGACGCAGCGCGACGTGAGCCGCACCAAGCGCGACATCAAAACGTTTGCGATTAAAGTCGCGGTGCCGAATGCCGATCACCGCCTGTTCACGGGCATGACGGCCGACGTGCTGCTGCCGCCACCTCCATCAAAGGGCCTGCTCGAAAGGCTGCGCAGCGAATGAGCACGCAGCCCACACCCGCGAACGCCGTCGAAGTCGATCACCTGACCAAGAAATTCGGCGATCTGGTCGCGGTGAACGACATCAGCTTCAACGTGAATCACAAGGAGATCTTCGCGCTCCTCGGCCCGAACGGCGCCGGCAAAACCACGTTGATCCGCATGATGACGACGCTCACGCCGCCCACGTCCGGCACGGCGCGCATCGCCGGACACGACGTTCGCAAAGACGCCGATGGCGTGCGCCACGCGATGGGCGTAATTCCGCAAGCGCTTACTTCCGATCCCGAGCTGACCGCCGTGGAAAACATGACCGTCCACGCGCGGCTCTACGGTCTCTCGGCCGCCGATCGCGAGCGTCTCATCCCCGAGCTGCTCGAATCGGTCGACCTGCTCAAATTTAAAGATGCGCTGGTGCGCACTTTTTCCGGCGGTATGCGTCGCCGCCTGGAAATCGCGCGCGGCCTGATTCACTCGCCTCGCATCCTGTTTCTTGACGAGCCGACCACGGGCCTCGATCCCGTTTCCCGCGCCAACGTGTGGGTGCTCATCCGCAAACTACGGGAAAGCTCCGACCTGACCATTCTCCTCACCACGCACTACATGGATGAGGCGGACAAACTCTGCGACCGCATCGCCATCGTTGATCACGGCAAGCTCGCCGTTCTCGATACCCCCGGTCGCCTGAAAGACAGTGTTCCCGGCACCGACACCGTCGAAGCCGAATTCGACGCTCCACCACCCAACTGGGAAAAGCAGCTCGAAGGCCTCGCGCACGCGGCCGGCGTATCGCAGCACGACGGCCTGTATCACATCTCGTCGAACGACGGCCCAGCAACTGTAGCCGCTCTGATGGATTTAACGCGGTCAAAGAACGTGCACCTGCGCAAAGTAACCGTGCAGAGCACGACGCTCGACGACGTTTTCATGCACTACACCGGCAAAGACCTCCGAGATACCACAAGTGGCGGCAAGAATCTCGATATCGGGCACCTTTATCGTTAAACCGGCGACAAATTCAATGACGAACCCAACGATGTACACGATGACGAACGACAAGGACAACCGGCGATGAGTTTTCAGCGCATCTGGGCGTTAATCGAGCGCGACCTGCGGAAATTCTTCCGCAGCCCCGCGCTGATGATGACGTCGATGGTGTTTCCCCTGCTGCAGCTCGTCGTGCTGGGCTACGCGTTCGGCGGCAAAGTCGTCGGCGTCGATTTGGCGTTCGTCGATCAAGACCACTCCGTCGAATCGCGCAAGATTCTCGAGATGTTCAACGGTATTGAGACCGGCCCGAAAACGTTTCGCGTGATCCCCTATGATTCGCAGGCCGAGGCCACGCACGATCTTGAGACCGGCAAAGTCCGCGCGATCGTCACCGTGCCCAACGGATTTTCGCGGCGTTTCTACCAGCACGACCGTCCGCAGCTCGCGTTCACCGAAGACAACACCGACCAGTTCATCTCCAGCGCGGTTCTTGAGCGCGTTCAGCAGATGGTGCAGCAGCTCAACACGCCGGACGTGACCGGGCGCCTTCCTGGCGACGTGCAGCTCAAGACCGTCGAAATCTATCCCTACATTGAGTACATCAAGTACCTGCTTGCGGGCTCGATCACGCTTTCGATTTTCGTTGTCGCGATGATCGGCGGAGGCATCACCTACATCGACGACAAATCGCGCGGCCTCCACGAAGGCTATCTCGTCACGCCGATCAAAAAATCCGAGCTCGTGACCGGCCTCATCGGCGCGGGAACAATAAAAGGCCTCATGGCCGGCATGGTCTTAACGATCATCGGCGGCATGATCGCCGGGCTGCCCGATTTGTGGCAACCGGAACGCCTTCTGTTGCTCATCCTTGTGGTCACCGTCGGCGCCATGACCATGATGAGCTTCATGTTTTTCCTGATGGTGCGCGTCGACGATCCGCTCGTCCCGCGCGCCACGTTCGGCGTGCTCAACACGCTGCTCTTCTTCCCTTCCGGCGCGGTTTATCCGATTCAGGCGTTTCCGTGGTGGCTGAAATGGATCTCAGTGATCGACCCGTTCACCTACACCGTGCACGCGCTACGCAATCTCACGCTGAAGGGCACCGGCATTGAAGGCATTTATGTGGACGTGTTAGTTTTGTTGGGCATCTCGACTGTGATGATCACCGGATGCGTGCTGCTCTTTAAGCGGCAACTCTAGCGCCAGGGAGAATTCGTGGGACTTCTCGACAACTCGGACGAGCATCCGCCGGCCAAAGCCATGCGGTATTTCATCACCGGACTTGCGTTCGTATTGCTCGTCGTCGGCTTCTGCTTCTACCTGTTGCGCTACCACACGGAGAAAAATTCCGTCCGCCATTTCATGGACGCGCTGATCGTCGGCAATTATCAGGAGGCGTATCGGCTCTCGAAACCCGCGCCAAGCTACTCGTTCAAGGATTTCCAGGACGATTGGGGTCCGCAAGCCTACAACGGCGGCATTAAGAGTTTTCAGATTAAAGACGCATCGCGGCTCCCGTCGGCCTCGGGGGTAGTCATCACGCTCGATGTGAGCCCCTATTCCCCGTTCCCGCCGAAGACCGATGAGCTGAAGTCCGCGAAGAATACGGAAGTGAAGTTGTGGGTGCAGTTTAAAGACGAGTCGATCGGATTCGCGCCCTTCTAGCGCCCGCGCGCTGCGATACCGCTACGATAATCAACTTCGCAAAACTTCTTCGCACGCTGTTTGAACTTCTTCGAGAGTGATCGCATCAATCGGGCGCGGCTGCGTCGCCAATACGGCCTTGTCGCCGCGCGGATGCGCGAACGTCGCACCCGTTAACACTGCTTTCCCACGTGAGTTGCGCGGACCCCACTGCACCGGATCGGTCTCGCTGAAAATCACCACGGTTGGCCGATTCAGAGCCGACGCAATGTGAGCCGGACCCGAGTCATTCCCTACGAAGAGTTTTGCGCCTGCCAGGAGCGCGATCAGCTGCCGCACATCCATCGGCGGTGGAATCACCGCGACGCCAGCGAACTCTCGCGCCGCCACAGCCGCCACTTCCTCATCGCGCGCGCCAGGATTCACCACACTTGCTATGCCACGCTTCTCGCGCAGCCACTTCGCCAAGGCTGCGAATCTCGCGAGGGACCAACGCATCCCAGGCAGTCGCGCGCCCGGTTGCAACACCGCATACGCCGCGCCTTCGGCGATGCCCTGTTCTACAAGCCTGGTCTGAACTGTTTGCGCTGCGTCCGCCTGCGGAAACAATTCCGCCGCGGGCACAACGCCGCGCGGCAGGCCCGTAAAATAAAGCTGCGATAGACGATGCTCTGCCGTGTGTACGGGCTCGCGCCCGAAGAATTCGCGCGCGTCGGGCGTCTGCACGTTGTATAGGAAATCGTACTGGTAGCCTTTCCAACCTACGCGCCAACGCGCGCCCGAACCTCCCGTGAGCATCGCGCTACGCGGGCCACCATGCTGGTTAAACATCACAGGAAAACTACGCTTCCGCAGGTCGAGCGTCGTGGCCACTAAGCCATGCGGAAAAATCACTTCGCTCACGGCGGGATTGCCCTCGAATACAGCGGCGAACCGCTGCTCGGCAAGGACAGCAATACGTAGGTCGGGGCGCCAGTCATGCAGTGCGCGGATGGCGGGCGTTTCGAGTACGAGGTCGCCGAGCGACCGGAGGCGGATCAGCAGAACTTCCGCGCCGCGCGGCAACTCCGGCAGAATCGCCGAAGCTTCCGCACTCGCGCGGGTCAGTGCATCATTCGCTGGCAATGCTGGCTTCGTCCACGAGCATCACGGGGATGTCTTCGCGAATCGGATAAACGCGGCGGCAGGTGGGGCACTTCAGGCCATGCTGGTCGGCGGTGAGTTTCACCGGCGTCTTGTCGAGCGGGCAAACCAAAATATCGAGCAGTTCCTGCGAAACGGCCATCAAATTCCTCCCTGCGAACTGTAGCAGACGGCCGCTCCCGAGGGCAACGGCAGCCCGACGTGCGTCATCGATCCAGCAGGAAGTAGTAAATCGGGTCGGGGTTCACGGGCATACGCAAATTCTCACCCTGGATGCGCGCGATGAGCACGACGCTCGCAATGGCGAGCACGAGAGCGATGATGCGCCGCATCACAAGACCCTCCTGAGCAGCTCGCGGTGTCGCGCGTATAGGAAGCTGATCACCAGCAGCGCGGCACCGAGTCCGATGAACGAAATGATCCGCCCGAGCGCGTCGAGCGTCCACACGTCGACGAGGACGATGCGGATCACGCAGATCGAAAGCAGTCCGAGGCTGAACCAGCGATAGGCGCGCTCGTCGAGCTTGAGTACCGCGAGAAAAATGATGACGGCTTCGACGCCCCACGCCGCCGTGAGGTACGCGCTCCGCACTTCGAGGCCAATCAATCCGGTGATCAGAAGGGTGGGTACGAAGAAAAACAGGTGAAATTCGCGTTCGACGATCGATTCCCACGCGCCGCTCAGCTTTGACGTTGCGCTCGCAGAGCCGCCCAACAACTTTGACCACACGAACAGCGCGTACAACAGAATCGACGCGGCAACCACGGTGGCAACGCGAAGATCGGTGGTCCCATTCCACGGACGCGTGAGTTCGAAATTCGACACGAGGCACCGGAGCGCGACCAGAATCGTCAGCGCGTAGGCCTGGAAGCGGAATCCGTCGCTCACAAAACGCCCCAGCGCGTACAGCACCACGGCGAAGGCAGCCCACCAGACGGCGACCCACGGTCCATCTGCTTCAAAACGAATCAGCGCGGCGAGTGAGATCGTCCCGAACCAGAGCGTCACCACGCGAAACGCAACTGGCTCCTTCATCGTGTACGCCACGAAGTAATAGATCGCGGCGAGCAGCGGCACCGTGAATACCGCCTCAGGCTGATGGCGGAAGAAATCCGTCGCGTTCAGGTCGGCGATGAAAATGCGGCCGAAGCTCAGGCACAGCACCGCCGCGCCCTGCAGCAAAAGCGCGTTGTCGGCGAGCATGTCGCCTGCTTCAAGCAGAACGAGGGCAAAAAGCCCGAACCCGACCGCCACAGCGGCCGCTTTGAGTTCCTGCAACATGAGCGGTACGGCGAGAATCGTCGCCGCGCAGGTGTAAAGGGTCGCAAATCCGCCGAACGATCCAGTCAACGCGAGCGCATGATCCACCGGATCCGATGGCGTGTCTGCGACTTGCCTGCGCGACGCGACGTAGAGAATCGCGCAGCAAATCCCCACGGTGAAGAGCCGCAGCGAACCGTACTCCCACCGCTCACTACTCTGAAGGTTCACAAAAATCAGCCGTCCGACGCCCATCGCCACGGCGCCGTATCCGCAGTAACGCAAGAGCACGTCGCTCACATCGAGTCCCAACTCTGCGAGCGCGACACCCGCGACGAGCCAGACCGGCCCGATCCACATCGACGGCAACGAGACCCACGCCGCGGCGAGCAGGAAAAGCGTCGCGAGAATGGGCGACACGGTCAGCGCGATCTCGTCGATTTGCGATGGCTCGTCTTCGAGCCGCGACTTCAACATGCCGTTCAGGAAAAATGCGCCCGCGATCGCCACAAGCACCCAGGCGAGTTGCGGATCGGGCTTGGTACCGATGTCGACGAATCGAGGCAGCACTTCAGTGACACCTACGTAAGCAGCCAGGAGCGCGCCGGCGCCTGCAGCAAGCCCGCGCAAGTAGCGATCCGGAATCCGCCAGCCGACCAGGAGGAGCGATTCGGTCTCGATCAGCCAAATAATTTCGAGCCGTTCGCCCGAATATTTGTACGGAATCGCGGTGATCATCAGGATTGCGCCGAGCGTGCTGGCCACCAAAAATCCGGCGCGGCGGTCGATCGTTCGCGCGTAACCGGAAACCGCGAAATACACCGCACCGTTAAAGAGCAGGAACCAGAATCGCCACTCGGGATGGAACGACTGCGCGTGAAGCAGCGTCAAGTAGCCTGCTGCGTTCAGCAAAAACGAAAATGTGAGCAGCTGGGTATGCAGCTGGTTTTCGGGCTTACGCAGAAAATAAGAAACGATGTAAATCACCCAGTAGGCTGTGACCAGCGCTGCGCTCACGGGAAATTCTGGGAACGGCTTCGGCCCGCCGATGCGATCGAAGAGTTGGTTCAGCCACAGCCAATGCACGAAATACGTGGCGGCGATCGCAAAGGGCTCGACGATGAACCAACGCCGCGCCTTCAGCACGTAAGCGAGCGACGCGGCAAGGATTGCCGATGCCACCAGCGCGCCGAGCGGAATTTCGCTTACAGCTACCGCGGTGAACGCGAGCAGGTACGCAAATCCAGTGGCGAGCTCGGAATCGTACTTCAGCGAGTGGACCACCATCGCGACCGCCACAGCGAAAAGGAGCGCGAAGCCCATCACGGCGTTGTCGATCAGTTTCACGGCGGGGACGTTGTGCATCGCGTACGTTGTGAAATACGCCAGCGCCCATCCGCCTCCGAGAACGGCGCGCGCTGGAATGCGGTAGCGCTCGCGCTGGTCGCCGACCACGCCGATTGCGATCAGCACCGCGCTGCACACGTAGCCCAGCAGGATTTTTCCGCCGGGACCCATGTAGTGCATCGTGTAATTCAGCAGCAGCGCCATGCCGATCACGAGTGCGGTGATGCCGATCTTGTTCAGCCAGCTTTCGCCGAAGACGCTCTCGAAATCGGCAAGCTCGCGCTTGGGAGGCTGCGGCGCGACGTGCGAGCCAACGCGCGGCAAAGCTGCTGTTGCCGGCGGAGGCTGTACGCGCGCGGCGTGAGACTCAGGCGCGGCGGCCTGAGGCTGTAGCGGCACGGGCAGCGGAATCGGCGTTGCGGGGTGCGACACGGGCGGCGTCACACCCGGCGCGGGTGGACGGGGCGGAATGGAGGTCGAGGGCTCCACGGGTACCGGCGTTGGAACGCGCGGCGGCTCGACGTGCGGCGGTTTCGCGGGTACGCCGGGAATGTGTGGTTCAGCGATTACGACAGGCGGCGCAACAGCGGCCGGAACAGGGGGCGCGGAAGCCGGTTCTGCCGCAGCGGCGGGCGCTTCTCTACTTGCGGGCAGCTCGAGCTTCCAAACGCGCTCACGCAGAGCGTTGAGTTCGTTGATCGACGGGGAGAGCTCCAACTTGCGGATGCGGTCCCGGAGAAGGCTGATTTCGGTATTGAGTTCGGCGACTCGGTCTCGCGCGGCGCGCGCCCGGAAATAGGCGACGATCGGAAAGGCGACGAGAAGGATGACGACGCCGAACAACAAAATGGCAAAAAAGAAGCCTAGGACTTCCAATCCGCCAGCCTCCGGTGCCTCTGATAGTCGATGACGCCCAGGTGAATTAACCCCATTTTAGCAGACCATGCCGACGGCGGGTGAGCTGGCCATGTGCCGCTGTGCGCAATCGGGCTGGTAGAAGCTGTGGCGCACGAAAGTGGGTTTTCATTGTCGATTCGTCCGGCGGCAACGACGGAGTGCCGCTTCGCGGGTGCATAAGAATGGGCCGTGTGTTAAACCCGCTACATATTACTACAAAGGTACTATTGAGTCAAGGGGGAGTTGCGTCTCAAAATGGGGATGAGGGGTGGGGTCGGAGGGCGACCGGGGCGCCGCGGCGCCGGCATGTCGGACGCGCGCTTAAGGGACGCGGGAGACGGACATTTTTAGGCGGAGGCGGATTTCGGAGGCGGGGACGAGTTCGACAGGCCAGACGGCGATAATCTGGGAGCCTTGGTAGACGCGCTCGTAGCCGTCCTCAGATTCGGAGACGGTTTCGATGGGAGTGACCCAGAACTCCTTCGCGTCCGGCGCGGTGAGCACCACGCG
>JBEKJW010000113.1:0-13893 GCA_050011035.1 Candidatus Acidiferrales bacterium
GATCGAACTTGGCGCGACGTCTGTGAGTGAAGTGCAAGATGTGGGCGGAGGAATTTTGGTGGGCGAAGTGCGCGATCCGTTCGGCAACGTGATCGGTGTCATCTACAACCCGCACTTCAAGCCGGACGAGGCGAAGTAGAGAAACCGAGTGAGAATCGTGCGGCGGTCTATGGGCGAGGAAGGCTAGCGGGCTTCGACTTCGGGTGCGGGCTGGAATTTATCGACGAGGGCGAGCTGCTGGACGATCGACTCGACGACGTAGTCGTCGCCTAGACGTGAGTTGATCATCATGTTGTAGAGCGGACGGTGCGGCCAGGTCTTTTGAAAGTAGTGCTGAATGAAGGCCGCGCGATCGTGATCGACTTCGGCGACCAGCTGCCGCGCTTCGTTCTCGGTTTTGCCGATCGCCTTCAGACGATAGATTTTCTCGTCATCCGAAGCGTAAATAAAAACGCTGAACATGTCAGGCCGGTGCCGCAGGATGTACGGCCCGCCGCGGCCCACGATCACGGAATTTCCACGCGAGCCAATGTCTTCAATCACTTTGTGAAGTACCTGGACCATCTGATCGGTGTCGAAGTACGAGTCGTTGCCGGTAGATAGCGCGCGTTCGTAGCTGCCACGGGCGTAGATGCGAAATAGCCGGTAGAGGAAAGGATCGACGCGTTCGTCGCAGCTTTTCGCCGACTTGACGTCGACGTTGGCGACGCGGGCGATCTCGCTGCTCAGCTCTTCATCCCACAACTTCCAGCCAAGCCGCGCTGCGAGAGCTCTAGCTATCAGTGCGCCGCCACTTCCGTATTCGCGTTCGACCGTGACGATGCGAATTGGCAAATGTGGATGTCAGGCCCTAGTGCGCCGCCATCGGACCACCGGGCTTGACCCTCTTCATCAAGAAAACCAGAGGAATCATAGCGCCGATGGCAATCGCCAGCATCCAGAAATTGTCAATATACGCGAGCATCGTGGCCTGGCGCTGGAGGGAGCCGGCGACGAGGCCGTATGCCTGTTGTGCGGCTAGCGCGGGACTCGAGCCACGAGCGATGAGCAGCTTCGCCGTGTTCGCGATGGCGGCCTGGAGTTGCGGGTTGCCGTTGTTAAGGCTATGCGTCAGGTCCGACTGGTGAACCTGGGTGCGGCGAGCGAGCATTGTGGTGACGAGCGAAATGCCGACGCTACCGCCGATGTTGCGGGCGAGGTTAATCAGACCCGAGGCGGCGTTGTTTTTGCCGGGCGGGATGAAGGCGTAGGTCGCCGTGTTAATCGGTACGAAGAGGAACGCGAGACCGATGGCCTGGAACACGCGAGCCGAAGCGGCGGTGTGGAAGTCGATGTCCAAGTCAAAGTGCGTCATACGGAACATCGCGAAGCAGACCATCGAGAGGCCGAAAATCAAAAGGCGGCGCGCGTCGGTCTTTCCGAGCAGAAATCCCACCAGCGGCATGCACATGATGATGGCAATGCCGCCGGGCATCAGCGCCAGGCCGGCGCGCTGGGCGGTATAACCCATCAATTCCTGCAGAAATTGTGGAATCAATACGGTGCTCGATAAGAGCACGAAGCCGACCATGAACATCAGCAGGTTGCCCACGCCGAACGATCGTTCCTTGAATAAATGAAGGTCGATGATCGGATCTTTGTGAAACCACTCCCAGATGATCACGGCAACGAGCGAGACAACGCTGATGGCGGTCATCACCACAATGAAGTGCGAGCCAAACCAATCGTCGCGCTGGCCTTTATCGAGCACCACTTGCAGCGTGCCAAGACCGAGCGCGAGCAGCCCGAGGCCGATGAAATCGATGCGGAAGCCAGCCTTGGTGTCGTGCCGCTTCATGCTTGGCGGGTCTGTGATCAGCATGTTGGTCAGCAGAAGCGAGACGATACCGACCGGAATGTTGATGAAGAAGATCCATCGCCAGGTGAAGTTGTCCGTGATCCAGCCGCCGAGCGTCGGCCCGATAGCAGGCGCGAGAACGACCGCCATGCCGTACACCGCGAAGGCCATGCCGCGTTTGCGGGGCTCGAACGTATCCGCAAGGATGGCCTGTTCGCTCGGCTGCAAACCGCCGCCGCCCGCGCCCTGCAGCACGCGGAAGAAAATCAGCATGCCAAGATTCGGCGCGATGCCACAGAGGAACGAGCTAATCGTGAAGAGCGCGACGCACGTCATGTAGAAGCGCTTGCGTCCGATCAGCTGCGAAAACCAACCGCTCAACGGAAGAACGATCGCGTTCGACACCAGGTATGAGGTGAGCACCCAGGTGCTTTCATCCTGGCCGGCGGAGAGGCTTCCGGCGATGTGGGGCAGCGCGACGTTCGCGACGCTCGTGTCGAGCACTTCCATGAACGTGGCAAGCGTCACCACGATCGCGATGACCCACGGGTTTACTGCGGGACGCCACGTCGCGTCCGACGGGAGTGCTGCGGCTGCGCTCATGTTACTTCACGTAGACTTTGGGCTCGACCGACATGCCAAGGCGCAAGTAGAGATCGTCGTTCTGTCCAGGCTCGAGAACGATCTTCACCGGAATGCGCTGCACGACTTTCACGTAGTTGCCCGTGGCGTTTTCCGGCGGGAGCAGGCTGGTGCGCGCGCCGCTAGAGTTGGCGATGCTGTCGACGTGCGCTTTGTATTCGCGCCCGTTCGCGTCGACTTTGATCACCGCGCGCTGGCCGACTCTCATGTTCTTGAGCTGGGTTTCCTTGAAGTTCGCGGTGACCCACACGTCGGCAAGCGGCACGATGGAGAAAAGTTGCTGGCCGGGCGACACGTTCATGCCGACCTCGGCGTTCTTGGTCACGGTGCCGCTAACCGGCGCGACGATTTTTGTGTAGCTCAGATTCAGCGTGGCGGTTTCGACGGCGGCCTGCTTTTCTTTGACGGTTGCATCGGCAGAGCTGGCGCGCGCTTCGGTGGTTTCCACTTGGCGCGGCGCCGTTTCCGCGTAGCGCAGATTGGCCTCTGCTTGCGCAAGCTTGGTTTTGGCCTGCGTGATTTGCTGCAGCGCGGAAGCAGCGCTGGACTGCGCGCCAACGACGGTGGCCGTGCTGGCTTTTGCCGCAGCGACGGCCGAGTCGTACTGTTGTTGGGAAATTTCCTGCTTATCGACGAGCTGCTTGTACCGGACCAGGTCGTTCTGCGCCTTCACGTCGTTGGCCTGCGCTTCGGCAAGCTGCGCCTTGGTCACTTCGTACTGTTGTTCAGCGGAGGTGATGCCGGCTGCTGCGTTTTCAACATCGGCTTTCGCGACGCTGATCTGGCTCGTGGTGTTTACTGCAGTGATGGGGACGTTGAGATTCGACGCGCGCGCGGTCGCAATGGCGTCAGCGAGGTCGGCTTCAGCCTTATCGAGAGCTGCCTGATAATCGCGCGGATCGATTTCGGCGAGCACGGTGCCGGCCTGAACGGTCTGGTTATCGTCAACGTTGACCTTGGTGATGTAGCCGGAGATACGCGCGCTCAGCGGTTGCAAGTGGCCGTCAACTTCCGCGTCGTCCGTGGATTCGTAGCTCGAAAAATAGTTGTATGCGAAATATCCGCCAACGAGCAGAACCAGCGCGATCACCGCGAGATAGAAAGGTGCCTTCGGATGTGTCGCGAAAAATCCCTGCGGCCGCTCGGGTGGTTCGGACGCGGAGCGGTTCTCCGCCGGCAGCTTCTGCGGCGCGGGCTGCGCGGCAGGCTGGGGAGCGTTGGTTTGTACGGGGACGGCGGTGGTTTCCGTAGTCTGTGGCATGGCTAGTTTCCTTTGAAATATTCCTTCACGCCCACTTCGGCGAGGCCCATGGCGCGGGCCAGAGAAATCTTGGCGTAGTTGTAGCTATAAAGACTGGCGATGTAGCTGTCGTTGGCGCTCGCGACTTGTTCCTGCGCCTGCACGACTTCGACCGTGTCCGCCACGCCCGCGGCAAAGCGATCGCGCGATTGATCGAGCGTTTGCTGCGCGAGGTCGATGTTGCTCTTGGCGACTGCGACCTGCTCGCTGGAGGACTGAAGGTTCAAGAGCGCGGTTCGAACGTCGGTGTCGACCTGCGCGCGAAGGTTTTCGTAGTTCTCGCGCGCCTGCTCGAGTTGCGCATCCGCGACCATCTCATCGCCTTTCACTCGATTGCCCTGAAAAATGGGAATCGAGAGTGTGCCACGCACGTCGAACACGCCGTGACTCCCGAGCGTCGAGTAAACGGCGGCGATGCCGTAGTCGGCGGAAAAGTTGAATGATGGATAGTAGCCCGCGCGAGCGGCTTTCTTTGAATACTCCGAGGCGCGGACGGTGAGTTCAGCAGCTTTCAAATCGGAGCGCGATGCTTCCGCCTTCTGGATCGCGTCGTCAACGCTCATCGCCGTAAAGGGTGCGTAGGGCGATTTATCCGTGAGTTCAAACTGTTGTGCGGGATTGAGGCCAATGATGCGGCCGAGCGTAAGCTTCTGAATCGCGTAATCGTTCTTGGCCTGAATCAATCGCTGTTGGCGTGTTTTCAATTCCACTTCAGCGCGCAGGCCATCGATTCGTGGTGAAGTACCGGCGTTCACCTGATCGGAAGCCTGATTGAACAGCGCTTGCGCGGTATCGACTTGCGCGGAGACGCTTTCGATGCGCGACGCATCCGCGATCGCCTGCAAATACGAATAGCCGACCGCGAGAACGACCAAGTCGCGCGCATCCTTCGCGGTGTATTCGGCGGCCTTCGCGTTCTGCGTGGAGGCGTGGACGTTGTTGATGGCCTTCAGATCGAGCATCGACTGCGTCAGGTAAGCTCGCGAGTCGACATACGCGAACGGCCCCACGATCGATGGAATCGAGACGCCGGGAAAATTGAAGTTGAAACCGTATTCCGCCAGGTCAATCTGCGACGCGTTGATGTAGCTCGTCGTGGTGATGTTCGGCAACAGGTTGCTCAACTGTTGCCAACGTGTGCCGCGCGTGGAGCGCACGCCCTGGTTCGAGAGCAGCAGGCCGAGATTGGTCTTTAGACCGCGATCGATCGCATCCTGCAGCGAAATCGGCAGAACACCCGGAACAAGTTGACCCGGTACGCTGCCCTGGAAAGTCTGCGACGTCTGCGGAGCCACGGGCGCGGCCGGGGAGTTACTGCCCGAGGTCGATGTAGCCTGCGGCCCCGGCACGGCTCCGGGCACGTTCTGCGCGTGCGAGGGGATGGCAGCGGCGGCCGCCAGCACCAGCGGCACTGCAAAATTTGTGAAACGGCGTATCACGGAGACACCCTCCGGTTTCTCTATGGATGAACGCGAGCGCCTCCGCGACTCATCAATTTCGTGAGATTTTTCGTTCCAAACCACACGGAAATTCATCACTTCGATCTCCTCCGGCGGCTCATAGCCGCGGGGGACGCGGCGCCGCGCAAGCCGGGCTCCATCAACGCCCAGGTCTCTTCCAATACCTTACGCAGAGCGGCGGAGGGATATATCGACCAGCCCATGGTGACGCCCATCATGATTCCTTGGATCAAGCGGGAAAGTTCGGCGGCCGGAATATCGCGCCGTACTTCGCCGCGATCCTGCGCGATTTTGATGATTTCGGCGAGCAATTTGCGGCAGGCTTGCACTCTTTGCTGCAGCTCGCGGCGTACCGATTCGCAGGAGGCGTGCGCGGCGTAAATCGCGCGGATCAGCGCTCCGTTTTCGTTGATCTGGCGAATCGCGTTAGTGGCGAGATTGTGGAGCACGTCGATGATCGGGCCTTCGGTTTCGCGCGCTTCTTCCAGGCCTTTTTGCACGGCCACAAGGTAAGCACCGCCGAATTCCGCAAGGATGTGTTCCTTGGTCTCGAAGTAGTTGAAAAATGTTCCTTTTCCTACATCGGCTGCTTCGGTGATGTCTTCTACCGTGGTGCGCAGAAATCCACGTTCGGCAAAAAGATCCAGAGCGGCGCGATATAGGCGTTCGCGTGTTTCCGCGCGGTGGCGCTCGCGGCGGCCAGCGGCTCGCCGCGGGGGTTTGTTCAATGACAGCTTATTAGGGACAGTGGCCATCGGGGCTTGTGTGACTCTGACTATAGCCCAAAGTCGACCATTGGTCAAGTTCGGGCCAAGGTCGAGCATGAACTGCGTACTTCAAGAGATGCAATTGGGTGGCAGTTGGACTCGAGGAACTGGTGTACCGAAATGGAACACAGCGGTAGGCTTGGACTTAAGGTTTTCGCAGGGAACGCTGTAAAACAAAAATGCGCCGGAGGACCCCGCCTCCGGCGCATGGGTTGAGTTCGTTGTGTTGCGGCTTACTTCGCGCGCCTCGGGCTGTGCTTGCGGAGCACGTTGAGAAGCTCGTCGGCGTCGGCCGTGGGCTTCACTGCGTTTTCCAGCACGATGGCGCGGGCGGAAATTTTCTTGCCGTACACGCGCTCGTTGGCATCGTTGTCCGGGCGGACTGTTGAACCCGACAGCGAGATGCCCGCGAACACGCCGCGCGCACGCGAGTAGCTTAGGATCTGCGCGCGCATGCTGGCGTCGGTTTCCGCGGAAGCGGTGCGGCCCACCGGACCAGCCGCGACCGAGGCGTCGCCGCCGAGTTTCACCTTGCTGGCGAGAATCCCGTTCGCGCCGCCCTGGTTCATAACGAGCAGAACGAAGTCCGTTGCCTGGCCGCCGGCCTGAAGACCGAAGCTGGCGCCTTCCAGAGCCATCATCGAAGGAGCGCTCCACGGGCCGCGGAAGTATTTTCCGGAGCGGCAAGTCATCACGCCACGGCCGTAGCTGACGCCCACAATGAAGGCAGCCTTCAGCACGGTGGGGTATACGATCACACAGTAAGCCTTGTCGATTACGTCCTGCGGAATGTCGTCAGGAATATCCATAATCTCGTGGAGAACCGTGCCGGCTGTTTTGATGCGATCTTGGTCGGTGGTCTTATCGTCGTCCGCGCGGACGGTGGCGGGAGCGAAAAGGCCGAGCGCTCCGGTCATCGCAATAACGAGTAGTGCTGACACTAATTTTCTCATCGTTCCCTCCGGGGAAGTGGCGTTCATCATATGGATTTAGGGACTGATTCGCAACCAAGTTTGGCGAAGCGCTCAGAGTGCGGTGTGGGTTCCCGTATGATCAGTTTGATGATTTCAGCGAAGCGTTGGACCGCGGCGTACGCGACGATATTTTTCTGCGTCTTTGGATGCGTTTTTGTTGGGGAGGCGCAGAAGACGAGCGCGACGTCTGCTGCTGGGACGGCTTCAAGGAAAACCGCAGGCGCGAGCCCGCGTCCGGCCCGGCGCGCGGACGTGGTGCGATTCGAATCGCGCGTGAGCGCCGCGCTCGATGAAGCGAAGGCGCAGAAGAGTTTTTGGGGAATTTTGATAGTGGACCGCGAGACCGGCGAGACGGTCTACGAGCTGAACGCCGACAAGTTTTTCACGCCGGCTTCAAACGCGAAGATCATTACGTCCTCGCTCGCTTTCGCCACGCTCGGGCCGGACTATCACTTCCGCACAACGCTGGAAACCACGGGGAAAATCGACGCGGCGGGAAAGCTTACTGGTGATTTGGTGCTTGTCGGGCGAGGCGATCCGAATCTTTCGAATCGCGTGTTTCCGTACGCGGGTAAAGCCGAGCGCGACGGTCCAGTAGAGAAGGTTCTGTACGAGCTGGCCGACGCGGCGATCGCGAAGGGTGTGAGAGAAATCGACGGAAACGTAGTGGCGGACGACAGCTTTTATCCTTACGACCCTTACCCGGCGGGCTGGAATGTCGGCGATCTTTTTTTCACCTACGGCGCGCCGGTGAGCGCGATCTGTTTCAACGACAACTCGTTTGTTGTGGAGGTGAGTCCGGGTGCCAACGTTGGCGACCCGGCGGTGATCGCGGTGCAGCCGGCGGCCGCGCTCGGCACCTTTACGCAGACCATCGTGACGAGCCCGGCGGGGGACAAGCCGAATTTCTCCGTGACGCGACAGCCGGGAACGAACTTCATTTACTTGCGCGGAGTGATTCCGCAGGGGCACGCGAGCGTCAAGCTCGACCTGGCCATGAGCGACTCGACGGCGATCGCGGCGGAGGCGCTGAAGCAGGTGTTTGAAGCACGCGGTGTTCACGTGACGGGTACAGCGACCGTGCATCACGCGCTGCCGCCGGAAATTTACAACGATCAAGACGTGGTGCTCGGGCCGGCGCCCACTCCGCCTTCGCCAGACACGCAGGTGCTGGCGGAGCATTTGTCGCCCACGCTGCTCGAGACGGCGCGGCTCACGAACAAGGTAAGCCAGAATTTGCACGCAGAGCTTTTGTTGCGCGCGGTGGCATACGCAAAAAGGGGATTTGGCGTCACCGACGCGGGCGTCTGGACGGAGAGGGACTTTCTGGCGTCGATCGGCGTGGCTGACGGCGATGTGACCCTCGAAGATGGCTCGGGGCTTTCCGGCAACGATTTGGTGACGCCTCGCGCGCTGGTGCAAGTGCTTCGCTACGACGCGCAGCAACCGTGGGGCGACAGCTACATTTCGACGTTTCCAGTGGCGGGCGTCGACGGCACGCTCGAGACGCGAATGAAGAAAACCATGGCCGAAGGATTGATCTCGGCGAAGACGGGTTCTCTCTCGCACGTGCGGTCGATGTCCGGATTCGCAACGACGCTGCGAGGCGAGAAGCTGGTGTTTTCGATTTTCGGCAATAACAACAATCAGCCGGGCCACGATGCGCAGAACGTGATCGACGCGATCGGGGTGGCAATGGTCGAAACGCTTGGTGCTACACCGCCTGCCAAGGTTGGTCCGCAGGCGAAGAAGCGGAAGAACTCCGCGCAGTAATCCTCGATTTTCCACAGGCGCTTCAATTGAAGCGCGCGAGTGATTCCTTCATCCTATAGTTGAGGCATCCGTGTCCCGCTCCGCGCAACAAGTCCTGGAATTCGACAAGCTGAAGGAAATCGTCGGCGGCTACTCCACGTGTGTGCCCGGACGGCGTGCCATCGAAGCGCTCGAGCCGAGCCAGGATGCCGCGGCGTTGAACGCGGAGTTCGCGCTTGTGCGCGAGGCAGCCGAGTATTTGCGGGGCGGATCCGAGTTGGGATTTGGCTCGCTGCGCGATCCGGAGGAGTGGCTCACGCGGCTTGCGATTCCAGCGTCGGTGCTGACGCCGCAGGATTTGCTGAATGTGTGCACGCTGATCGATTCCGTGGAGATGGCGCGAGCAGCGTTCAAGGAGACGAAGGATAAGTTTCCGCAACTTGCGGCGCGCGCGGCTGCGTTTGTAGATCAGCGGTGGCTTACGAAGGCGATCCGGCACGCGGTGCTTCCGAACGGCGAGATCAGCGACGATGCTTCGCCCCAGTTACGGCGCATCCGCACGGGAATCGCACAGAGCCGAGAGAAAATTCAGCGTTCACTCGAATGCATTCTGCGCGCGAGCGGGGAATCGGCCGGCGACTACATTACGCTGCGCAACGACAGGTTCGTGATTCCGGTTCGCGCTTCGGATCGCCGCGGCGTGCCGGGCGTGGTACACGGGGCGAGCGGGACGGGGCAGACGGTTTTCGTCGAGCCGCTTGAGGCGATCGACCTAAATAACCGGCTCGTACAACTCACCGAGGAAGAGCTCGAAGAAATCTCACGGATTTTGCGGGAGCTGACGGAGCGGACGCGCGCCAATCGCGGACCGCTTGAAGCCGCGGCGGCGGAGATCGCGCACTTCGATTCGATTTTCGCGCGAGGGCGCTACGCGCGGGACCTCGACTGTACAGTGCCGGAATTTTCCAGCGGCAACGCGCTGCGTTTGGAGAATGCGCGCAACCCCGTGCTGGAAGCGACGCTGCGTCCGCAGGGACGCAAGGCAGTCCCGCTTTCGATCGCGATGGGCGGCGACGAAACGATCGTGGTGGTCAGCGGACCGAATACGGGAGGCAAGACCGTCGCGCTGAAGTCGGTCGGATTGGCCGCGCTTTCGGCGCAGGCGTCAATTCCAGTGGCGGCGGAAACGGCGGTTCTGCCGATTTTCGATCATGTGTTGGCGGACATCGGCGACGAACAGTCGATCGCGGCGGACCTTTCTACGTTTTCGGCGCACGTGATGAATTTGAAATCGATGCTCGCGGTAGCGACGGATCGTTCGCTGATTTTGGTGGACGAAATGGGCACGGGCACGGCGCCGGAAGAAGGCGCGGCGCTGGCCGTGGCGCTGCTGGAGGAGTTTCGCGTGCGGCGTGCGCTGACGATCGCGACGACGCATCACGACCGGCTGAAGTCCTATGCGTCGACGACGCCGGGAATCGTGAACGCGGCAATGGAGTTTGACGAAGAACATTTGCGGCCGACGTACCGGCTGCTCGTCGGAGTGCCGGGAACTTCGAGCGGGATCGAGATCGCAAGGCGACTCGGGCTGCCGGAACGCGTGATCGAGACGGCGCGGTCGAGCCTTTCCACTGAATTGCGCGAGGCACGCGACCTGATCGCGTATCTGCACAAAACCCGCGACGAGATGGAGGAGATCAAACGTCAGTCGCGCGAGGAGCTGGCGCAGCTCGAAGCAGAACGGCAATCGCTTCGCACGGAGTGGATCGAGCGGCAGCGCAAGCGCATCGCGGATCTCGAGCGCAATTTTGCGGATACGCAGAAGCGGCTCGAAGCGGAAGTAACAAAGCTTACGGCGGAAATTCAGGATCGTACGCTGCGCGCGCAGCTCGAAAAGCAATCCGGACGACGCATCGCGAAAATTCAGTCAGACGCGCGAGCGGAGAAGGACGCGGCAATCGTGGACACGCTTTCCACTTCGCAGACGGACTTGGGTGTAGTTGAGGCCGCGGTCCCGAAGGCGACCGATCCCGACACGCTTATTTCCGGGCAACGAATTATGGTGAAGGGATTCAAGCAGCCGGTGATTTTCCGGCGGCACGATGGGCGCCTCGCGGAAGTCCAAGCCGGGCCGCTGCGAATGCGCGTGCCGGTGGCGGACATCGTCAGCGCAGAGGGCGGAAATGCCGCTGGCGCCGGCGGTGCTGGTTCGACATCTGTGACGGTGCAGCGCCAGCGCGCGGAAGCGCCGCAGGCGTCACGCTCGCGAGGCAACGCTGCCGATTCGGAAACCGGCGTAACGAGCGGCGGCGAGATCAATGTAATTGGGCGGCGCGTGGAGGAAGCAACGGAACTGGTCGATAAATTTATCGACGACGCGGCGCTGGCCGGTCGTCCCTCCGTGCGCATCATTCATGGATATGGAACGGGCGCGTTGCGGCGAGGTCTCGCCGAGTTTTTGTCGGCGCATCCGCTGGTGGAACGCATCCGGCACGAAGCGGAAGATCGCGGCGGCCAAGCGGTGACAATCGCGGATCTCCATGTTTGAGCGTTTCGGCGAACCCTTTACAACAACGATGCGAGCGCATACAAAGTAGGCGGCATGGCGGAAGCGGGATCATTCGCGGATCGAGTTAAGACGCAGACGGACATTGTCCGGATTGTCGGCGAATACGTGCGCCTGAAGAAAGCCGGGCAGAATTTTTCTGGGCTCTGCCCATTCCACAACGAAAAATCGCCGTCGTTCAACGTGCATCCGGCGAAGCAGTTCTACCACTGCTTTGGGTGCGGCAAGGGCGGCGACGTCTTTCAGTTCGTGATGGAGATGGAGAAGTGCACGTTTCCGGAAGCGGTGCGGATAGTCGCCGAAAAATCGGGGATCGCGATACCGAAGCCGCGCGAACGCTCGCCCGAAGAGCGAACTGAAAACCAACAGCGTACTGTGCTGGTGAACGTCCACCGCGAAATCGCCGCATTCTACGCGCGACAACTGACCCAAAGTCCTGACGGCAAACTCGCCCTTGCATATCTGGAGGACCGTGGACTAAACGCCGACGCGATCGCGCGATTCGGTCTCGGCTATGCACCGGCGGCCGGCGACGCGGCTTTACGTTTTCTGAAACAAAAGTATCCGGAAACGCTCCTCGCGATTTCGGGGCTCTTCAATCGCGACGAGAAGAGCAACCGGCTCTACGACAAATTCCGCAGGCGCATCATGTTTCCGATTTCGAACGAGTCGGGCAAGGTGATCGCGTTTGGCGGGCGCGCAATGGGCGATGACACGCCGAAATACATGAACTCGCCGGAAACGCCGATCTATTCGAAGAGCAACGTGCTCTATCACATGGATCGCGCGAAGGAAGCGCTGCGGCACAGCGATTTCGCCGTGCTAGTCGAAGGTTATATGGATGCGATCGCCGTGGCGCGCGCGGGCGTTGGAAACGTGGTGGCAAGCTGCGGCACGAGCCTTGCTGAACCGCAAATCAAGCTGCTCAGCCGGTTCACTCAACGGGTGGTGGTGAATTTCGATCCCGACGCGGCTGGGCAGGCGGCGACGGAGCGTTCGATCGCGCTGCTGCTCGAAAAGGAATTCGACGTTCGCGTGCTCGCGTTGCCGGGCGGCGCCGATCCGGACAAATTCATTCAGAACAACGGCATCGACGCGTACAAGCGGCTGCTGCTGCAGTCACCACCATATCTCGACTACTTGATCCAGCGCGCACGAAAGATGGACCGGACCACGGCGAACGGAAAAGTAGCGGCGCTGAATTTCCTGATGCCCTACGTCCAGCGGCTACCGAACCGGCTGCTGCGTTCGGAGTGGGCAACGCGCATCGCATCTGAGCTGCAGGTGGACGAACCGGTGCTGCGCGAATCGCTGCGCCGCGCGGCGTTGGAGCGGAGAAGCGAAGTAAAGCCGAAAGCCGAGCTGCTTACGCCCGCCGTGAAGCGCGCTGAGCGCCAGCTGATCCGCATGCTCTTCGAAGCCGACGCGTTTCGCCAACACCTTGCGCAGCTCATGGCGAGCGAGGGCCTGCATCACGGGCTCGAGACTCGAAACATTTTCGAGGCGCTGATCGTAGCCACATTAGCGAGCGAGTCCGGTGCGCGTCTCGATCCAGCGGAAGTCGCCAAAACTCTTGAGGACAAAGACCGTCGCGTGATGTTTGAGGTTCTGTTTGAAGAGTTTCCCGAGGCGACCTGGATCGACGCGGAGAGCTGCCTGCTGTTCCTGAGGCAGCGGCCGGTGTCCGCCGAGCTGGCCGAGCTGCAGCAGCGAATCGCGGCCAACCCTCCAGCCGAGGATCTAATACGCATGATGCAAAGGCGAATGGAATTATTGAGGCTCCTTTCGAGCCATAGAGAATCAGAAAAGAGGCTGGAGGGAGACTAGACTCGGTTGCGGTATAACGCCGGGCGCCCCTGCCGTAACAACCTGTAAATAAATGTGTTATACATCACAGGCGATTCGCGACCCTCACCGGAGGCGTTGAACAGGCGATTCAGTGCCAGATCGGGAACGCGGGGAAGCCCACAAAAGGCGTAACGGGCGTCGTGGCAAGTACGTTTCAAGGCAGGCTAAGATTTGACGATTCGTTCAGAAATATTATATATTCGCAAGGTTTTGGAGGAAACGGCTCGCACCCCTCCAGCATCATATAGACGTAACGGAGCAAGCGCCGGCTGGGCGGCCCGGCGTGCAACTTGGGAACGGGCTCAAAGATCTCGTCCTGAAAAATTCCTTTTGAACGTAAGTTTAGCAGCCGCGTCGGGGTGTCTCATCCCGCGCGCTTTTGGCATTCCAAGCCGTCTAACAGGCAGGGCTTTGGGTTTCGGGTGGTAAGGGAGGAAGTGTGAGTCTGGCTCTCGAAGAGAAATACGATCAGGTACGACAACTCATCGCGATGGGCAAGGAACGCGGTTACCTGCTCTACGATGAGGTGAACGACATTCTGCCGCCGGAGGTTCACTCGTCGGAAGAAATCGACGATTTGCTTTCGACGTTTGAGCGTTACGGCATCGATGTGTACGAGGATCTTTCCAGCGCGAAGGCAGCGCTCGCCGCGGCGGACTCCTCGGACACCATCGAACCTTCGGCAAAAGAAGAAACAACTGCTTCGGAAGACGGCGAGCTGGACCTGACGCCGGGCTCTCTGGAAAA
>JBEKJW010000114.1:0-13826 GCA_050011035.1 Candidatus Acidiferrales bacterium
GTGTTTGCTAACTGTGGATTTAGCATCATTTCCGCCCCCGAAGATCTCGATCAGCTCTCGAGCCATCTCGTACGGTGTCCGCGCTACGGATAAGTCCTTACACTCGACGACAAGAATTCGGCCTCGATTGACGTCGCCGACCAAGACATCTATGTCGCCCAAGTGCGTTTGAAGTTCGCGGAGTTCACCAATCTTCTTGACCCTGCGTTCAACGGCGATGCCCGCAAGGCCTGCAAAGAAGTCCGCTACTTTGTCGTTGAAAAGGGATCCCACCTCGTTTGTTCGTTTGCTAACAAACTCTTGCATTACGCGAGTTTTGGGTTTTAGCTTCCCGCTCACACACTGATCCACTAAAAACCGTTGCGATTGCCGCATATGCCTTACGCCCCACATGACCATGCTTTCACCATCTCTCTCGAACCGGAGAAATGGCCGCCGCATATATGAAAGAGGTCGGTTAAACCTCCACGGATAGAGGTCTGTCTTCCGGTAGCCCTCAATCGGCGTCAGAAATGATGAGCGCGGGCCAAGGCTGAGGAGATTCAGCAGCTTGGCGACGTCGAGCTCTGCTCGGCCCGTTCGCGTTGATAGGACGCGAAGACATTGTGACTCCGTAACTACGCGAATCCCGCGCTCCAAGTCTTGGGCGACAGCGATAGCCGCTTCCATAACCTCGAGTAAGGAGGAGAGCGGTTCGCCAAACTCCTCCCTTGTTACCGAATCGAGGTCGCGACGAAAAGCATCCCGGGAACCTCTCTCGTCCTTGGGCTTGTTGCGGGCACGGACTGACTCGGTAGTCGATTCCATTTGGTCGATTGCAAACGCGCGCAGGTGACCGTCTACCGTTGCCTGCCATACCGAACCGTCGATTCCTAGACGGCGAGAAGGAAGGACCGAAAGTGCATATGGCCCAAGGCCTGCATTAATCCCGTCGCTGAGCATTGCATAGTTGACAATGTGATATGCCCACGCGTTTAGCTCGTCTATCACGTCGACGCTGACCGGCCTGTAGCCTCGCGGTGGCTGTGAAACTAGGTATTCAACCAAGAATCGACCGGCGAGGCCGATATTAGCGAGCTCTGGGATTTTCTTCCGAAGCTGCTCAACCATCTCCGGAGCAGAACCAAAGCATTCGAGTTTAGTCGGGATTGTCACTCGACTCATGGCCTGCTCGCGATGAACTGCCTCAGTGCATACCATCGCAAACTCCAAGAGTCCGTCAGCCGATAGAGTAGCCGCGAGCTTAGACATTTGCTCGAAGCAGAATTTGACGATCGCATTGAGCGTGCGAACGCGATCATCCGCGTCGATATCGCCTATGCGGGCGTCCATAGCAGTAATTAGGTGCTCTCCGATCCGGTCCAGTAATTCACTTACCCACCGCATCTGAAGACGTCGATACGGCAGCAGGTCGCTATCGTTTACTTCGGGTGTTTCATTGAGATCGAAAATGAGGAGCATACGCTTCAGCCCGAGCGGCGCGATGCGGTCTAGGGAGTTTTGAACATCTATTGCGGTGAGCGGCGTTCCGTGCGCTTGTCGCGAAAGCGTCGCGAATCCAACGAGAACCTGACGTAGGAGCTCTCGCTCTGCGCGATTGTCCGTGGCGCGAGCAAGAGAAAAAAGCGCTGGATTAACTTCCAGCGTGATGCGCTGTGCCGCACGGTCCACCTCGACAGCGACGCCGTCGATACCCGAGTCGGCACTCTGTGCGACTTCATTTCGTAGCGATGCAGCAGTCGGAAGTATGACTCTCAGATCGATCGGCGCAGCATCACCAAACGGAGCGAGGAGCGGAGTGATGGTCGGCGTGAACTGCCATATCCAGTAAGTGAGCGCTTCTACGAATGTAAGACAAAAATCCGCTGAAGACTCCGGTTGAGTTTCGCTGGAAACCGTTACCCAAACGGGAAGCGGACCACCCTCCACGAGCATGCGTACCCGCCCACCGACATCCTGCGGCGCACCGAAAATTGGGATTGAGGCGGTATCGTACATAGCTATGACTTCAGTCGAGCCTCCCTCCGGAGTCCGTGCAACGTGGGGATCTCGCTTCGCTGCGACTTCCATGTGAAGTGCGAGGCAATCACCGGGCGGAATAACGGCAATATCGGGGAGTTCTTTGTCTGAGAAATAGAAACTGTAATTGCTTTGACTGTAGAGTCGAAATTCGTCGAGTATGTTCGTCGACCGAATTTCAACCTTTGAATGTGCCAATGCTCTGGCACGAGCAAAGTTGTACAGCGCGAGCGAATCGCCGCCCTCAATAAGCGATAAAGTTCTTAGGGCCGCTGCGGAAAGCAGGAGCAGAGGGCAACCGGACGCAGACTTGCGAAGCGAGAGAACGCCGGGCGTGCCGAGTCCCTGCATGACAACGACTGTAAAGACATCTGTCGGGGAAGGTAGAGAACTCAATACCTGACGTTCGGCGTTGTCCACAACCTTTTGGACAATGTCCGAAAGCCCGTCGCCGACCCAATCGGTGCTTACGTCCGACACGCGTCGCACGAGAGGGTCGGTGAGCAGAACGCAATAAATAACTTTGTCAAAATCGAGTCGGAATACCCCATCCGCAACGTACTTTCGATCGGCCCGGTTGGACGAGAATCGTAACCGGGGATTTCGAGTGAACGAGAAACTGGTTAAGACGCTCTTCCACACAGCGGCGTTATAGGCCTCAGCCAACTGCTCCTTTAGACTGGCTGCTTCAGCAAGCACGAGAATCGAATGACGCACTGCGGAAAAGACCGCGCCCGGAATTAGCAGCACGAGGTTTTGTTCGTGTCTGATGAATGGCGCGAGCGCAAGCGGCCCACCGTCAAAAGAGTACCCGCCGAGGTAGTCGCCACCCGACGAAGAAATTAATGAATCCAACACGTCGGCCGACATGCCAGCCTGCGAAAAATGCGATCGAACCTGCTCTAAGGTGAAAATCGTCGCCGCCTTCAGTCTGCGAAACGCCTCGGCCGGCGGTACCGAGATAACGCCATCCACTGCGCTCGAGGGCCGAATCCCTCTTCGTAAACCAGCCACGCGAGCTGAAGAGTTGCTCAAAATCATCGCCGAGCGAATGAGTGCCGAGGCGCGGGCTTTGAAGTCCTCCGGGAGAGATTCTCCCGCTTCCGAAAGTATTGCGTCCCGGAGTGCGCTCAACATGAACTCGGCGTCTTGCGCGATTCCTGCGGTTCCGAGGTAAGCGGTGCCCGAGAAACCGAACTCTACGCAGAATGGCTCTTCGGCGGGATCTTCGTATGGCGTCAGCGCGGCGAGTGCCGGATGAGCCAAAATCTGTCGGAGTTTGTTAGCACTGATCTTGGGTCCTGAGGAGACGGCGCGCGACGCGACGACGTGGGAAAGAACCTCCAAGCGAACGGCACAGCTTGCGTTTTCAGGCATTAGCTGCAGTCCGCCGACGGCGGATAGCAGATCCAAACTATCGAACGGCGAGAGGAGTTCCGCGAGCCTAACTAGGTCCGTATTATCGTCGATCGTATTTTCACTCCATGGTGGAGATTAGTTCGGGAGAGTTCACTCGAAGAAACCAGAAAAAGTAACCGTGGCGACTTGGCTTGAATCCCCGCTTATCCCGGCGAAACATAACGCGTCCCCGTGGTTCCAATGCTTCCACGTACCCGTCCTTGCTATTGACTTTACTGTTATCGCATGGTATCATAACCTCGCTGCAAAAGTGAAAACGAACACCCAACTCAACAGATCTAAAAGGGCTTTCCACACTCCCGCCCCCGCGCTCCATCCGTACTTCCCGCGGCTAACATCCGTAAACACCGCAATTCCAGCCCTCGGATCATCCGCAACACCCGCAAAAATCACCTTCGGTTTGAACTCTAATCGACATCTCGTACGATTAGAAACCGATGTAAGTTCTAGAAAACAAACGAAGGAGGTGCGTTCTAATCGACACTAGATGACACACTTTTCGAGTGTCGATTACACGCGCGCCAGCGTCGTCCGCCACCGCGCTTTTCACGTAACGGCGGGTCGATCCAACCAGGCATCGACCCGGCAGGTTTTCCCTCCCGCCTTTCCTCCAGTTGCAACCCAGTTGATAATTTCTAATCGGAGTGCCTGCCGATTAGAAATGCCCGAAACTTATAGAAAACAAACGACGGCGACCCGTTCTAATCGACACAAATGTCGCCACCGTGTACCCCACCTCACCGCGACCTCCTCCAATTTTTCCTTCACCCGCGCCGCTAAGCCGCTTCTCGCCTCATTGTCCGTTCACCGACCTGGGATATAATCGAGGGCTATGCTATCGATCAACAATGTGACCATGCGGTACGGGCCGCGCATCCTGTTCGAAGACGTCTCGACCACGTTCTTCGCCGGGCGGCGCTACGGTATTACGGGGCCAAACGGGGCCGGCAAGTCGACCTTGATGAAGATTTTGACCGGGGAGATTGAGCCGACCAAGGGCGACGTGACCCGGCCGAAGAAAATGGGCGTCCTGAAACAGGACCAGTTCGGATTCGACGAGTTCCGCGTGATTGACACGGTGATCATGGGCAACGCGCCGCTGTGGAAGGCGCTGCAGGAGCGCGAGGCGCTCTATGCCAAGCCGCACGACGAACTGTCCGACGCCGACGGGATGCGCCTGGGCGAATTGGAAGGGATCGTGGGCGAGGAAGGCGGTTACACGGCGGAATCGGACGCCGCGGTGCTGCTCGACGGCCTGGACATCGAAGAGAGCCTGCACGAACGGAAGATGAGCGAGCTGCAGGGCGGACAGAAAGTCCGCGTGCTGCTCGCGCAGGCGCTGTTTGGCCAGCCGCAAGTGCTGCTGCTGGACGAGCCGACGAACAACCTGGACTTGGACTCGGTGCACTGGCTCCAGGACTACTTGAATGAGTACGAAGGCGTGCTGATCGTCATCTCGCACGACCGCCACTTTTTGAACAGCGTGTGCACGCACATCGCGGACATCGATTACCAGACCGTGATCATGTACAACGGCGGGTACGACGACATGGTGGTGGCGAAGACTTCGGTGCGGAGTCGCATCGAAAGCGAAAACGCGCAACGCGAAAAGAAAATCGCGCAGCTGCAGGATTTTATCGCGCGATTCAGCGCCGGCACGCGGTCGGCACAAGCCACATCGCGTAAGAAAGAAGTCGAGCGGCTGCAGACCACGGAACTGGCGCGGTCGAACATTGCGCGGCCGTACATTCGATTCAACGTGGAGCAGGCGTCGGGGCGGCATCCGGTGGAGATTCGCAGCGTGGCGAAGTCGTACGACGGCGTCCCGGTGTGGAAGCCGTTCAGCGCGAATGTCGATCGCGGCGAGAAGATCGCGGTGATGGGGCGCAACGGAGCGGGAAAGACCACTCTGCTGAAATCGCTGGTGCGCAACGCGACGGGATATGTGGACGACAGCGACCGCGCGTTTCCCATCGACGGCGGGCAGGTGAACTGGGGCCACAACGTGGCGGTGGGATATTTCGCGCAGGACCACAGCGAATCGATCACCCACGGGCTGAATACGGTGGAGTGGCTGCATCAGTTCAAGCCGCAGGCGACGCAGGAAGAGCTGCGCGGCGTGCTGGGGCAGATGCTTTTTATTTCTGAGGAAGCGATGAAGCCGACCTCGGCGCTGAGCGGAGGCGAATCGGCGCGGCTGATTTTTTGCAGGCTGATGCTGCAAAAGCCGAACGTGTTGATACTGGACGAGCCGACGAACCACCTGGATTTGGAGTCGATCAACGCGTTGAACATTGCGCTGCAGAAATACGATGGCACGGTGCTGTTTGTGACGCACGACCACGACGTGATCGATGAAGTGGCGACTCGGATTTGGAGCGTCCACGATCACAAGATCGAGGACTTCAAGGGGCCGTACGAGGAATTTGTGGCGCACCAGGCGGCCGCGGCTGCGGCCGCAGGCGGCGCCGTCAAAGCCGGCGCCGGCAAGAAGCGGTAACGACTACACCACTAAGAAAGCTAAACGCGCGAGGGACGGGCCGAACGCCCGATTCCCTCGCGCGTTTTTTTTGTGGCTCAGGCACTTGGCCGCGCTTGCCCTCCGCGTCTTTCGCGGAGAATCGTGCCTGTGGGCGAGTGGCGCGTGGCAGCCCGCGCGACGCTCGCCGGTTTTGATCGAGTGAAAGCGAACGGCAACGGAACTCGCCGCTCGCGCGGCGACACAGGCACGATTGCCTGTGCTACTTGAACCGGTTCGCGCGGCTAGTGCGCGGTGGCGTTGGCGCTTTGCTTCAGCGCGTTGATGACCTGCATCGAGGTGCCCATGTCCGCGCCGGTCGCGTCGTGATACTTCGAGATGGCACTCGAGCGATCGTGATCGGCGATGAACTTTAAGAGCTGGGAGCGCAGCGGGTCCTGAATTTGCGCGGCGACTTCTTTGTAGTGCGCGCGCTGGGGAGCGTTGTCGCGATATTCCTTGATGAACTGCTCGGTGGCGCAGGGCTGATCGGCGTAGACGCGTCCGTTCTGGTGAACGATCCAGAGGACGAGGCCAGTCACATCGTTGCCGAGCTGGTAATCGATCTGGAGTTGGTGCTCGGGCTTGACGGGAAAATACTGGCGGTCGGCCATCGCCTTCGCGTTGCTCTCATTCACGGCGGTGAACATGAGGTGGTAGTCGGGAGGAATTTTGTCGTCGAGCTGGATGGCGAAGAGGGCGTCGTAGACGTCTTTGTTTTGGGGCGTGATGCAGGCGCGGGTTTCGGGCGTGAGGTAGGACCAGAGCTTGGCGGAGTCTTTCGCGTTGACCGCGGCGATGTACTGGGTGGCGAAGGCTTTCACGTCGGCGGGTATTGGTAATTCGTCTGGAAATTGTGCGCGAGTGGCGAGAGGCAGGAGGCACGCGGAGGCTACGGCGGCGAAGATGAAACTGCGAAGGTGCGCGCGAGTGGGCGACATGTTCCCTCCTCCACAATTCTGGCACTGGCGGCCGGACGCGTGGATGCGTGGGCCTTAGTGGTTAATGTTGATTGAGCGCGGACTACAGAGGCAAAGGCACACAGAAAATATTTCTATGCCACACACAGCTCCGTAACGTGTGGCTGTAACGGAGGAGCCAGTTGCGGTCTTGGGGCGAGCTGCGCGCGGTCCTAGTTGCGGGGCGGAACGTGGATGCCGTGGCTGGCTAGGATTACTACGATCTCGTCGTCGGATTTGAAGGCGGTGCGATCGATCACGCACTTGTATTGCCGCGGGCGCTGCATGCTGAGGCGCGGGCGGCGAAGATTCGGAGCGGGAGGAAGAAATGCTTGACCGAGGTCGTCGATCAGCGGCTTCCAATATTCCTGCTTGGCGGTGGGTGCGTCGTAAATCGTGATTTGCTTGGCGGTCAAGCTCGCGTGCATAGAGTCGTGGTTTCTCCGACGGTACTGTGCCGTGGGGCACAAGGCGGTGTCAAGCGGGGCTGTGGAAAAGGCTGTGGAAAGCGCTTGTAGGGGGATTTGGGTTCAAAGATTGAAACATCGTGGGTGAAAGTCAAGGGCGTGGAACGTTTCACGGAGGACACGGAGAAATTGTGGAGGCGCTTAAAGCTCGCGGAACATGACGTAGGCGTCGGTGGCGCCGCGTGTGGGGTGCATGAAGGCGCCGGGGAGCTGTCCGACGATGCGGAAACCGTGCTTGATCCAGAGGCGGACGGCGCGCTCATTGGATGCGACCACGAAATTAAATTGCATCGCGCGAAATCCGCGCTCGCGTGCGCGCGCAAGGGAGTGTTCGCACATCGCACCGGCAATTCCCTTACCGGTCGCGGTGGATGCGGTGACGTAGCCGCAGTTTGCGACGTGCGCGCCGCCTCCGCGTTGATTGGGGCGCAGCACGTAGGTGCCGGCGATCGCAGCTTCGCCCCCGACTTCGTCTTCGGCGACGAAGACTTCGTTGTCGGGCGCGAACCAGTATGCGAAGGCGTCGTCGCGCGACATGTCGCGAGGGAGCGTGTAGGTTTCGCCGGCGCGAATCATCGGTTCGAGAATGCGCCAGATGGCGTCGCGGTCGGCGTCGGTTGCGGCGCGAATGGTGAGCGGCATCGCGCGATTATATTGTCACGGATTCTGGTGGCGATTGCGGGAGAAGAGGGGGAGCAAGGCGAAGCTGACGCCGAGGCTCAGGGAGAGGATGGACGCGGCGGTGTCGCCGAATATGTTGAGGGCTAGGGTCTGCGTGCCCAGCATCAGCAGAACGCCGACCAGGATGCTCTCGACCCACAGAATCGCGTTGGGAGTGCGCGAGGCGTTGTAATAAATGTGTGTGCCGACGATGGACGGCAGCGCCCACAGCAGCGTAGAGACGCAAAAAAAGTAAACGCCGGCCGGAATTTCCTGGTGAGTGTGCGCGAGGCGCGTCGCGAGGAGAATTGCGACGGGCGCGAGGGCGATCATCGCGAAGATCCACTTGTCAGCGGGCTTGAGGCGCGGCAGCTCGGACATTTATTTCCGACTCACTGGTACGTGCGCGGGGTCGGCGTGCGCGTCGAAGGGCGATCGAGCGGCGCGGGCTTCGGGTGGAATTTCGTAATTGAGCGTGTGACGGTTAGCGACGCCGGCTGCGAGGTGGCGAAGCAAGTACACGAACGGGCGCGGATGCGTGTCGCGCGGGACGGCGGTGTGAGCCTGAGTGTGCGTGTGCGGGAGGCCATCGTTGTCCATGGTAGCGGTGTAGGCTGCGGCGCCGTGGCGTTCGCTGAGACGGTCGATACGGTAAAAATCGCCCCCGTTGCCACCGACATCACCGACGCGCACGATGCGGCCGGGCTCCCAATCGGGCTTGGTGTGGCTCGTGCGAATGCGGAGCAGATCACCGTCGACGTCTTTGATTCGCGTGACGTCGTCTGGTACGTGGGCGTGGGTGTGCTCGACAATTCCGCGACGGAGAAAATTCGCGAACGAGCGCGCTGGTGAATCGTCGAGCGATGCGTCACCGACGGTGGTGCCGCCGCCGCGAAGGCCGGGATTTTCGTCGCGCACCGGACGGAAAGGCGAAATCGCGCCGGCGATCAGCGCGAGAGGCAGCGTGGCGAAAACTTCACTGGTGATTGCGGCGGCGAGGATGCGGACGAGTCCTTCGACGGACCAGGCGATGATGATCCACGTGACGGGGCTGGACACGATCAGCGTGAGGGCCAGCAGGCCTTGCGCGTGCGGCTTCATCTCCGAGAGTGAGGATTGCGATTGGACCGCGTGGCTGACGACGGTCTGCACCCAATTTCTAACCGAGTAGGAGTACCACCACACCATGGCGGCGAGGCCGGTGGCGCACTGCGATACGCCACATATAAAGGATGCGATGCGCCAGGGCATGGGCGCTTCAAAGCCGGTTTTCGCGCGCCAACGGGCGGGCAGCAATACGGCGATGGGGGCGGTCAGGTACGGCCACATGTTTTTAGTGTAGGGCGCGCGCGTGCGGCGGCGGGGGCGGGGGCGCGTTTGTGGCGCGAATGAGTAGACAGGGCGCGGGCTGAAGTGGCTGGTGATTCGTGGCGAGTGGCTACAGAAAGTCAAAGGTGTGCGCGAGCCCTCTGACGAGAACTCGCGCAGCTTAGAGGAACTCGCTACGCGACGACTTTGTTTGTCACGGCTGAAGCCGTGACCCGCAACGCGTGCCGAAGCGCGGCTTTCGCCTGCGGCGCGAGCCTGCGCGCAACGTGCGCGTCCGACAGGCCCGAAGGCCGGTCGTCTTGCGAGCATGGCTCGTGAAACTGGCAACTAACAATCGCGGACTTCCAAACACGACTTGCGCGCGAGTGCCACCTGTTTTCGGGTGCGAGGGAACTCGGCGATCCGTCGATGATCGTGCGCGTTGTGGCAGGCCTGATCGTGGGACGACCGGCCTTCGGGCCTGTCGGACTCATGCGCGAAACTTTGTGTGGAGGATGATCGTATGCTGGAGAGACCTCGCTAGGAGCGACGATGACGCGTTGGAGAGTGGTGGTGTTTTTGTTTGTGGTCGCTTGCGCCGCTTCGGCGGTGACTCTCGCGCGCGTCAGGTCGGAGGGCGCGACGATCAAACGGCTGGACGGGAAGACGTTGACGGCGGCGGAGGTGGATGCGGCGGTGGCGAGGGCTATGGAGCGCGGGCGCGTGACGGGGCTGGGGCTCGCGATTATTAATGATGGGGCGGTTGTGTATGAGAAGGGCTACGGATTGCGGGACGTGGAGGCGAAGCTGCCGTTTACGGTGGATACGAATACGTATGCGGCGTCGCTTACCAAAGTGGTGGTTGGGTACACGGCGCTGCAGCTCGTTGACCAGGGCGTGATCGCGCTGGACACGCCGGTCGCGAATTATTTGCCAAAGCCGCTTCCCGAGTACGACAAATACGATGGCCTGAAGGACGACGAGCGCTGGAGGAAATTCACGCCGCGCATTCTGCTTTCGCATACGAGTGGGCTCGGCAACTGGTACGGCGACGAGCCAGACAAAAAGCTGAAGATCCATTTCGATCCGGGGACGCGTTTCGCGTATTCGGGCGAGGGATTGAATTTGCTGGCGATGGTGATCGAGACGGTGACGAAGGAGCCGTTCGAGACGACTGTGCGGCGCGAGGTGTTTGGGCCGTTTGGGATGGCGACGACGGAGATGACGTACCAGCCGCGGTTCGACGCGAATCACGCGATTGGGTACGACGAAACTGGCAAGTGGCTCGGGCCGAACGAGCACCTGCACGTTCGCGCGGCGGGATCGATGCACACAACGACGGCGGACTATGCGCGATTCTTGAGCGCAGTGGCGCGCGGGGAACGGCTATCGCCCCGGATGCGCGCGGAGATGCTGAAGCCTCAAGTGCGCATCACTTCGAAGCACCAGTTCCCTATTTTTGAAAACGTCGATACGCACGACAACGACGCGATCCGGCTGAGCTACGGGCTGACGTGGGGACTTTATTTTACGGACGCGTACGGCGAGGCGTATTTCAAGGAAGGCCACGACGAAGGGTGGCGGAATTATGCGGTTTGCTTCGATCAGTCGAAGGACTGCATGCTGATCCTGACGAACAGCAGTAACGGCGAGCACATTTTCGATGCGTTGTTGCGTGAGCTACAGGGGAATACGTTCACGCCGGTGGAGTGGGAGGGGTGGGCGAATTGAGCGGTGCGCTGCGTTGGTGGCAGTGGCTACAGGAAGTCAAAGGCGTTGCGCGAGCCCTCTAACGAGAACTCGCGCAGCTTAGAGGAACTCGCTTCGCGACGACTTTGTTTGTCACGGCTGAAGCCGTGACCCGCAAGGCGTGTCGAAACGCGGCTGTCGCCTGCGGTGGCGCGAGCCTGCGCGCAACGTGCGCTTGCCGCGCCGTTGCCGCTCGTATTCGCGCGCCACGCGCGCGTCCGACAGGCTCGGAGGCCGGTCGTCTGATGGGCGCGGATTACAGTAACGTCAACACTCAACAGCGGATTCCTAAATACAGCGTGCTCGTGAGTGCCATGGGCACGTCTTGCCCGTGGCACAGACATTCGTGTCTGTGCGCGAAGAAACTTTGATTCGTCGCGGGGTTGGCTATTGCTACAGGCCCACAGACAAGATGTCTATGCCACACACACCTCCGTAACGGATGTTTCGGCGAGCAAGACCACGTGGATGGCCTTGGTGCGATGGCAGAACCCGCACGCCAGTGAAACTGGCTTGCGCACAGACACGAATGTCTGTGCCACGGCGGCTCGGGGCGTGCGGGACTTCGCAGTCGGTCGATGATTGTGCGCGTTGTAGGAGCCTCGATCGTCGGACGACCGGCCTTCGGGCCTGTCGGACTTACACGCGCGCGAGGGCGTGCGAGTTATACGCGTCCGACGGGCCGTCGCCGCGGCGACCTGGCCGTCTGACGATGGTCGGTCGCGATACCGGCTCTGCTTGACGGCGGACGCGAACGCACATTTTTGGAGAGCTGTGAGTGGTACGCGCTGGAGCGCGTCTGTGGCTGTGGGCTCGCTTCACTTTGTCGAGTTTGAGGTGGGGCTACTCGCCGTGGATTTGGTGGAGGCGAGTTCGGCGAGGAGCTGTTTGGCCTGAGTGGAGTAGGGGCCGGTGGGATCGGCAGCGATGCATTTCTGAAGAGCGTCGGCAGCATCGGCGGGGAAAATGGGAATTACTTCGTTGCCTTCGTGTTTGTACTCGACCATTCGCAAGAGCGCCTGACCTAACTGAAACCACGTTTGGGCATCGTTGGGATTCAACGCCGTCGATTTGCGGCAAGCTGTAGCTGCGTCGCTGGGATTTCCGCTGTTAGCGAGGATGATGCCGAGGTTCTTCCAACATTTCGCGCCGATTAGAGGATCGAGGGCGGCGGCGCTGGTGCAGCTGTCGTCCGCGGCTGCAAGATGCGGCGGCGCATTGTGCGAAGTGGCGTCGCGTATGGCGCGGCTCGCCTGAAGTTTGGCGAGGTTTTGATATTCGACGGCGTCCGGTGAGAGAGCAATTCCCTTCTCGTAGAAAACTATCGCGCTGTCGGCGTCACCGCTGAAATCGAACGCGTTTCCGAGGTTGCTCAAAATCATGGCGTGCGTTTTGGCGTCGAGCCGGGGATCGGCTTGTTCCGCGAGCTGAAACTCTTCAATTGCAGTTTGATAGTCCGACGCGAGCTTCGGTTGAATATCGGCTTTCCGGTCGGGCGGCGCGGCAGCGAGTTGCGATCGCAATTCTTCCGCTTCCCGCATCGCTCCCGCTCCTGCGTTGAAGTGGGCTTTCACGGCATCGAAGCGCGCGGCATCCTCTTCGTCGGTTGAGCCTGAGTGTGCGTGCGCGAGCGAGGCTTGCTTGCTGAAATTAATGGAGACGTCGTTTTCGGCGGCGCCGTGAAGAAAATGCGTCTCTGAATAGGCGAATGAGGAGTCGTTTTTGTCGACGAGGGAGACTTTGTAGATGCCGGGACGCAGTCCCTGTTGGGAGTATCGGCCGTATTTGTCGGTGGTGATGGCGTAGTGTTCGCCGGTTTCGGTGTTCAGGATGTTGACGTCGAGGTTGGTCCACGGAGTGCCGTCGGACTTGAGGATCTGGCCGGAGACGGAGGTGGTCTGGGCGCGTGCTCCGGCGGGAAACAACAGCGCGAAGGCCGCGAGCATGAGAAGTAGGGCGGTTCGCTGCATGCGAGCTTTGCCTCCGGGACGACGGCCCGTGGGGATTATCGCGCAATTCGGTGCGAAAACTTGACGTTCCGAAGTGGCAGCGGCGCGTTGTGGTGCCCACTCCTAAGCGGAGCGCCCAAAGCTGACGCGGAAGGGGTGCGTGACGAGTGGGGCACGGCTGGGGTGCGGAGCTGTTTGGGCGGATGGCGGGGGTGCTACTATCCGCGTTGGTTAAGGGCGCGTCGCGTTGCGCGTGGTGCGTGCTCGCCGACCGCTTACGTTGCGAGGGGTTTCACACATGAGTTTTTTTCGATGGAGTGCGGCTGCTGTGGTGGTCGGTGCGCTTGGTGTTGTGTTGTGCGCGATGCCAACGGGGGCGCAGGACACTTGCGGGTGCGCGGACAATCCTAAGGCGGAGAAGGCTTACGCGGATGCGAACGTGTACGCCGCGCACGGGGATTATCACGCCGCGCTGAGCGAATACAAGAAAGTCGAAAAGATGACGAACGGCAAGTGCGCGGGATGCAAATCGCGCATCCTGAAATACGCGCTGGAGGTTGAGGATTGGAAATCGGCGGAGGAGGCGGCGCAGGCGATCGTCGCAGGCGCGGATACGAACAAGGCGAAGGCGCGGGCGCACGAGCAGCTGGCGGTGTTGTACATGGAAGAGTCGGTGAAGCGCAAAAAGCCGGAGATGGACGAGCAGGTCCACGACGAGTTGACCAAGGCGCTGGCGGAGTACGCGAATTATCCCGACGCGTTGTATCTCGATGCCGAG
>JBEKJW010000115.1:0-13805 GCA_050011035.1 Candidatus Acidiferrales bacterium
ACCTACGGGCTTGAGACGGTGAGCATCCGCTACTTCAACGTGTTCGGTCCGCGGCAGGATCCTTCGTCGCAATATTCCGGCGTAATGTCGCGCTTCATGCTCGCGGTGATCGAGGGCCAGCAGCCGGCGGTGTTTGGCGACGGCGAGCAGTCGCGCGATTTCACGTATGTGGATAACGTGGTCGATCAGACGTTGCGCGCGTGCGAAGCGCAGGGTGCGGCGGGAATGGTCTTCAACGGCGGCACGGGAAAGCGGTCGACCCTGAACGAAGTGCTGGCGCTCCTGGAGAAGCTGAGCGGGAAGAAAGTGACGGCGAAGTACGATGCTCCGCGCATGGGAGACATCAAGGATTCGCTGGCGGATATTTCGTTCGCGCGGCGCGTACTCGGCTACGAACCAAAGGTGAGTTTCGAAGAAGGCCTGGCGCGGACGTGGGAGTGGTACAAGACTGCGTACGCTAATGCGGCGGCGAAGCCCGCTTAAGAGTTCGCGCTGCCGGATTGTCATTTTTTCTACGCTTTTGCGCTGAGCGCTAGATACGTGGGCAGGTCGGCGAGCGAGTCGAGCATGATGTCCGGCGGGCAGTCGCGCATGCTTTCGAAGCCGAGGCCGTAAGAAACGCCGCAGGAATAAATCCCCGAATTGCGCGCCGTCTGAACGTCGACGTCCGAGTCCCCCACCATCATTCCTTCGCTGGGCTGCGCTGAAAAATTCCGCAAAAGAAGCTCGACACCCATCGGGTCGGGTTTTTTCCTCTCGAAGCTGTTTCCGCCGAAGACAAACTGAAAGTGATTGGCGATGCCGAGTCCGTCGAGGATCGCCTGGCTGAAGCGCACGGGCTTATTGGTGAGCACCGCCATTTTGTAGGACGACAGCGCGTCGAGAGCTTCAAGAACACCGGGATAGGTGACGGTGTGATCGAGCATGTGCCGGCGGTAGTAGGCGAGGAAAAATTCGTGGCCTTCTTCGGCCTGTTCGTCGGTGACGAGCGAGCCGAGCGAGCTACGGATCAGCGCGGCGGCGCCTCGGCCGATGTAACCGCGCACGACGTCCTGCGGGAGCGGTTGCCGGCCCATGTGCTCAAGCGTGGCGTTCACCGAGAGCACGAGGTCGGTCTCGGAGTCGATCAGGGTGCCGTCGAGGTCGAAGATCAGGACGCGGACGGCAGAGAAGCGGCCATTGCTGGTGGAGGGTTCGGGCAACCGATTGACCTTTCTGAGAGCAGAGTGAAGCTCAATTTTATGTTTTGCAGAGGCGTTTTGGGGATCAATTTTGGTCCGAAAGAACCGTGTTTTTGTTGCGATTAGAAATTGAGTTTGTACTGATTTTGCTGGAGTTACGGCGTTTTCTAATCGGATCCAGTTGCGATTAGAAATTTGAGTTCGGGAGCTGGGTGAAGCCGGGTGGGGTGCGTCCGGCGGCAACGACGGATTGCCGCTTCGCAGATACATATAGAGGCATCTATTACAGCTCGACGCAGATTACCATAAAGGTACTAGCGTGTCAAGAAACTAAGGGCAGTTCCAAAATGGGAATGGATCGGCGAGTGGCTGAGAGGCGTTTGAGCCTGTAGACCAGTTCCGTAACGGGCGGTGGGGTGAGATTGATTGGGTATGAGGCGTCATGGTGATGGCTCAACCCGAGACCCACTTAGAGTGGGTCTCGCACAGACTCCAGAGTCTATGTTACAGCGCGCTTTGCGCGCCTAAGCCGCGATGGGACTGGGAGCGCGCATGTAGGCAGCGATTTAGTCGTGGCGGAGGGCCGTGGTGGGGTCGAGGCGCATAGCGCGGCGGGCGGGGATGTAGCAGGCCGCGGTGGCGACGGCGAGGAGCAGGATCGTGACGGCGGCATAGGTTAACGGATCTAGATGCGTGATGCCGAAGAGGAGAGTGGCCAGGAGGCTTGAGGCGGCTATTGCTCCTGCTATGCCGATGGCGATGCCAGCGGCGGTTAACGCCATCCCCTGCCCGAGGATCAAGCGCAGGATGGTGAAGGGCGAGGCACCGAAGACGGCGCGGATACCGATTTCGCGGGTGCGTTCGGTGACGCCGCCGGAGAGGACGCCGTAAATTCCGGTGGCGGCGAGAAGCACCGCGACCAGACCGAAGATTTCGAAGAGCACGAAAGCGAAATGGCGCTGGGCTTCGGAGGTGGCGACGAGCGTCGGCATGGTCGCGACGCGGACGATGGGCTGGTTTTTGTCGACGGACCAGACAGCTTCCTTCACTGCGCGCGTAAGCGAAGCAGGTTCGGCGCCGCCGGAGCGGACGACGAGTGATTGCGCGGGATCGAACCACTGCCACTGCTTGTTCGCGATGTAGAACGCGTCGTCGCCTGTGACGGCGAGGCCAGTTTGTTTCACGTCGCCGACGACACCGACGATGACGGACCAGGGCTTCGTGGGATCGCCTGCATCGGGGCCGAGGCGCACCCGTCGGCCGATGGGATCCGCGTGCGCGAAAAAGCGGGAGGCGAGAGACTCGCTTATCACGACAGCGACGGGAGCACCGGGCTTGTCGCGTTCATCGAGATAACGGCCGCGGCGAAGCGGGATGTGCATGGCTTCGAAGTAGCCGGGCGAGACGGCGTAGCGGAAAGCGGCATCAGAGGGAGCGCCGTTCGAAACCGATTCGAATTCGACGCCGTAGACGTCGTCATCGCCGCTGAGCGGAAGCTGGCTGGTGAAGGCAGCGGCTTCGACGCCGGGAACGGCCCGGACGGATTCGAGAGCTGCGTCATAGTAACTCGCGAGCGCGTCTAAATCGGCCCGATCGTTGGCAGGCGAGCTGGGACCGGGGATGGTGCGGCGGCCGGAGTCTTGTACTTGCATGGTGAGCAGGCGCGTCTGGTCGAAGCCGGGAGCGACGGAGAAAACTTTCTTGATGCTGCGCAGGAGCAAGCCCGCGGCGACGAGCAGGACGAGCGAAATGGCGACTTCGGCGACGACGAGAATGCGGCGCGTGAAGTGATGGCTGCGCGCGACGGTCCGCGAGGATTCCTGAATGGCGGCCTGAGGATCGTTCGCGCCGGCATGAAGTGCGGGCAGGAGGCCGACGAGAAGTCCGACGAGCGTGGTGATGCCGAGGGCAAAAATGAGAACAGTGCCGTCGATGCGAATCGCGGAAAGACGCGGAAGATCGACGGGGCTGAGCGCAACGATGGCCTGAATGCCAAACCAGGCGACGGCGACGCCGAGCGCTCCGCCGATGAAAGCTAGGAGCAGGCCTTCGGCCAGCATCTGGCGGATGAGGCGCGCGCGCCTGGCGCCGAGAGCGGCGCGCATGGCGAATTCGGCGCGGCGTTCAGAGCCACGAACAAGGACGAGATTCGTGACGTTGATGCAGGCGATGAGAAGGACGAGAAGCACGGCGCCGAGAATCGCGAGAAGCGCGGGTCGGACGGAAGCGGTGAGATCGTCGCGCATCGCGTGAACGGCGATGCCTCGAGGAGGGCCGCCGGAGCTGGCGTAACCCTTGGCGTAGGTTTGTGTGAGCGGTACGAGGGCCGTGGAGAGTTCGTTGGTCGCGGCTTTTGTGGAGGCGCCGGGCGCGAGTCGCGCGAGCATTAAGAGATGGTGGCCCCACTCGCGGCCGTCGGACGGGAGCGCGGGATTGTACTGGAGCGGCGCCCAGATGTCGGACGTGGGCGCGAGAACGTTTTCAAAATGCGCAGGCATCACACCGATGACGGTGACGAGAGCGCCGTCGAGCGTGAGTTGGCGACCGACGATGGAGGGATCGGAGGCGAAGCGGCGTTTCCAGAGGCGGTTACTGATGACCGTGACGGCGGGCGCGTTTTGGACGTCGTCGGACGGCGCGAAATCGCGGCCAAGCGCGGGCGAAACGCCGAGCGTGCGGAAATAATCGGGAGTGACGCGCTGGCCTTCGAAGCGTTCGGGTTCACCGGTGCCGACCATCGCGGGCTGCCAGGATTTTGTAACGGCGGCGAGTTCGATGGAACGCGGATTGCTGCCCGTGAGGCCAAAGAACGTGCCGTAGGCTGGATTTTCCGGCGAGCCGTCGCTGCGCGACTCCCAGACTATGACCACGCGATCGGCGTGGGGATACGGAAGCGGCTCGAAGAGAATCGGATTCACCGCGCTGAAAATCGCGGTGGTGGCTCCGATGCCGAGAGCGAGAGTGAGAATCGCGACGACTGCGAATCCCGGATGACGGAGGAGTTGGCGCGCGCCGTAACGGAGATCGGCGAGGAAATTTTCGACGGCGTGCTCCCAGGCGCTGGAGCGGACTTGATCCTGGATTGCGGTGGCGCTGCCGGCTTCGACGAGCGCGGCGCGGCGTGCGGCTTCGGGCGCGAGGCCACGGGCGATGTGTGCGGCGGTAGCGCGGTCGATATAGTCGCGGAGTTCTGTGGAGAGTTCGGCGTCGGATTCGTTGCGCTGCGTGAGGACGCGAAGGCCACGAGTGAGTTGGCGCCAGAGGCTCATTTTGGCTAGGCCTCCACCTTGAGAAGGCGCGCGACGGCGGCGGAACGGCGCGACCAGTCGGCGGTTTCGAGTTCAAGCTGTTTGCGGCCTGTGCGCGTGAGCGAGTAGAACTTCGCGCGGCGGGAATTTTCGGATTGGCGCCAGGCTGCGTCGATGTGGCCGGCGCGTTCGAGGCGCTGAAGCGCGACGAGGAGCGAGCCCGGATTTACTTTGAAGACGTTGCGCGAGACTTGTTCAACGCGACGGGCGATGCCGAAGCCGTGCATGGGCTCGAGGCTGAGAGTCTTGAGGATGAGCAGGTCGAGAGTGCCTTGGATGACGTCGGTGTCTGGCATTTGGGCCTCGATACTTGAGACGGATGCGACGAGGAAAGGATAGCGGTCCTACTCTTGATTGTCAAGATGTGAGGGGCAAGGGGACGGGTCGCGATTGGCGGATACGAAGGCTGCCCGCTTCCGTCGCGCTTCGCGCGGCGAAAGCGGCCTTTACAGGAGGTGGTGAAGCGGCGGGATTGACGGGCTTTGTGCGAGGTGGCGGATTTAATGGAGGCGTCGAGCAGCCGCCTCGTGACAGGCAACGGCAGGGGCGGCGGGTGGAACGAAAAGCACACAGAAAATATTTCTATGCCACGCGAGGCTCCATAACCTGCGGTGGACTGCGTGTCGAGCGCGTAGCCCTAGAGAGATTTGCGGATTAGGGGCGAGACTTTTGTGCCGAGGAGTTCGATGGCGCGGCGCATTTTGGCGTGGGCTAGCGTGGAGACGGACATCTGGAAGGTGATGCGGGAGATGCCGCCCAGCGCGTCGTTGATGTAGAGAATTTTTTCGGCGACCAAGGCGGGATCGCCGATGAGGTAGGCGCCGGTTGGGCTACGTTGCGCGTCAAACTGTGCGCGCGTGGCAGGCTGCCAGCCGCGTTCTTTGCCGATCTCGGTGAAAGTGTGTTGATAGCCGGGGAAAAACTCGTCGGCGGCTTCGTCGGTGGTGTCGGCGAGAAAGCCAATCAGGTGCAAGCCGACTTTGAGCTGCTCGGGCGTGTGGCCCGCGCGACGGCCGGCTTCGCGATAGAGATCGATGAGCGGCCGGAAGCGCGCGGGCTGGCCGCCGATGATCGCGACCATGAGCGGGAGGCCGAGCATTCCGGCACGGACGAAGGACGCGGGCGTGCCGCCGACTCCCACCCAGACGGGTAACGGATTTTGGAGCGGGCGCGGGTAGACAGCTTGTCCATTGAGCGCGGGGCGGAATTCGCCGGACCAGGTGACGTTCGTTTCATCGCGAAGTTTGAGGAGCAGTTCGAGTTTTTCGGCGAAGAGCGCGTCGTAGTCTTCGATGCGGAGGCCGAAGAGCGGAAAAGATTCGACGAAGGAGCCGCGTCCGGCGACGATTTCAGCGCGGCCGCCGGAGATGAGATCGAGCGTGGCGAATTCCTGAAAGACGCGGACGGGATCTGCGGCGGAGAGAACGGTGACAGCGCTGGTGAGGCGGAGCTTTTTCGTGAGAGCGGCGGCTGCGGAGAGGATCACGACCGGAGCGGAATCGAGAAATTCGGCGCGGTGGTGTTCGCCGACGCCGAAGACGTCGAGGCCGACCTGGTCGGCGAAGGCGATTTCGTCGATGAGATTGTGCATGCGCTCGGCGGGAGAGAGGACGAGGCCGCGGGACGGATCGGAAACGGTGGCGGCGAAGCTGTCGATGCCGAGTTGCACGTAAGAGCTCCTTGGTTTGAGTGAAAAGGGTGAGATGGTTTTGCGGGAGTGGGGGATTCACGGCCTAAGGCCGCCCAATCCCTTCCCTTCGAAGATGAAACCGGCCGTTACAGGTGCAGGTGCGCGGTGTAAATGAGGCCGCGCGATCAGTCGGTGCGTGCCGCGAAGATACCGGCCAGGTGTTGTTTGTTGCGGATGGCGACGAGAATCCAGAGTATGGCAACGACAATCGCCATCGGAAGACCAGCCGGAGCCATGAACGCATGGAAGCCAAGGATGTTCACGATCACTGGGCCGAGTATGCAGAGCGCGAGCGGGACGTAGCGGTTGATGAGGAGCAGCGCACCGCCGACGACCTGGCAGAGGAAGATGATGACCCAGTAGTGGGTGGCGCCGAGCGCTGCGGCGAAGTTGGCCGCGGGACCTGGCGGTGGTTGGCCGGGGATGAAGTGGAGGAAGCCGTTGAGACCGAATACCCCGAAGATGATCCCGAGCAGGTAGCGGGCGATGGTGGATGCGATTTTCATGTTTCCTCCGAGAACGCGGGATTATAGCTCTGAGGGCTCGATGGGGCGAGGCGGTTGTTGACGTGGGGGTGAGGGCGTGGGATAACCGCGTCGTTGTGAAATTAGAAACGTGAGATCGAGATGACTGCAAAAACTGGAACGGCGAAACGCAAGGCGAAAAGCGGGGCAAGCCATGCGCTGGCGAAAAGGAACGTGAAGGGTAAGAGTGCGCTCGGCCCGACGGTGCAGGAGCGCATGGCGATGGGCAAGGCTCTGCGCGACCACGTGGGGCGGGGAGAGCACGCGAAGTGGAAGGTGACGGCGCACCGGCCGGAGGTGATTGCGCTGCTGAAGAAGTCGGACGTAGGGCGCGTTGAGACGCTGCTCCCGATCCGGTACGGTCGGATGCGGCAGTCGCCGTTTGCGTTTTACCGGGGAGCGGCGATGCTGATGGCGGCCGATCTCTCGGGCACACCATCGACAAAATTGCGAGTGCAGGCGTGCGGCGATTGCCACTTGCTGAATTTTGGCGGATTCGGCGCGCCGGATCGAAGGCTGGTGTTCGACATCAACGATTTCGACGAGACGCTGCCCGCGCCGTGGGAATGGGACGTGAAGCGCCTCGCCGCGAGCGTCGTTCTGGCGGGACGGTTCATCGGCGCAAAAGAAAGCCAGTGCGAGGATGCGGCACGGGCTACGGTTGCTGCCTACCGGACGCACATCCGCGAATTCGCGTCCATGCGCGCGCTGGAGGCGTGGTATTCGCGGCTCGACGCCGAAATTTTCATCGATGAGGCGAAGGACGCCGAGGACAAAGAGTACTGGCGGAAGCTGGAAGACGAGGCGATCAAGCAGATCGCGGAATACATCTTTCCGAAGATCACGGTGAATCTGCACGGACAGCGAAAGATCAAAGACCGGCCGCCGCTGGTGGTACATCCGAAGGAGATCGCGACGATCGACAAGCGCGTGAGAAAGATGTTCGCGCAATACCGGTTGACGCTGGGAGAAGAGCGGCGCGTGATTCTGGACCGGTACACGATCGTCGATATCGCAAGGAAAGTGGTGGGCGTGGGAAGCGTGGGCACGCGGTGCGATGTGGCGCTGCTGATGGCGGGCGAGGACGATCCGCTGTTCTTGCAGTTCAAGGAAGCGCGCGAGTCGGTGCTGGCGGAGTATGCGGGACCGAGCCGGTACAAAAATCAGGGCGAGCGGGTGGTAACTGGGCAGCGCATGCTGCAATCGGCGAGCGACGTGTTTTTGGGATGGACGCAGGATGCGGAGGGACGTTTTTACTATTTCCGGCAGCTGCGCGACATGAAGATGAAGTTCGATCTGGAGAGCATGACGAAATCGGAATGGATGGAGTACGTGGAAATCTGCGGGTGGACGCTGGCGCGGGCGCATGCGCGGACGGGCGATGCGGCGAAGATCGGCGGGTATCTGGGGAAGAACGATGCGTTTGATGAGGCGGTGGCGGAGTTTGCGGCGTCGTATGCGGATCAGACAGAGAAGGACTACGAGACGTTGGTGAAGGCGATTAAGGCGGGGGCGATACGAGCGGAAAGGGATGCGAAGGAGTGAGGGGCGAAGACACGGGCTGCACAGGCCCGTGGATACGAAAAGCACACAGACAATTGTCTATGCCACGAAATGCTCCGAAGCTATTCACTGAGATGAGTAGCGCGGGCTGGACCTTAGAGTGATGGCTCAACCCGTCCCTCACTGAAAGTGAGCGACGCACAGGCACGAATGCCTGTGCCACGGCGGAATGTCCGACTAGAGGTCCATGGGTAAAGGACTTTTGCCGGTGATTAGGCGGGCGGAGCGGTCCCAGGTTATATAGAGCCACGCCCATTGGGTGAGGACGAGAAGGCGGTCTTTGAACTCAATCAAGTAGAGGATGTGGATGAAAATCCACATGAGCCATGCAGGCCAACCGGCAACGCGAATGAAATTCAGATCGGCGATAGCTTTGCCGCGGCCGATGGTGGCGAGATTTCCCTTGTCGAAATAGTGGAAGGGCTTCGGCGTTTCGTTTTCGAAGCGGCCGCGGATGACGCGCGCGACGTATTTCCCCTGTTGCATGGCGGGCTGCGCAACGCCGGGGAGCGGCTCGCCGGTCTGGTGACTGAAGTTCGCGAGGTCGCCAATCACAAAAATTTCGGGATGGCCGGGGACGGTGCAGTCGGGCGCGACGAGAACGCGATTGGCTTTGTCGAGAGGCGCACCGGCATTTTTCCCCAACGAGACGCCGAGGGGCGACGCGAGAACTCCGGCCGCCCAGAGAACCGTGCGCGTGGGAATCACTTCGATTTTTTCGCCTTCCTTGATGGTGACTTCGCCTTCGCGAATATCGGTGACCATTGCGCCGGTGCGAACGCTGACTCCGAGATCGTTGAACATTTTGCGCGCGTCCTCTGAAAGGCTCGGCGGATAGCTGGGCAGGACGCGGTCGGTGCCTTCGACGAGGAAGATGCGGGCGTGGCGCGTGTCGATGTCGCGGAAGTCGTGCTTGAGAGTGTCGTGTGCGATTTCACCGAGAGCGCCGGCGAGCTCGGCGCCCGTGGGGCCGGCGCCAACGATGACGAACGTCATCCACGCTTGGAGCCTTGACGGATCGGTTTCCCGTTCGGCGGCTTCGAAGGCGGTGAGGATCCGGGCGCGTATGGCGGTGGCGTCCTCGATGGTTTTGAGGCCGGGCGCGTGCTTCTCCCATTCGGGATGGCCGAAATATTGGTGCGTGGAACCGGTGGCGACGATGAGCGTGTCGTAGGGCAACTCGCCGTCACTCAGGATGACGCGGCGATTTTTTGCGTCGATGTCGACGGCTTCGGCGAGAAGGACTCTGGTGTTTTTTTGTTTGCGGACGATCTGGCGCAGCGGGCCGGCGATATTGGCGGGGGAGAGCGAGCCGGTCGCGACTTGATACAGCAGCGGCTGGAAAAGATGGAAGTTGCAGCGGTCGACGAGTGTGACGTCGACGGGCGCGTTTTTCAGATTTTTTGCGGCATTGAGTCCGCCGAAACCACCGCCGAGGATGACGACTTTGTGGCGATCCACTGCGATTCCCTTCCCTACTGGGTCTGGTTCCGTGTTGTCCACTTCATCTGATGCGTTCTTGAGCTGGTCGGGTACACGAATCTTACTTTGCAACGCGAACCGATCCCAATCACAATTTCGGGCGGAAGCGCTGTGTATCGTGAATTTCAAAACGTGGAAGTGTGCTAAGTGAAAAAGAGAGTGATTGCTGCGGCAACGTCGCTCGCGCTGATCATGGCGGTGGCGCTTGCGGCGCGTGTGGTGTACGCGCGGTCGCAGGTGCGGCAGATGCCGGAGCGGCTGGTGGGTCTTGTACCGTTTGCGAATGAGACGGGAAACATTGCGTACTCGATCGCGGAGGGGCGCGGATTCGGGTCGCCATTCGTTCAGGAAACGGGGCCAACGGCGTGGCTGACGCCGGTGTATCCGGCAATCGTGGCGGCCGTGTTCAAAGTTTATGGAATTCGGACGGCTCACGCGTTCTATGCCACGCTGGCGCTGAACATTTTGTTTTCGGTGGCGGCGTGTGTGCCGATTTTCTGGATTGGGCGGCGCGTGGGAGGCGGGGCGACGGGAGCGGTGGCGGCGTGGATCTGGGCGTTGCTGCCGACGGCGATCATTATTCCGTACCAGTGGGTGTGGGATACGTCGCTTGCGGCGCTGCTGGTGGCGACGCTGACGTGGGCGACGATTCGCGTGGCACGGTCCGAGCGCGTCGTCGATTGGATCGGGTACGGGCTGCTGTGGGGATTCGCGCTGATGACGAATCCATCGCTTGCCGCGGCGTTGCCGTTCCTCGCGATTTGGCTAACGTTTACGGTGCAAGGAACAACTCGCGGCGTAGGCCACGACGGCAAGAAGATTGTTGGTTTTACGTTCCGCTCCGATTCAATTCGAAATGGCCTGCTTGCAGTTGCAGTCGTGGTGCTGTGCTGCGTGCCGTGGACGGTGAGGAACTATCGTGCGTTTCATGCGATGGTGCCGTTGCGGACGACACTGCCGCTGCAGCTCTGGCTCGGAAATAATAATTTGTACGATCCGAATTACTCGGGGCCGGTGGAGGCGAACGCGGCGCGAGAGGACATCCGGCGTTACGCGCGGATGGGTGAGATCGCGTTCATGAGCGCGAAAGGTGAGGAGGCCCGGGCATTTATCGCCACACATCATCGGCTGTACGCAGAGCTGACGTGGCGACGCGTCCTGGCATTCTGGACAGGGATGGAGCATCCATGGGCGGGGTTTTGGACTGCGGAGTCGGGACTGGTGCGACTCGTGGTCGCGGTGAATGTGTTGACGTTTGTTGGAATGATTGCTGGGCTGGTAATCCTGGCGCGCAGTTGGTGGGCAGAGTGGTGGGTGCTGGTGGCGGGGCGGACATCGCCGCAGGAACTAGAAAAGCCGGAGTGGGATGCAAATGGGAGAGTTCCCCGGTGGCGAGTGCTCCGCGAGGCGCAGCCGTGGGTGCTGGGAGCGTGGGTAGTGGCGTATCCGGTGGTTTACTACCTGACGCGAACGCTGCTCCGATACAGGAATGTGATCGAGCCGGTGATTGTGGTGCTCTCGGCGGTGGCGATCACGGCGCCATGGCGAGGCGCTGCGGAATCAAGAATCGAAGAACCGGAACCGGTGGATTCGTAGACGGAAATTGTTGTGAGGGTTCAGCGGCACTACAGGAATCGCGTCGGAGGTGCGATTTGAATCGGTCATTTTGGGGCGGGCTCGCGGTTTGCGTGGTTCTGTGTGGCGTTTTCCTTCCCGTAGCGTCCGGTCAGGAGGATCTTGCGCCGCCGAAAACCGCACGGTTTTGCAATGTGGAGGCGAAGGACTGCAACACGCTGACTTGGCAGGGAGAATATTACGAAGGGCGGAAAGATGGGGACACGAAGGTTGTGTCGCGCTTCTGGATCAAGCGGTGGGAGAAAGACGCGGTTGAGCTGGAGGGCAAGACGGCGTTTGCCGTTGCAAACGGATTTCCGCTGGAGGCTTTTTTTCACGGGAAGATTGCGCCCGACGGAGCGAGCATTCAGGGAGGGACGTACGAGTGGCGGGTCGGTTACGGCTCTTCGGGCACGGGCACGTTTACGCTGACGTGGAACAAGGCAGCTTCGAACGCAATGAGCGATATGGGCGCCGCGCAGTTCCAAGCTCCACGGCACTCGAAAACGAATCCGAATGTTCTGCTACCGCCGGGAGCGGCGGATGTTTACGCGTCGTATCCGGAAGTGGTGCGCGCCATTCTGCTGCCGGAAAGCCCACTGCTGCAGACGGACGCGCAGCGAGAGTGCCGCGATTCAGCAGTGACCGACGCCGCCACAGCGCTTGAGATTGCGAGGTACGCGTATCGCAAAGGCGATATGAAGAGAGGAGATTGCTGGCTTTTATCGGCGATGGGATTCGGAAGCGTGCGAGCGAAAGTGATCGATGCGACGACTTTCTTATACGGATGGCAAGGGACGACCAAGGATCAGCCGCGAGGATTCGGAATTCTGAAGGGGAACCTGGGCACAAGAGATCCGTGGGACATTTGGCTGCTGACGCAGTGCTATATCGATGGAACCGGCACACCGAAAGATGCGCACCAGGCTGCGATTCTGACGTCGTACACGTTGACGCATGACGACGTCTACAACGTGAGCCAGATGGTTGGCGCGGACGATGCGCAGCTCGTTGCGGAGTTTCAGCGGCTGTCGGTGCTCATGTCGCCGCCGACAACTTCGAAGACGGACTGCCATATGGAGCCGGCGAACGATGGAAGTGGCGCGATGAAAAAGCGGTGCACCACGTCGTCAGTGGTCGATGAGAAGGCGATGCAGCGGCAGCTCGACAACGTTAATCAGAACTACCAGAACAAGGTGAATGGGAATCCATGAGGACGGCAGTCGTTGCGGTGGCGTCGATTGTGTTTCTGGTGGGCGGAGCTGCGTGGCCGACGGTGGCGGCGGATGTGGCGCCGGTGAAATTGTGGCTGGCGGTAGCGGAGCCGGAAGTTTGCGTTGGCGCTGCGGGGATTGAATTGAGGATTGAGATCGAGAATACGAGTGAACATGCGGTCAGAATCGATCCGCATCGGTTGGCGTTTCAAGTGAGCGCGACTCGGGATAACCAGGTGGCGACTACGACGAATGATACGGTGGCGCTGGTGCCGGGGGATTTTCGGGAGCTGACGCCGGGTGCGAGCTACAGGGAGACGGTGGAATACAAGCTTACGGATGTGATTTGGGCGGCGGCGGGTGTCGTGCGGGTGAGTGTGAGATATGGGCAGTTTCGGGAGGCGAAGGCGGCTTATCCGGATTTGTGGAAGGGGACGGTGGAGTCAAACGGGGTGTTGGCGCGGTTGAAAGATTGTCGGGCAGCGAGAAGGTAACGGCGCGGGGCGTGGACGAAAATGCGAGTTACGCTCGCACACCGGCACGATTGCCTGCGCCACGCGGGGTAAGCGGTTCGCGTTGGCGGTGAGGACATCGAATCGACGGGTTGGAGCGATGGCTACACCCGGCCCTCGCTGAAAGCGCGGGCCGCACAGGCACGAATGCCTGTGCCACGATGTGCGTTGAACGCGGTTCTACTCGTCGGGGGGGATGTCGAAGTTGACGAGGTTGCCCTGGAACCCACGGGTTTTGATGGCGCCGTACGTGACGCCGATGGCCATCCAGATTGCGCCCAGCTTGAGGGCGGGGCCGCTCAGATGAGTCCAGATGAACGCGCAGATCAGAAAACCGAGAAGCGGCGATATCAGGTTCAGGATGTTTTTCTTGTCGGCGCGGATGAAATAGCGAACCAATGCGGCAATATTGACACCCATGAACGCCAGCAATGCCCCGAAGTTCAGAAGGTCGGCGCCCTGGTCGTAGGTGATGATGAAGGAGCCGACCAGCGCGATGACGCCAACGAAAATCACGTTGTTGCGCGGAACGTGGAACTTGGGATCGACCGCGCCGAAGAATTTTTTTGGAATTCCGTTGCTTCGCCCCATGCCGTAAAGCAAACGTGCAGCGCCCAGCTGCGAACCCATTCCCGAGCCGATGTTGGCAATCAGAATCGTGAAATTGATCAGCTGAAAAAGGAAATAGCCGCCGGCGGTTTGCGCGACGAGCGGAAA
>JBEKJW010000116.1:0-13652 GCA_050011035.1 Candidatus Acidiferrales bacterium
TACAACGCCGGAAAGTTCACCGATGCATTCGGCAACGTGAGCCGCGGGAACTATCTGATCTACGGCAGCGTGAACCAGGCGATCTATCGCGAACGTGCGGGGAGCAGCCACGGTGTCGACGGCTTCTTCGCATTCGACTGGAGCCCGAACGACGTGAACCGCGAGAACAGCCAGATCACTCTGGGCGCGCGTTACAACGGGCCGATCCCGGCGCGGCCGCAAGATGCCGCAGCGTTCGGATTCGTTTACACGCACATCGGCGATCCGTTCCAGACCATCGGCCTGCCGCCGGGCGCGCCGCCGCTCGGCACCGAAAAGGCCATCGAGCTCAACTACGCGGCGAACATCCGTCCCTACTTCCTGGTGCAGCCGGTATTTCAGTATTACGTCGATCCGGGCGCGAACTCGCGCGTCCCGAATGCGGCGGTTTTCGGCTTTCGCACGAAGGTCACTTTCTGATAGATCGTTGGCATAGCATCGGCAGTCATTGGGGGCACTCATGCTGGCGCGTAGCGAACAACTGAAGAACATCGCTGGAAAATCATTCGACGTTTGCATCATCGGAGGCGGCGCAACGGGCGCGGGAAGCGCGCTGGACGCGCAACTGCGCGGCTTGAACGTGGTGATGCTCGACGCGGGCGATTTCGCCGGCGCGACATCGAGCGCGGCGACGAAGATCGCTCACGGCGGAGTGCGCTACCTGGAAGAAGCGATCAAGGATGTGGACCCCAAGGAATATCACGTCGTGGTGCGCGCCCTGCATGAACGGCTGCGGATGATCGACAACGCGCCGCACCTGACGCGCAAGATGGAATTCCTGGTACCGAGCTATCGCTGGTTCGACGTGGCGTATCTCGACATCGGCCTGAAGATCTACGACTGGCTGGCCGGGAAGGCGCGGATTTCGCCGAGCAAGTTCCTGGGGCGCGACGAGACGATTAAGCGGATGCCGAACGTTAAGAAGGAGGGGCTACTGGGAGCAGTGGCGTACTCCGACGGGCAGTTCGACGACTCGCGTTACGCGATTGCGACCGTGCAGAGCTTCGCGAAGGTGGGTGGAAATCCTTTGAACTATGCGCGTGTGACTGCGTTCCATCGCGACGCAGCGGGAAAACTTTCCGGCGTGCAGGTGAAGGATCAGATTGGCGGCTCAACGTTCGATGTGAACGCGAAGGCAATCGTGAACGCGACCGGACCGTTTGCCGATTCAATCCGGCAGATGGCGACGGCGGGCGTGCTGACGCGCATGAGGCTTAGCAAAGGCTCGCACATTCTTTTCCCGATCGAAAAGTTTCCCACCGATGATGCGATGTTGATTCCTAAGACGGACGATGGGCGCGTGCTGTTTGCGGTGCCGTGGGGCGGGCGTCTTCTCGTTGGGACGACGGAACAGGAAGTGACGCCGGACGAGGAGTACTACGTCACGAAAGACGACGTGGCTTTCATGCTGAAGCAGCTGAACCACTACGTTGAGACGCCGCTGACGCCGGAGGACATCGTCGCCGGATTCGCGGGAGCGCGTCCTCTGGTTTCCTCGGGCGAAAACGAGAGCACGAAAAAGCTGGCGCGCGACGACGTGATCGAGGTGGATTCGAAGAGCGGGTTGATCAGCATCATGGGCGGCAAGTGGACGACGCACCGCGCGATGGCGGAAGACACGATCACCGCCGTGCAAAAGGCGATGGGCGTGCCGGTAAAGGATTGCGCGACGCAGAAGTACGTCCTTTACGGCGGCGAAGGATACACGCCCGAGTTCTGGGAAGAGTTGGTGAAGGACTACGGCGTTTCGAAGGGAACGGCGCATCACCTTGCGCTGAAATTCGGCACGGCGGCGCGCGACGTAATGAAGTTGGCGCGCGAGAATCCGGCGCTCGCGCAGCCGATCATCGCCGGCCATCCCCTGCTCCAGGCCGAGGTGGCTTACACCGTGCGGGAAGAGATGGCGTCGACGATTGAAGACGTGCTCGCGCGGCGAGTTGGAATGCAATTTTACTCGTGGCGCGATTCGATCCACGCAGCGCCCGTGGTCGGCGCGCTAATGGGCAAAGAACTGCAGTGGACGCCGGAGCAGACGCAAGCGGCCGTGACGACGTACACCGGCAAGATCAACCGCTGGCTCGAGCAAGCCGGACTCGCGAAAGAAAACGTCTCGGGAACGTCGGCAGCGAGTTCGAGCGCGGACTGAGCGAGAGGAGAGCAAGTCATGTCCAACTATCTCGGCGCGATCGATCAAGGGACGACCAGCACGCGATTCATTGTATTCGATCGATCAGGGCGCATTTCGTCCGTGGCACAGAGGGAACACGAGCAGATTTATCCGCAGCCGGGATGGGTGGAGCACGATCCGGAGGAGATCTGGCGGCGCACGCACGAGGTGATTAAGGTCGCGATGGAAGATAAGGGATTCCGCGCGAAAGATCTCGCTGCGATCGGCATCACGAACCAGCGTGAGACCACGTTGATGTGGGATCGGCGCTCGGCACATGCCATCCACAACGCGATTGTTTGGCAGGACACGCGCGTCGAGGACGATGTGGCGGAGTTCGCGAAGAACGGCGGGCAGGATCGCTTTAGGGCAAAGACTGGCTTGCCGCTGGCGACATACTTCAGCGGGATGAAAATCCGGTGGATGCTGAACAACGTTCGCGACGCGCGAGCGAAGGCCGAAGCGGGCGACATTCTGTTTGGGAATATCGATTCGTATCTCGTGTGGAAGCTAACGGGCGGCCCAAACGGCGGCGTTCACGTGACCGACGTAACGAATGCGAGCCGAACGCAACTGATGGACCTGCGCACGTTGCAATGGGACAAGGATCTGCTCGATGCATTCAGCATTCCGGCGGCGGTGCTGCCGAAGATCGTTTCGAGCAGCGAGGTGTACGGCGCCGCGAAAGTTCCGGAAATCGAAGGTGTGCCCGTCGCGGGGATTTTGGGAGATCAGCAGGCGGCGCTTGTGGGGCAGACGTGCTTCGACGTCGGCCAAGCGAAAAATACCTATGGCACTGGCTGCTTCTTGTTGATGAACGTGGGGACCGAGCCCGTGCTTTCAAAGTATGGATTGCTGACGACAGTTGCGTTCAAGTTCGGCGATCAGCCCGCGCGTTACGCGCTCGAAGGCAGCGTCGCGATTACCGGTGCGCTGGTGCAGTGGCTGCGCGACAACCTGGGATTGATCGCACAGAGCAAGGACGTGGAAACGCTGGCGCGGACGGTGAAAGACAACGGTGGAGTGTTCTTTGTGCCTGCGTTTTCGGGCTTGTTTGCGCCGTACTGGCAGTCGAGTGCGCGCGGCGTGATTGTGGGTCTGACGCGTTACGCGAATAAGGGCCACATTGCGCGTGCGGCGCTGGAAGCAACGGCGTATCAAACGCGCGAAGTGCTCGAGGCGATGGAACTCGACTCCGGCAAAAAAATCGACGCGCTACGTACCGACGGCGGAATGGTCGAGGACGAATTGCTGATGCAATTCCAGTCGGACATTTTGAATCGCGACGTGATCCGCCCCCTGATCAAGGAGACGACGGCGCTCGGCGCGTCGTACGCTGCGGGGCTGGCCGTGGGCTTCTACAAGGACTTGAGTGAATTGCGCGAGAAGTGGGGCGTAGATCACACGTGGAAGTCGCGGATGGAAGAAGCGGAGCGGGAAAAATTGTTCGCGACCTGGAAGAAGGCGGTCACGCGGTCGTTCAATTGGGTGGAGTGAGTTTGCAGGCGTTGTGAGTGCGGTGAGGCTCGGGCGCAAAGCCCGGCCCGGAGGGGATGCGCATGACGTCGCCAGTCTTGGGGGAGTTCCTCGGGACAATGATCATGATTTTGCTGGGAGACGGAGTCGTCGCGGCCGTGTTACTGAAGAAGTCGAAGGCCGAAAACTCCGGGTGGATGGTGATCACCACGGGATGGGCATTCGCGGTGATGGTTGGTGTTTTTGTTTCGAACGCGTGCGGCAGCAAGGACGCGTTTTTGAATCCCGCGGTGACTCTCGGCTACGCGATCTATCTGGGTGACTATTCGAAGCTCGCGACATATTGGCCCGCGCAGTTGGCCGGCGCGTTCGCGGGCGCAATACTGGTTTTCATTCATTACGGGCCACACTGGAAAGTGAGTGACGATCAGGGCGCAAAGCTCGCAATCTTCTGCACCGCTCCGGCGATACGCGCGTTTGCGTGGAACCTGATCAGTGAAATCTCCGGTACGTTTGTTCTCGTGTTCTCAGTGGGCGCGATGTTTTCGAAGGCCGTGGCTGCCAACGGACTTTCGGCAGGCCTGGGTCCGTATCTCGTCGGCGCACTGGTGTGGGGCATCGGTCTTTCGCTGGGCGCCACGACGGGATACGCAATCAATCCCGCGCGCGATTTGGGGCCGCGCATCGCGCACGCTGTTTTGCCGATCCCCGGAAAAGGCGGATCGGACTGGGGATACGCGCCGGTGCCGATCATCGGGCCGCTCATCGGCTCAGCGATTGCGGGCTTTCTGCTTCGAGCTCTCCATATTTGACCCGCTGACGCAGAGGAGCGAATTGCATCCGGCGGTGTTCGGCCGCTCGTGTCTTTCGGTGTACTTGACATGACGCTACCTTCCTTATAACTTCTCGTCTATATCAATTCCCTCGTTGAAGTATTTGTCGTTCTTGCATTGGGTCACCAGCGATTGAGTCCGAATTTATAGCAGCGCACCCCGCAAGCGCTGCCGCATCGCCGCTCCGGAGTTCTCGCGCATGAAAAACACGTACACCGCGCTCTTGGGAATTTTCGTAGCTTACTCGGCATTCGTCGGCGTCACCTCGCCAAGACAGCAGGAGCCATCAACACCGACAAGTAAGCCTGCCGAGGCACAAAGCAACACCCGCACTAAGGTCTCTGCGCCAGCGAGCAGCGTCGTCGAAAATTTCCCCACGATCTCAGCCGGAAGATGCTCTCTCGATTTCGACCCGCCCAATCCACTGGGACCCTGCGGTGGGTGCACGAAGCTCTGCCCCGCAAAACCGTTTCTTGATCAAATCGCCGCGCAATTTCCGTCGACACAGGCGCCAGCCACGAGCACGCGCGACGGCAAAGTCTCACTCGCCGGACGATGGAACATTCCGGTCGGATCGCAGAACACCCTGAGATTCGTCGTCGCGCTGGTACCGGACCCGATTCACACTCACTCCGCGCTTTTGTTCGACCGATTTATTGAGCAAGTGCAGAGCGCTGCGCAGGCCAACGGCTTTCTGTTCTCGCGTTCGTGGATGCCCTGGGATAATTCTTCGCACTCCGAGTCCGCGGACTTCACCGTGCGGGAGGCGCAGGAAGAATATGCCGAAGACGTCGAGTCGCTGCCAGGACTGCTACTCTTCGGAGGCAAGTCAACCACACTGATCGTCCTCGTCGTGGGCGAGACGCCTACAGGCGGAATTCACGTCCAACAGTTCAAAAACGCCTTAAGCATTCGCACCGCGATGCTTGCGGGTAGCGCCGGCTCAGAGGCCGATACCCTTCGGATTCTTGGTCCAAGCTTTTCGGGTTCGCTGCCTTCGCTCTCGAACGCGCTACCTGATGCCGCGAAGGACGCTAAGCAGATCGTTATTCGCAGCGGAACGATCAACAGCGCTGCCGCCGTTGACGATTTTTGTGCAGGTACAAGCCGAGGCCCGATCCCCGGATGCGCGGGCTCCATACCCGGGACCAATCCGCCGACCTTTTTTGACTTCGAAACTCTTCAGTATAGCGATCGCGCGCAAGAGTACTTCCTGGCGCGCTTTTTCTGCGACAGGCATGAGGAGCACTCGCACGTTGCCATCCTCTCAGAAGACGAAACAAGATTCGGGAACCAGGAAGCCACTGGCGAGGAACCGGTCGGCGACGGTGACGCCACACGATGCAAGACCTGTGAATCCTCCGCGCCGAATCCGGCGATTCCCTTCGTTCGGCTGTACTTCCCTCGCGGGATCGCGCAACTCCGCGACGCCTACCAGCAAAACGTAAAACGGCAGCAAACCAGCGACACTGGTAAAAGTACGCCAGAACCGTCGGGCCTGCCCCTCAGCCTCGGCGTCACCGGCAACGACGAGGACAGCGTTCCGACCTACGCACCGCTGCAGTCTCCACTTTCGGAAGACACGATTATGGAGGCGTTGGTTTCAAAGCTGCGCGTGCAGCACGCGAAGGTCGTGATCATCCGAGCGAGCGATCCCCTCGATACAGTATTTCTCGCTCGGTACCTTCGCCAGAACTATTCGCAGGCCCGCCTGATAACCGTCGGCGCCGACCTGCTGATGATCCACGAATTTTACGATCCAAAATTCCACGGGATACTGGCGGTCGCTACATATCCGCTCGTGACCGGCGCGCAATTTCCGACTTTGAACTCGGCGGGCGTGAGCGTGAACAGCGTCCAACGCTTATTTCCAGACAGCTACGCGGCGGGCGTATTCAACGCCGCAGTCTCGGTTATCCCGACGCAATCCGGTGACAGTGAATCTGCGGCGCAGGGCGTCGCTCAGTGCCTGCCTCCACGCAAATACACGCAATTCGGTCTGCCCTCGTATCTCAGCCCAAACAACGACGACCGATTCGATCAGTTCCGTCCGCATCTGTGGCTAACGGCAATCGGGCGTGACGGCTATCGGCCGGTTGAAATCCTCGATGACGTTCCCGGAATTTGCAGCGGCGATTTGGCAGCGCTCACGATGGACGTGAGAAGCGTGGATGCAAAGACGCCGCGTTCCGGTTCGTACTCCGTGCACATGTCGCTCGGTTGGATGATTTTCTGGATTCCCTCATTGCTGGTCACATTGTTCTTTGCCTTCATGCTGGCGTGGCCGGGCCTGTTCAAGGAATCCGAAGCGCTCGCTCGGTTCGCAGCTGTTCAAGAATCGCCCAGAAACATGCCGCTGTTCACGGTTGGGATGTTCATTTTGCTAATTCAATCGACGCTCGCCCTTCCCGCAATTTTCTGGGGCAATCGATTCGGCCTGAGCGAGCTGAAGCCTTTGGCATCCTGTTGCGGATGGATCGAGAGCCTGTTCAACCTGAGAGACGATGCGCGCGAAATGCTCAACGGATTCCCGGTCGTCGCGGTTGCATACGTTTTAAGCGCGGCGGCGCTCGGCCTGTCGTTTTACTGGGGTTTTAAGAAGCGCAAGGCCCACACGCTTGCAAGGCTTGGAGCCTGCACTTGTGGCATTGCCGTCATTGTTTTCCTGACCCTGAGCGCTGTGTACTGGTCGCGTCCTCTCTCTTCGAATTTTGGATCGTTCTTGTTCCGCTACCTCGATGTGGGATCCGGTGTGTCACCGGCGCTTCCTATTTTGTTTCTCTTCGGTGCGTGGGGCTGGTGGGCTTGGCAATCATTCACGGGCGCCGCGATTGTGGAAGACAAGGAAATGTCTCTGCCCTCGCAATCGACGCTCGCGAACACTCAGAATCTATCTTCGATTGATCGACTCCGAACCGCGGCGCTGGGCGCACCGTCCGATGGCTGGCCCTGGCAAAGCTTCGCCATCATCGCTCGTGGGCGAACTTTCTACATCGGCTTTACCGGTTTCCTCGTCATCCTGGCGCTGATGAGGCCCAGCGAAATCGCCGAAGCTTTCGACGGTTGGCTCTTCAAGTGGACATATTGGATCCTTCTGTATTCCTGTCTTTTTCTGGTGACGATGCTTGCTGCACAGATCGTCATGCTCTGGTTTCAGTTTCGCGCACTACTGAACGCGATCGAAGCGCTTCCGTTGCGCCGTGGATTCTCTGAGGTGAAGAGCCTCACGTGGAAGCCGCTGTGGAAGCTTGCGGGCAACGGCCTCCAGGAATTTCTGCAGCTGCTCCGGCGCGAGTTGAATGCGCTGGAACGAATACGGTCGCGTGGCCTCAATGAGCCGGCATTCAACGCGGACGTGTCTTCCGCGCTTGAATCCTCCGATGACCTCGCGACGATTTTCACGGCCAGCCTCGACCACAGCGAGGACGGATATGCCGATCCGGCAGTTCGCGGACTATTCAAGCAACTTCAATTCAACGTTGCGCAGGCTGCGACTCAGGCGCTCTTGTATGCGGCACCGCGTTGGCGAGGAGAGCTTCAGGTTTCAAAGACCGAGCTATGCCTGGCATCGGACGAGAAAGACACCGACAAGAAACCGAACTACGAGCCGCCCTCGAAGGATCCGGCGCTGCGAGACGTCGAGCATTTCTTGTGCCTGTTTTATCTGGGCGTGATTCTTGTGCCGTTGCGTCGGCTCCAGACTTTGATTCTGGCGTTGGCGGGCGTGTTTGTTTTTGTGTTGCTTTCGTATAGCAGCTATCCGTTTGAGTCGCGGGAAAGTTTCCACGCGATGCTGATTTGTATCTTTTTTGGGATTTCGGCGGTGGTTGGCGTTGTGTACGGGCAAATGTTTTCGAATCCGCTGCTGAGCCGGATCACGAACACTACCCCGGGAGAACTTGGGCTGGATTTCTGGATACGGTTGGGGTCGTTTGTGTTTATACCGCTGCTGAGTTTGCTGTCGGTGCAATTCCCGGAGATCAATAGCTTTTTGTTTTCGTGGCTGCAGCCGGCGATGCAGTCGATTAAGTAGGATTGCATCGCGAGTGCGGCGCGGTCAGGGTGGTTGGGCGGCTGGCGCCGGCATGTCGAAGTAGAAGTGGTGGTGGTTGGAGCAGCGCGGGTTGAAGTGTGCGCTGCAGTTGGGGCAACTTGAGTTGCTCGCCAAATATTCGTTGATGGTGAGTTCGGCGTTGCAGTTGCCGCAGAGGATGGCTGGCGTCGACCATTCATTCTGCGGCCAGACTTGGATGGTGTGGCCGGCTTGTTCTTCGTGGCAATCCTTGCAGGCGTAATACTCTCCGCAACATTTCATCTTGATGGCGATGATGTCGGTAGGGCCGTGGTAGTGGCGGCAGCGGGTGTTTGCGTCGAGGTCGACGCCGCGGACCGTGGGATGAGTGTCGGGCATCGTGTCACGAGCTACGACGAGTGGTCGAGATCTTTCATTGTGGCGGCGTCGAGGTCGACGGAGGCCGCTGCGACGTTTTCTTCGAGATGCGCTACCTGAGACGTGCCGGGGATCGGCAGCATAACCGGCGAACGCTTGAGCAGCCACGCGAGCGCGAGTTGCGACGGTGTGATGTGGAGTTTCTCTGCGTCGCGAGCGATCGCGCTTGCGGTGCCGGAGACTTTTCCGGCGCCTAGCGGGAAATACGGGATGAAGCCAATTTTTTCGCGTTCGCAGTAGGTGAGAACTTCGTCGGCGGCGCGATCGACGACGCTGTAGTGATTCTGCACGCTCACGATGGGAATGATCGTACGCGCGTGTTCGATTTGCTCGACGGTCACTTCGGACAGGCCGACGTGTTTGATCTTGCCCTGCTTCTGTAGATCCTTCAGTGTTTCGAGCTGATCGTTGGCCGGCACTTTCGTGTCGATGCGGTGAAGTTGGAAGAGATCAATGCGATCGAGGCGGAGGCGCTTGAGGCTGCCGTCGCAGGCGGCGCGCAGATGTTCGGGGCGGCCGTTGGTGACCCATTGATTCGGGCCGGTGCGGTCGAAGCCGGCCTTCGTCGCGATGACGAGGCCTTTTGGATAAGGATAAAGCGCTTCGGCGATCAGTTCTTCGCTGACGGCGGGGCCGTAGGAGTCGGCGGTGTCGATGAAATTGATGTCGAGTTCGATGGTGCGGCGCAAGACGCGAATCGCTTCGGCGCGGTCCTGCGGCGGACCCCAGATGCCGGTACCGGTGATGCGCATGGCACCGAAGCCGAGGCGATGAACCGCAAGGTCGCCACCGATCTTGAAGGTTCCGGAGCTCGCTGCGGAGGGTTGCGATTTGCCTTGCGACGCCGATGCGGTGCTCATGTTTGAATCTCCTGTCGATTCCCTGCTTCGCGATTCGCCACTTCAAATTCAATCACGGAAAGAAGGATTCGGCTACGGATTGAGTTGTGATTTTGGGTGGTGGATCAGGTGAACTGTCTGACGAGAGTATAATTGCGGGCCTTGTGCTTATTTGGCGAGGGGGGAGATAGAGGATGCGGCGGCGATGGTCCTGGGCGTTGGCGGCGTTGATTTTGGTGGTGGCGGTTAGGGCGTTTCCGCAGGCGAAGCCGGAAGCGCAGCCTGAATTTGATGTGAAGGCGCACTACACGAAGTATGAGTATCGGATTCCGATGCGGGATGGAGTGCATCTTTTTACTTCGATTTATGTGCCGAAGGATTCTTCGAAGCCCTACCCTTTTCTAATCAATCGCACGCCCTACAGCGTGGGACCGTACGGCGTGGACCACTATCGCAAGTCGCTTGGGCCGTCGGACGAATTTGAGCGCTCGGGATACATCTTCGTGAACCAGGACACGCGCGGGCGATACATGTCCGAAGGCAAGTTCGTGGAGATGACGCCGCACATCGACGACAAGAAATCGAAGAGCGACGTGGACGACAGCTCGGACCTCTACGACACGATCGACTGGCTGCTGAAAAATATTCCGAACAACAACGGGAAGGCCGGCATCTGGGGAATTTCGTATCCGGGTTTTTATACGTCGGCGAGCATGATCGATTCGCATCCGGCACTGAAAGCAGCGTCGCCGGAAGCGCCGATGACAGATCTTTTCAAGGGTGACGATTCGTATCACGGTGGCGCGTTCATGCTGGCGGCGAACATGGGTTTCTACCTTGGCTTCAGAGACCAGAACAATCCGACGTTGCCCGAGGAGCGCGACCAGTTTGATTTCGGGACGAAGGACGGATACGCGTTCTATTTGAAGATGGGATCGATTTCGAATTCGAACGCGCTGTACTTCAAAAAGCCCAACTGGCTGTGGGACGACCAGTACAAGCACGATACGTACGACGACTACTGGAAGGTTCGCAATCTCGCGCCGCACCTGAAGAACATTCACTGCGCGGTGCTGACGGTGGGCGGATGGTTCGACGCGGAAGATCTGGCAGGGCCGTTCAAGGTGTACGCGGCGGTGAAACAGAACGATCCCGGGATTTATAACGGTCTGGTCGTCGGGCCGTGGGTTCACGGCGGCTGGGCCTACTACGACGGGAATCATCTGGGCAACGTGCAATTCGCTTCGAACACCGGACAGTTTTACCGGAGCCAAATTTTGTTTCCGTTTTTCGAGCAGTATTTGAAGGGCGGCGAGGATCCGAAGCTGCCAGAAGCGTATATGTTCGAGACGGGGTCGAATGTTTGGCGCCGCTATGCGTCATGGCCGCCGGCGAATTTGCAGAAGAAGACTTTGTACTTTCGCGAGAACGGCGCGCTTTCGTGGGACGCGCCGAACGGCGCCGCGGACAGCTACGATCAGTACGTGAGCGACCCAAACCTGCCGGTGCCGTACGTTTCCTATCCGGCCACGGACGTTCCGCAGGAATACATGGTGTCCGACCAGCGATTTGCTGCGACGCGACCGGATGTGCTGGTCTACCAGACCGAGCCGCTTGAAGAGGACGTGACGATTGCGGGACCGATCTCGCCGAAACTTTTCGTTTCGACGACGGGCACGGATTCGGATTTTGTGGTGAAGCTGATCGATGTATATCCGGCGGACTATCCCGATCCACGTGAGGACGAAGAACCAAAGGCGAACGACGTGCCTCCGCCACATATCGCTCTTGGTGGATATGAGCAGCTTTTGCGGGGCGAACCGTTCCGCGGGAAATTCCGGAAGAGTTTTGAAAAGCCGGAACCATTTACGCCGGGCAAAGTGGAGGAGATCGATTTCACGATGCCGGACGTGAACCACACGTTCCGGCGCGGGCACCGGATCATGGTGCAGGTGCAGAGCTCCTGGTTTCCGCTTGTGGATCGGAATCCGCAGACGTTTGTGGACATTCCGTTTGCGAAGGCGTCGGATTTTCAGAAGGCAACGGAGAAGATTTATCGCGGGGTGGGACAAGGATCGGGGATTGAGGTGGGGGTCGTGGCGAAGTAAGGCAAAAGCACACAGATAATATATCTATGCCACACACGGCTCCGTAACGCGTGATTAGTCGGGGGCCGTTCGTCGAGGCCTTTGTGGGCCCGGTGCCGCACCCTCTGCGAGCAAAGGGTGCGGCACCGGAAAAGGCTAATGCGTCGCGCGAAACGGCATCGTGTTCGGGGTGGCGAACTTTTCGGACCAACTGACGCGGGCTGTGGTTTGCATTGCGACGAATAGCGTGACGATCGCGCCGACGGTGATGGCGAGCCCGGTGAAACCGTCGAAGAAAAACGCAAACGAGAACAGAATCAGATAAACGAACTGCGCGAGACCCGCTTCGTACGCCATGCCTTGCATTCCCGCCACGAGCCGCAGATAACTCACCAGCAGAAGCACGGAAACGCAGGAGCAGATCACGAATGTGATACCGAGCGGCACGATGTCCGCGAGGTATGCCATGAGCAGATGGAACGAAAAGAACGCGCACGCGAGGAAGAAGTAATTCATCGGGTGCAGGTCAATGCCGCGCAATGTGGTGAAAATGAACAGAACGAAAAAGAAAAAAAGAAGCGAGACGGGCGCGAAGAAGCTGATCCGGCCCGTGATCGGCCCAGGCTGAAGCTTTTCGGGCATGGCGATGCCGATGTGGAAGCCGGAGACGAGAGTTTTGTATTTCCAATCGAGCTGCCAGCCGTCCGCGGTTTTCGTTTCGTCCGTGGGTGAAAGCGTGTTTTCGGGTAAATCGTACGTCGGCAGGTTCGAAGCGACGTGCATCTGGAAGTCGCGGACCTGTTCGGTGCCGCCGCCGAAGTCGTACTCCCAACGATCGAGGCCTTGCGAATGATATGAGGCGCTGAAGACGGCCGTTTTGTGGGGCTCGACTCTCGCGACGGCGTAGAACTGTTTGTCGCCTGGCATCGCACTCAACTGCTCACCGTCAACCGAGAGCGTAAGATCGTCATACATGGCCTGCTGAGCGGGGAGCGGCAGGATGAAGGTGACCGTCTGCGGCGTGTCTGTGGAGTTCGTGAAGTCGTACGTGCCGGAGAAGCGGACACCATACGTGCTGTACCAGAGCAGGCCTTTCTTTCTGTGGTCGAGATGTAGATCGACGTTTACGCGGCTCTTCTCGATCGCAAGCGGAACCCATTGATCCATATTTCCCGAGATCGTGACCGGCCGGCCGGAGTCATCGGTGGTGGTTCGCGTACTTGGCACGCTCACGTGGAAGCCAGCACGCGGAGCCGTTTGACTCTGGGCGGTACCCCACGAGGATGAGACCTCGCCTTTCAGGTGATCGTTTGAAGCGTAGGTGCGGCTAAAAACAGTGGCGCCGAGAATGGCCCATGCGACGGCGGTACAGAGAAAGATGAAGATGATCGCGGCAATGCGCTGAAGCATCGATAAGTCTCCTTTGAAATGGAACGCCAATCCGCCGCAGCTGGAGAGAGACTAGCAAAGGATTTGGTTGATGTAAAGTACTTTATACTACAAAGGCGAAACCGAGGGACGGCGGTGCACATCCAACGTTGCGGCGTCCGGCCCGTGCGGGACGCCATTCGAGGCGAATTCCGCGCGGTTTCGGCCTTCTTAATTGCCGCTCTGCGCGAAAATCCTCTATAATTTCGAGGTACGTTTTTATACATGCGCGAGCGGTGCCTCTGGCCCGCTCGGAAACGCTTACCAATGATCGACCTAGCCGAGAAGATCAAAAAAAAGCTGCAAGACGAGATCGCGGTTCTCGAACACGAG
>JBEKJW010000117.1:0-13624 GCA_050011035.1 Candidatus Acidiferrales bacterium
CGATCGAAACTCCATGACCGCTCGAATTCGTAGAACGATGCGTCGGGGCCGCGTTCGAAGCGGCCTCCCCACATCTTTTGATCGCCGGGCGCGCTCACTTGGCGGATGCCTTCTTTTGCGCCGCCGCGTTCTCCGCCGGAACGGAAGCTTCCTGCGGCACGGTGATGGGCAGCGCGAAAAGGTTGATGAACCCTTCCGCGTCCTTCGGGTTGTAGCCGGTCATCGAGAAGCTCGCAAGACCCGTGCGATACAGCGAGTACGGCGACTGCCGCGACGCGGTGTTCACCACGCCTTGCTTCAGCGAGAGCGTCACCGTGCCCGTCACACGTTTCTGCGCGCTGGTGAAAAACGCGTCGAGCGCCTCGCGCAACGGCGTAAACCACATGCCGTAATACACCATTTCCGCATACTTCAGCGCGAGGAGCTGCTGGTAGTGCGCCGTCTCGCGGTCAAGCGCGAGCGATTCGAGTTCGCGATGCGCGGTAACGAGCAATGTGCCACCCGGCGTTTCGTACGCACCGCGCGACTTGATGCCGACGAGCCGATTCTCAACGATGTCCATGCGGCCGATGCCGTGCGCGGCGCCGATTTCGTTGAGCTTGTTGAGCAGATCGACGGGAGCGAGCTTCGCTCCATCCACGGAGACCGGCGTGCCGCCTTCGAAGCCGATCGCCACGGTCGTGCCCGCGACCGGCGCCTTCGATGGCTCGACGACCCACTGCCACATTGCCTCGTCCGGCGCGTTCGCGGGATCCTCGAGCACGCCGCCTTCGTGGCTCAGGTGCCAGATGTTGCGGTCGCGGCTGTAGATGTTCTTTGTGGTCTGCTCGATTGGAATGTTGTGAGACTTGGCGTACTCGATGGCGTCTTCACGCGAGTTGATCTTCCACTCGCGCCAGGGAGCGATGATCTTCAGGTCGGGACCGAGAGCCTTCGCGGCCAGCTCGAATCGCACCTGATCGTTACCCTTGCCGGTGCAGCCGTGCGCGACGGAATCCGCCCCTAGTTTCTTTGCGAGCTCCACCTGGCGCTGCGCGAGCAACGGGCGCGCAAATGACGTGCCAAGCAGATATTTATGCTCGTATACGGCTCCGGCCCGCAACGTCGGCCAGATGTAGCCGGTGATAAATTCTTCACGCAAATCTTCCACGTACGCGGCGCTGGCGCCCGTCGCGAGAGCTTTCTTGCGCGCGGCTTCGAGATCCTCCTGCTGGCCCAGGTCGCCGACCATGGCGATCACCTCGCAGCCGCCGTAGTTCTCCTTCAGCCAGGGAATGATGATGGAGGTGTCCAGACCTCCGGAATATGCGAGCACAACTTTCTTGGCCACTTCGTTCTCCTTGTTCGATTCGCGAGTTTTTGGAATTAGTTGAGCAGAGTGAGCAGAATTGCCTTCTGCACATGCAGGCGATTCTCGGCCTGCTCGAAAACGATGGAACGCGGGGACTCCATGAGGTCCGCGCTGACTTCCGATCCGCGATGAGCCGGAAGACAGTGCATGAAGATGGCGTCTGGAGCGGCGCCGGCGAACATCGCATCGTTCACCTGGTAGCCGCTGAAGGCCGCTTCACGCACTTTCGATTCTTGTTCCTGTCCCATGCTGGTCCAAACGTCGGTGTAGATGGCTTGCGCGCCCGCGACGGCTTCTTCGGGGCTATGAAAAAGTTCGATTTTGCCGCGCGTCTCGCGAGCAGTGCGCTTGGCTTCGGAGACGATTTCCGGATTCGGCTCGTAGCCCTCCGGAGTGGCGACGCGAATGTGCGCGCCCACGCGTGCCGCGATGCTCAGCAGCGAATTGCACATGTTGTTGCCGTCGCCGACATAAGCAAGTTTCAGGCCGCGAAGGTTACCGAAGCGTTCCTCCAGCGTGAAAAAATCGGAAAGCGCCTGACACGGGTGATAGAGGTCAGAAAGCGCGTTGATCACCGGCACGTTCGCGTTCGCGGCGAGCTGTTCGAGCGCTTCCTGTTTGAAAACGCGCGCAACGATCGCGTGTACCCAGCGTTCGAGGCTCTTCGCCACGTCGGGGATCGCTTCGCGGTCGCCCAGGTGCGAGACGGTGTGATCGAGAAACACGCAGGCACCGCCGAGGCTCGCGACGCCGACTTCGAACGTGACGCGGGTGCGCAGCGAGGGCTTTTCGAAAATCAGAGCAAGAAAACGGCCGGCGAGCGCACCGCGGTAGCGATCTGGGTGCTGCTTCACGTCCGCCGCGAGTTGGAGGAACGAGCGTACTTGCGCCGGGCTCCACTCCATGCCGGTGAGCAGATCGGACGTCTGAGTAATGGGTACAGTCGAGACAGCGTTCATATTCACCTCGATGCGGCCATTGCCACGGGCCGCTTGTGCGTTGCCGCTTTGTCTTTCGTTGTTGGGGCCGCAGGCGCAGCAGCTGGCTTAGTAGTTTGCTCGGCCGCGCTCGCCAGAACTTTTTCGAACTTGTGCAGGAATTCGTTCACGTCGCGCTTGCGGATAATGAACGGAGGCAGCAACCGAATGATGTGGTCGTGCGTGCAGTTGATCAGCAGGCCGTTTGCGAGAGCTTCGGTTACGAGCGACGCGCCGTCGATCGAAAGATCGATCCCGAGGATCAAGCCTTCTCCGCGCACTTCCTTGATGAAGTCGAATTTCGTGGCCAGCCTTTCGAGCCCCGCGCGGATTTCAGCGCTGCGCTCGCGGATATTCGCGAGCAGCTTCTCACTTTCCACAACATTCAGAAATTCAAGCGCCGCCGCGCAGATGAGCGGGCCGCCGCCGAACGTGGTGCCATGCATTCCCGGCACAAATGCCGCCGCGAACTTTTCATTCGCGAGAAGCGCGCCGAGAGGCAAGCCGCCAGCGAGCGGCTTCGCGACGGTGACGATGTCCGGCTTCGACTCAAACTTCTGGTAAGCAAAATGGCGGCCCGTGCGGCCCATGCCGCATTGAATTTCGTCGGCGATCAACGCGGCGTCGTGCTGCGTCGCCAAAGCCCGCGCGCGGTTCCAGAATTCCGTGCTCACGGGATAAATGCCGCCCTCGCCCTGAATCGTTTCCACGATGAACGCGCACACGCTCGAATCGAATTTCGATTCGAGATCGGCCACGTCGTTCATTTTCACGAATTCCACGTCGGGAACGAGCGGCGCGAACGGTTCGCGATACTTCGCGGGATATGTAATCGAGACGGCGCCGAACGTGCGGCCATGAAACGAATTTTCGACGGCGAGAATGCGTGTCTTCGGATTCGTGCCAGGCTTCCCGCCGGCCGCTGCCGCCTTACCGTTCGAGTACGCGCGCGCAAGCTTCAACGCGCCTTCAATTGCCTCGGTGCCGCTATTCGTGAAGAAAACGCGCTCGACGCCCGACCACTGCGCCAGCTTTTTCGCCAGCGGCCCTTGATAAGGATTGTGAAAGAGGTTCGAAAGGTGAATTGCGCGGCCCGCCTCGCGACGGATCACTTGCACCAAGCGCGGGTGTGAGTACCCGAGCGCGTTCACGGCGATTCCGCCGAGAAAATCGAGATAGTCTTTGCCGTCCGAATCGTAGACCCGGCAACCGCGCCCGTGCGTAAAAAGCACCGGCGGCCGCTTGTACGTGTTCATCAGGTGCTTGGCTTCGTCAGCGCGCACCTGCGACGGAGACACCCGATTCTTCGCTGATTGTTTCTTCGCGGGCATTCTCGTTACTGAGCTCCGTGAGCGGCTTTTACGGGAACGGTGTCGTTCAGCGGAAGTACGCGCGTGCCAGGGCTACGCAAATTCTGCGCAGCCGTGAGCAACGCGCGCGGCGTGGTGCCGCCCACAATGCGAACTTCTGTTACGCCCGCCGCAAGCGCACGCTTGGCGGCTTCGAGCTTGAGGATCATCCCGCCGGAAACTTTGTTCGAGCGGATCATTTCTTCGATCTCACCGCCGCGCACGTTGCGCAGCACTTTTTCGCCGTCCAGCACGCCCGCGACGTCGGTAAGGAAAATCAGGCGGTCGGCTTCGATGAATTCCGCGGCGGCCGCGGCCATGTGATCGGCGTTGATGTTGTAGAGTTCGCCGTCGGCGCCCATGCCGAGGCACGACGCGACGGGAACCACGCCCGCCTTCCAGAGCGAGCGCAGAAAATCCACGTTCGCTTCGGTGAGGTAGCCGACGTAGCCGAGGCTGCCTTCCTGTTCGTTCACCTGCATCGGCTCGGCGAGGAAGCACGCCGCATCAGAAGCACTGATGCCGACCGCCGGCTGGCCGGCGAGCGAAATCGCGCCCGCCAACTTCTTATTCAGCAAGCCGCCGAACACCATCACGGCTACGTCACGCGTCTCGCGATCCGTTACGCGCAGCCCGTTCACAAATTTGCTTTCGATGCCGAGGCGCTTCAGCGTGGACGTGAAAATCTTCCCGCCGCCGTGGATCACCAGAATTTCGTGGCCGTTGCGCGCGAGATCAGCGACCTGCCGCGCGATGGTTTGCACAGATTCAGTGGATTCCAGCAATGCACCCGCAATTTTCACTACAAGTCTCATATCAAGCCCGCCGTTTGGGGAAAACCCCACATACCATTCATGTTTTGTACTGCTTGTCCTGCAGCGCCCTTGCCCAGATTGTCCAGCGAGGACACCACCACCAGCCTCTCGCCCGTTTGATCGAGCGCGAAGCCGATATCGCAAAAATTCGTGTGCGTCACGTGCGCGAGTTCCGGCAGCTTGCCCGCAGGCAGTACGCGCACCAGCGGATGCGCCGCATAAAACTTCCGGTACATCGCTTCGATTTCTTCCGCTTTGTGCGGCTGGCCGAGCCAGACGTACATTGTGGAAAGAATTCCGCGCTCGACCGGAAGCAAATGCGTCGTGAAGACAAAATCTTTGTGCGCAAGGCCCGTGTGCTCGGCTACTTCCGGCGTGTGGCGATGCGAAAACACGCCGTACGCCTTGAAGTTCTCGTTCACGTCAACGAAATGCGTGTCGCGCTTCGGTTCTTTGCCCGCGCCGCTCACGCCGGATTTGCAGTCGGCCACGATGCCGCGCGACATGTTGATCCAGCCCGTATCGACCAGCGGCTTGAGCGCGAGAATCACAGAAGTCGGATAGCAGCCCGGATTCGCCACGAGTCGCGCTTTCGGGAGCTCAGGAGCGTACAGCTCCGGTAATCCGTAAACAGCTTCGCCGAGCGCTGCGGCGTCTGGCTCGGGCAGCTTGTACCACTTCGCGAAAGTCTCGCCGGTGCGGAAGCGAAACGCGCCGCTCAAATCCACGACGCGCAGCTTCGGATTCGCCTTCAGCAGCGCCGGCACGAGTTCGAGCGACGCTTCATGTGGCGTTGAAAGGAACGCGACATCCGCGCCGCTATCCGCGATCGCTTCGACTGAGAGCTGCTTGCATGGGGCATCGCCCCAGCCGCGTAGCTGCGCATACAAATCCGTCAAGCAGTGCACGTTCGCATGCGAGTCGCGAAGGTAGAATGTCGGCTTTTGTGTGTTTGGGTGCCGAAGGAGGAGCTTGGCTAGTTCGAATCCCGCGTAGCCTGTGGCTCCAACGACGGCGACCCGCAAGGGGTCGATCATCGGAGCATGCCCTCGATGCGCTTTTGCACCGTGGCGCGCGCTCCGCGCGACGGGCAGATTAGGAGGACGGTGTCGTCGCCGGCCAGCGTCCCCGAGACTTCCTTCCACTTTTCTGAGTCCACGGCGGCTGCTAGCGGTTGTGCGCCGCCCGGCGGCGTCTTCAGCACGAGCATGTTTTGTGCCGGGCGAATGTCGGTGAGGAATGATTTTGCTGCGCGCTCCAGGCGCGAGATCGCCGCGACCGGATTTTCATCCTGGGCCGCCTGTGCGAGGGGCTTGTAGCCCTCGGTGGTCTTCACCAGGTGAAGCTCGCGAAGATCGCGCGAAAGCGTCGCCTGCGTGACGCGCAGGCCGAGGTGCACGAGTTGGCGGCGCAGTTCGTCCTGGCTCGCGACGGGTTCAGCCGCCAGAACCTTCAGGATCTGCCCTTGTCGGAATCGTTTATGTACTGGCATCGCCATCTTATGCAGCTTTATGCATTCCTCTGCATAATCATACAAGATGCATGGGGTGTGTCAATAGGTTGCATAAAAATTCGCGTGGGAACTTTCCATCCTTGCGCCGCCGCGCTGCGTTCGAAATTATTCGTTGCGACGCGAGCCGGGGATATACAATCTGCGCCGCTGTGCGGTGTGTGGTTCGTCTTCATGGAGGGTTAGATGAAGCGCATTGTGTTTTTGATTTGGATTTTTTCGCTGGCGCAGATTTGTTTCGCGCAAACGAAAGCGCCCGCGGCGCCGCCGGCCGAAATCGCGATCCACGCGGGCAAAGTGCTGGACGTACGCACGGGAAAATACGCGACGGATCAGATCATCTGGATCGAAGGCGACCGCATCAAGGCGATCGGCAGCGCGTCGGATATGGCGTCGAGAATCCCAGCTGGTGCGAAGACGATTGATCTATCGAAGTACACGGTGTTGCCCGGCCTCATCGACTGCCATACGCACCTGACGATGACACCGCACGACAGCGGACCATTCGGCCTGCACGCCTCGTATCCGCGCCAGGCGCTCACCGGTGCGCGCAACGCTCGCGTCACGCTCGAGGCCGGCTTCACCACGGTGCGCAACGTCGGCGCTAGCGGCTATTCGGATATCGCGCTGCGCGACGCGATCAACGCGGGTGACATGCCCGGCCCGCGCATGCTCGCCTCCGGTCCGCCGCTCAGCATCACCGGCGGCCACGGCGATGAAAATTTCCTAGGCCCACAGTTCGATTGGTCGAGTGACAGCGTGGCGGACGGCGTCGATGGCGTGCAGAAGAAAGTACGAGAAAACATCAAATACGGCGCGGACGTGATCAAGTTCATGGCCACCGGCGGCGTGCTTTCCGAAGGTGACAATCCGGCGCTCGCGCAATATTCCGAAGAGGAGATGAAGGCGATCGTCGACACCGCGCACAGCCTCGGCCGCAAAGTCGCCGCGCACGCGCACGGTGCCGGAGGCATCAAGCTCGCGGTCATAGCCGGAGTCGATTCGATCGAGCACGGCAGCTATATCAATGATGAGGACATCGCGTTGATGAAAGAGCGAGGGACGTACCTCGTTCCCACCGTTTATCTGGAAGACTGGCTGATCGAGAACGTGAACGCGCTTGGGCTCACGCCGAACATGATTGAAAAGGCGAAGACGGTGCTTCCGATTGCGCAGCAAAACCTGTCGCACGCGTTCAAGTCAGGAGTGAAGGTTGCGCTCGGCACGGACGCGGCGGTATACCCACACGGGCTCAACGGCCACGAGTTTGGGAAGATGGTGGACATGGGGCTTCCGCCGCTCGAGGCAATTCAGGCAGGCACCGTCAACGCCGCTGACCTGCTCGGTTGGAGCGATCGCGTCGGTACGCTCGAGCCTGGCAAGTTTGCGGACATCGTCGCCGTCGAAGGCGATCCGGTCGCGAACGTGCACCTGCTCGAAAACGTCAGCTTCGTGATGAAGGGGGGCGCGGTGGTGAAGGACGGTTCCGCCACGCACTAAGCGATAGAGACACTGTAGGCAGACTTGGTGTTGAGCTCCATCGCGCCACCAGATCGCTCCGCAGCCCGCGCTGCGTGTGCTAACATTAAACGTCCAGTAGGCTCGTAGCTCAGTTGGTTAGAGCGCCACCTTGACACGGTGGAGGTCTGGGGTTCGAGTCCCCACGAGCCTACCACTCATATCCGTTCCTCCCCATATTTCCGAAACCGCGCTTGCGTAAGTCACGTCTAGCACTAGGGTTTTCGCCGCTGGCATTCGCAACGACGAACAGGAGCGCTCGATGAGAACGATCGCCAAACTTTCCGCAAGCCTTCTACTACTTTTCGCAACCGCAGTGTTTGCTCAAGCTCCGCCCGCGGCTTCTTCCGTTCAAGCGCCCACAGTGCCGCCGGCGAGACTGAAATCCCCAGAAATCTCGAACGATCGCAAAGTCACCTTCCGGCTCCGCGCGCCTGACGCGACGAAAGTCACGCTCAACGGCAGCTGGATCGGCGCCGTCGATCTCCCAATGACCAAAGACGACTCCGGCGTCTGGTCTACCACGATCGGCCCGCTCACCCCGCAGATGTACGGCTACTGGTTTCTCGTCGATGGCGTGCGCGTCATCGATCCGTCCAACTCCGAAACCGAACGCGACGGCAGCCGCTTCAACAGCATGCTGATGGTCAGCGGTGCGGAGTCGATCTGGTGGGATTTCAAAGACGTGCCGCACGGTACGGTCGAGCAGATCTGGTATCCGTCTCCTACGTTGCATCTCGATCAGCGTCGCATGTACGTTTACCTTCCGCCGAACTACGAGCAGAGCAAGGACAAGAAATTCCCGGTCCTCTATCTCCTACACGGAGGAGGCGGCGACGAAGAGGCCTGGACGACGATGGGCCGCGCCACCGTGATCATGGACAACCTGATCGCCGCCGGCAAAGCCGTGCCCATGCTCGTCGTGATGCCCAACGGCAACGCCACGCAATCCGTCTCGCAGGGACTCGGATTCGGTCCCACGCCGTCACTCACGCAAGTGACGGCGCCCGCGCCTAATCCCGCGCCAGTCGATCCCAACGCGCCGCGCCCTCCGCGTCCGCCGGTTCCGTACCCCGGCTCGTATCCCGAGAGCTTAGTGAAAGACGTAATTCCGTTCGTTGAGAAGACCTATCGCGTTTACACCGACCGAGACCATCGCGCGATCGCCGGCCTCTCGATGGGCGCCGCGCAAACCGTCGTCGCCACAAACAACAATCCCGGCTTGTTCGATTACATCGGCGTCTTCAGCGGCGGCGGCAATGTCGGCGATCCGGCTTTCGAAGCGCAACTCACCGAAGTCGCGAAAGAAAAAGTGAAGCTCTACTGGACCGGCGCGGGAGACATCGACATGGCGCGTAAAGGAACTGTCGCGCTCGAGGACGACGTGAAATCCAAGGGCATCCCGACCTCGTACAAGGAAATTCCCGGCCGCCACTACTGGTTCTTGTGGCGCGACTTCCTCGTCGATTTCGCGTCGCAAATCTTCAAATAACAATTTGTCGCCGCCTCCGAAAAAAAGGGCGAGCCGGCTATCGTGCCAGCTCGCCCTTTTTGTAATCGCCTAGAGCCAATCTCGGTTCGTTTCTTCAGTCGCCGGTGCGAACGGGTTCGGCGGCCTTCGACGCGAGCTTCCAGTTCTTGCGGACGTAGTGGCAGGTGTAGCCATTCGGGATGCGCTCGAGGTAGTCCTGGTGCTCGGGCTCGGCTTCCCAGAAGTCGCCCGCAGGCTTCACTTCCGTCACCACTTTGCCCGGCCACGCTCCAGAGGCGTTCACATCGGCGATAGTTTCTTCAGCGATTCGCTTCTGCTCCTCACTTGTGTAGTAAATTCCGGAGCGGTAGCTCGCGCCCATGTCGTTGCCCTGACGATTCGCGGTCGTCGGGTCATGAATCTGAAAGAAAAATTCCAGCAGCTTGCGATAGCTCAGCTTCTGCGGATCGAAAATGATCTCGATCGCTTCGGCGTGCGTGCCGTGATTGCGATACGTCGCGTTTTTCACGTCGCCGCCGCTGTAGCCCACGCGCGTTGAAGTCACGCCCGGCTGCTTGCGAATCAGATCCTGCATTCCCCAAAAGCACCCGCCCGCTAGAATTGCGCGTTCTTGTGTCGCCATGCGATTACTCCTTTCCCTGATTTTGAAATAGTTTGCGATATTCGCCGTAGCCTGCAGCTTCGAGTTCGTCGAGCGGGATGAAACGCAGCGACGCCGAGTTGATGCAGTAGCGCAGCCCGCCCTTGTCGCTTGGGCCGTCATCAAACACGTGGCCAAGATGGCTTTCCGCGTTCACCGAGCGAACTTCGGTCCGCCTCATCCCGTGCGTCGTATCCGAAAGTTCTTCCACGTTTCCGGCCTCGAGTGGTTTGGTGAAGCTCGGCCAGCCGCAATGGCTATCAAATTTATCGAGCGACGAAAACAGCGGCTCGCCGGAAACAATGTCCACGTAAATTCCTGGCTCATCGTGATCGTAAAATTCGTTTTGAAACGGACGTTCGGTGGCGCTCTGCTGCGTCACCCGGTACTGCTCGGGAGTCAGCCGGGCAATCGCTTCCTTATCTTTTGTGTATTGGGCCATAAGTCCTCGCAGCAAACCGCGGATTTGTCGAAATGCGACCTATGCTAAAGGCTTATCTTGTCTGCCCGGACCACCGCTTGGCAACCGAATCTGCACACCTGCCGAATTTCGTCGTTACTCTCGAATTGAATCGGGCCGCTGTGAATCCGGATTGCGCCGGCGAGGGCTGAGCCTGGCCGCGGTTGCTAAAATCTTAGATACCGAAGGCCGGCAAAACGATTCACCGCCGGCCGCATCTCAAGCCTCGGTTCAGCAAGCCTTTACGGACGAGACAGCCTGCCGCCTTTGGTGACGTTTTGTTTACAATTGCGGCGAGAGCTACTGTGCAACCCTTGTAGCCTCTAGGTCGTCGGAAACCGTTAAAACACTGGACGTTAGCGGCAGCCTGCTGCCTGAAGGCAATTGCGACGGCTGTCGCGCTGAGTTACAGATTCGACCGGAATTGTAAGGAGCTCCCCATGCGAACCGATCGCCGCCGTACACAAATTCTCAGCGTACTGCTGATGACCGGTTCGTGGCTGTTCCTTCCCCAAAGTTCACACGCCCAAAATCCGCCCGCCACAAGTGCGTCCGCCGATGCATCACCCGACGTGCGGCAACTCGCCGATGTAGTTCGGCAACTTCAGGACGAAGTGAAAGAACTAAGCACCCAGGTTAGCCAGTTGAAGGCTTCCAACGATGAAGCACACGTGGAGATGCGTCAGCTGCGCAACGAGCTGTACCGCTCGAGCCAGCCGCACACGCAAACCGTAACTGCACGGCCCACGACAAACAACGGCTACGCGCTGACAACGCCGTCCCCTTCCGCTCCGGCCGCGTCCACCACAACGTCAGCTGTAGCGACGGATGCCGGAGTTGCCGCCGCGGCGCCGCAGGACTCGTCGAGCCTCGAAACGCGCGTCGCAACGCTCGAAGAAAATCAGCAACTGACCGACACGCGCCTGCAGGAGCAGAGCCAGACGAAAGTCGAGAGCGGGTCGAAATACCGAGTGCGTCTCACCGGCATCGTGCTGATGAACACATTCGAAAACGTCGGCAACGTGAACAATCTGGATTTTCCCGAGACCGCAGTCCCCACTGAAATGGGCGGCACGACGAATTCGTTTGCGGCGTCGTTGCGGCAATCGCAGATCGGCCTGGAAGCCTTCGGACCCGAAGTGGCGGGCGCGCGAACGAGCGCCAGCATCAATTTCGATTTCAGCGGTGGCTTTGCCGATCAACCGAATGGCGCGTTGATGGGAATCCCACGCCTCCGCACCGGCGTCTTCCGGATGGATTGGGACAACACCTCGATCGTCGCTGGGCAGGACACGCTATTTTTCGCGCCGCTCGCGCCTACGTCGCTTGCTTCACTCGCGATACCCGCGCTTTCCTACTCTGGCAATCTGTGGGCATGGACGCCGCAGATCCGGGTCGAGCATCGTGTACAGCTTACGGACGACTCGAAACTGCTATTGCAGGCCGGCATTCTGGATTCGGTTGCGGGCACCCCGCCGTTTTCGCAGGAGGATCGCGAAGCCAACCCCGGCGAGCAAAGCGGACAGCCGGCGTATGCCGCGCGAGTGGCGTGGGGCCACCGGATGTTCGGACGCGATCTGACGCTCGGTGCCGCCGGATATTACGGACGGCAGAATTGGTATTTCAATCGCAACGTCGACGGCTGGGCCGGAATGGCCGATGTCACCATTCCACTCGGACAGTACATCGACTTCACCGGTGAATTTTATCGAGGCCGTTCGGTGGGCGGGTTTGGCGGAGGCGTAGGGCAGACGATCGTACTCACCGGAAATTTCAACGATCCAGCGACCCTGATCCATGGCCTCGATTCGATGGGCGGGTGGGTGCAGCTCAAGGTCAAGCCGAAGTCCTTCTTCGAATTGAACTTTGCGTTCGGCGACGACAATCCGTTTGCGAGCGAGCTGCGCGAATACCCCGCGAGCACGTATTACTACGGCCCGCTCCACTCACGAAATCTCACGGGATTCGTTAACTTCATCTATCATGTCCGTTCCAACGTGGTGTTCTCGGTCGAGTATCGCCGCCTCCAGACGTACAATCTGGACAGCGACATCGATACGGCCAACCAAATCGGTTTGAGCGTGGGGTACATCTTTTGACGGAAGCCGGACTCAGCCGCAGAACTTGCCCCGGTCTTGCGATGATGGTGCTTCTGCTCGTTGCCGGGCCGATCTGCGCCCGCGCGCAGACGCCACCTGTGACGGCCGAGGTGACGATTGCGCGCGCCGCCTCGCACGCGCACACGCAGGACTCGTCGCAGGTCGTGGTCTGGCTCTCGCCGCTCGACGGTGAGCCGGTCCCGACGAAATCAAGCCCTGCGCCCCAAATCATTCAACACAACAAGACATTCAATCCGCACCTGGTTGTCGTGCAAGTCGGCCAGACCGTCCAATTCCCGAACGAAGATCCGTTCTTCCATAACATCTTCTCGATGTACAACGGCAAGCGCTTCGATCTTGGACTATACGAGGCCGGATCGACGCGCTCGGTTCGGTTTGACCGTCCGGGCGTGAGCTATCTTTTCTGCAACATTCACTCGGAGATGAGCGCCGTCGTGGTCGCTCTCGATACGCCGTACTTCGCGATCTCCGACCACGCCGGCCACGTTTCGATCCCCGACGTGCCCGACGGCCGCTATGAGCTGCATGTCTGGTACGAGCGTAGCCTCCCGGACACGCTCGCTCCGCTCAGCCACTCCGTGACGATCTCGTCGTCGACACGCTCACTAGGCGCTATTCACGTGACCGAAAACCCGAATTTCACTTTCACCCACAAGAACAAATATGGCGAAGACTACGTTCCGCCTCCCAGCGACACCTATCAGCACCCCTGAAATCCTTCGTTTTCAGCCGAATTTACAAACTGGTGACAAGTAACCGACGGCGAAATGACACATTCCGTCGCTCAAGTCTTCATTCTTGGTGTGCATGGAGCGCGAGTCGAGCCGTGCCGAAGCCAAGGGTCGCAGCGCTCATTGGTTCGTAGCGCATCGAAAGTGCAAAAGCCGCCGCACCGGCCGCGTACTCTAGGCAGCCGCCGGGATCGGGCGTAGTCTGGGTTCAGCACTCCCTGTGCTACACGCGGCAGTCGGCCTGTAACGTTCGCGCTCGGAAATCAACGCATCCCAAGGAAGGCCACGTGGAAACGGTCCTCGTCGTCGAAGATAGTCGCCCGATGCAGCGCACGCTGCAACGCTTGTTCGAATCCGACGGCCTGCAGGTGCAGGTCGCCTCGGACGGAGTCGCTGGAATCGAAAGCTTTCGCAAACAGCTCCCCAACGCCGTGGTTCTGGATTTGAAGCTGCCACGCTTGCCGGGCAAGGAAGTGTGCCGCGCGTTTAAGGCTCACGCCGCATCGGTGCCGATCGTCGTGCTCAGCGCGGACAGCGAGGTCGAAGACAAAGTATTGCTGCTCGAACTGGGCGCCGATGACTATGTGACCAAGCCTTTCAGCCCGAAGGAACTTCTCGCCCGCGTGCGACGCGCGATGCGCCGCGCGGAAAACGGTCCCGC
>JBEKJW010000118.1:0-19361 GCA_050011035.1 Candidatus Acidiferrales bacterium
CGTCCAAACCGCTTCGCAATCGCCGCGCTCCTCGATGTATCCCGTCGCCGTCTCGAGCTCGGTCGCGATCAGATCGACCGGTGCCGGCAACTGCTTCACCAATTCGCGCGCCAGCACCGCCAGCGTCCCGCTTACCACGCACACGCGATGTCCGCGCGCTTGGTGCCACGCGATCCGCTCCAGCGCCTCCGGAAAAAACGCTGCCTCGTCCGAGAGTTGCGCAGCGGAACTCGCCGCCAGGGCCCAATCGCGCGCCAGCGATTCGCGCAATCCGCCAAGGTAACGTTTGTTCGCATCCATCGCCTCATGCGGGCTCTGCAAAATCCTCCGAGCGAATTGCGCGATCCACGCGCCAGCGTTGGCACTCTTCAGTTGATTACGCTCGAGCAGGTAGCCGACAAACCGCCACTCGAGCGAAGGCGCCGGCAGGATCGTCGAATCGAGATCGAAAAATGCGCCGACTACCGCGTCGCAGCCGCCGTTCATCGCGTCACCTGTACGGCCGTCGCTGGCAGCCGCAGCGCCTTTCGCGTCGTCATTCGCGCCCGCGAAACTCTCACCGGCTCCGCCACAGCGCTACTCAACTCACCTACGGTCGTCAAATATTTCCGTCCTTCCCATACGACCGGCACCGCGCGCACCAGACAGAGAATCACCGTCGCCCACACCAGAAACTGTCCCACCGTCCCCAGCGCACCACGCACTCCCTCATCCAGCCACGGCGCCGAAAAATGCGCGAGCGGCAGCAGAAGTCCCAGATAGCAGAAGCATCCGCACTTCAGCACGGCGTACGCCGCACGGCTTCCGCGCGACGCCACCAGCGCCCGCCCCCACCACGTTTCCTGCATTCCGTTTTGTCCGAATCCCGTCCGCCCCGCCCGCGATGCGAGCCCGCGCAGAAAATCGGTCAGCGTGCCGCGCACGAAAAACAGCACCGGCACCCACAGCGACACCAGTCCCGCCACCGCGAAAAACGTAAAAAACAGATTTTCCACCACGCGGTCGCCCAGAATGTCTAGCTGCGCGCCCAGCGGTGTGGCGAGATTTTTCTTCCGCGCGAGGTATCCGTCCACGCCATCGAGGGCAATCGCTGCGATCGTCAGCAACACCGCCGGCACGTCGACCGCGAGCGCGTGCCCGCCCCGCGTAAAAAGTGCCACCGCGGCAAACGCCGCCAGCACTCGCGCAACCGTGATCTGATTGGGTGTCACGCTCCGCCTCCGCGCGCTGCGCCTAGAATCTTTAGCGGGCCCCACCGCAAGTGACGTCGCCGCCCCTCATGGCTCCAGCATGCAGGCCCGCACGCGTGACAATTGCAATGACCCTGCCACTCGCGCCGCACGCGTTACCTGCTTCGAATCAGCCTCTTATGCAAACGCGTCCCGCGCGCAGCACCGACCACGCTGCCGCCACCGCGCTCCAGCTGTCACCCTCCTCCGACACGCGCCTCCTCCAGTCGTAATTTGTAAACTGTCGTTTCACCTGCTGCCTTGCCAACAAAAGTCCGCGCACGCGTCTAATGAATATGGGAAAATCTACGTTTGTAGCTGTAACGTTGCGCCCCTCGATTACATCGAATGGCGCTGAAGAGAGCCACATCTACTAGCCCATGGACGTATCGATCTTCACAGCCTTCCTCGCGGGACTCGTCTCGTTCCTATCTCCCTGCGTTCTTCCGCTCGTGCCGGGTTACATCTCGATGCTCTCCGGCATCGGCGTCGAGCAGCTCAAGGAAGGAAAAACGCCGCGCGCCGGCTTGCTCGTATCGGCCCTCGCGTTTGTCTTCGGTTTCTCCGTCGTCTTCATCACGTTCGGCGCATCGGCCAGCGCCGTTGGCGGATTTCTACTCCGCAACCGCGCTTCGCTCGCGCCGATCGCCGGCGCTCTGATCATTCTCTTTGGTCTTCATCTCACTGGCTTGCTCGCGAAGATCACGGTCAAGCTGGGCCTGATCGTCGGCGTGATCCTTGTCGTGCTCGGTGTCGCGCTCGCGATGAAACCCGGCGCGCTGGGCCACTCCATCAAGCCCATCGATTTCTACGCGATCTCGTTGATCTTCCTGATCGGCCCTTCACTCACGCGTTGGCTGAATCGCGACGTGCGATTCCGCAACGTCGGGGGGCAACCCGGGGCGGTCAGTGGCTTCTTGCTCGGCTTTGCGTTCGCTTTCGGCTGGACGCCGTGCATCGGGCCGATTCTCGCGAGCGTTCTCGCGATTGCGGCGACTAAGGACACGGTCTGGCAGGGCGTGTTCTTGCTGGCGTGCTACTCGGCAGGGCTTGCGATCCCGTTTCTTATTACTGCGATCGGCATCGGCGGCTTTTTGAAGTTCTACCAAAAGTTCCGCCGCCACCTGCACACGGTGGAAGTTTTCAGTGGCGCGCTGCTGCTCGTGATCGGAGCGCTGATTTACACCAATCGCCTCACGTGGCTTTCGGGCAAGCTCACGTTCCTCAACCGCTTTTCGCAATAGCACGGCGGCGTTGTACTCTGGAAAGGGAGTTTTGGATGCGCACTCGCAACTGGGCCAACTTCGTACTTCTGGCTGCGATCCTCTGGATCGTGACCACAAATTTCGCCGCGTGCCACTCGGGCAATGCTAGCTCCGGCGCCGTCGGCACATCGGCAGCGGACGCGCACGGCAATAAGCCTGCCGCGCCCGAAGTTACGTTCAAGGATCTCGACGGAAAGGACGTGACGCTCGCAAGCCTTAAGGGCAAAGTTGTCGTGGTGAATTTCTGGGCCACCTGGTGCGATCCGTGCCGCGAGGAGATTCCGTGGCTGATCGAGTTCCAGCAGAAGTACGCGGACAAGGGCTTCACCCTTCTGGGCGTCGCGATGGATGAAGAAGGCAAGCCTGTGGTTCAGCCCTTCGTGCAGACCACGCCGTTCAACGTGAACGGCCATCCAACCACGATGAATTATCCGATCGTGCTCGGAAATGACGACATTGCCAGCAAGTTCGGCGGGCTGCTCGGCCTTCCGACCAGCATCGTGGTTTCGCGCGACGGCAAAGTCGAGAAGCGCTACATCGGTTCGGTGAGCAAAGACGCGTTGGAAAAAGATATTCAGTCGCTCCTGGCTTCGCCCCAGAATGGAGAAACACACGGCACATGATGGATGAACAGGAGTTCACCAAAAAGTGCGACCAGGCGTTCGCGACGCTGTCCCAGCGCTTGATGCTGATTGGTGACGACAACGAGTTCGAAGTGGAAGCTGGCGGTGGCAAGATCGAAGTCGAATTTGAGGATGAAGTCGGCACGCGCTTCGTGATCAGCCCGCAGACGCCGTTGCGGCAGATCTGGATTTCGGCGCTCACTACGAGCTTCAAGCTGAGCTGGTCGGATTCGGCGCAGCAGTTCGTGCTGGATAAAACGGGCGAGAATCTGAATCAGGTGATGAGCCGGATTTTGAGCGAGAAGCTCGGCATTTCGGTGGTGGTGTAAAACATGAGGCGAATGAATGCGGTTGCGGCAGCACTGTTGATCGTGGCGAGTGGAGCGGCGACTTTTTCGTCGCGTGCGGTTGCGGCTCGTGCCGCGCAGTCGGCGGGCTCGCAGACCGCTGCGTCTCTGGTGAAGCCTCAGACGTTCATCTCGCTCGACGCCGTGCCGCAGGGAAAAGAGTTCGAAGCGGCTGTGGTGGTAGCGATCCAGCAGGGCTACCACATGAATTCGCACACGCCGAGTGAGGCTTACTTGATCCCGACCACGCTTACCGCGACGCCGCCGGCGGGATTCAAAGTCGTAGATACGATGTATCCGCCGGGGAAGCAGATCAAGTTTCAGTTCTCGGAGAAGCCGCTTGATGTGTATTCGGGAAGTGTGACGGTGAAGCTCAAACTCGCGGCGGATGCGAGCGCGCCGGTAGGGGCGGCGACAATTCCCGTCGTGCTGCGCTACCAGGCTTGCAGTGAAACGACGTGCTTGCCGCCAACGAAAGTGCCGGTCGACGTGAAGTTCAACGTCGCCGCCTCCGGCACGGCCGTGCATCCCGCGCACGCCGACATTTTCTCGACCAAAGCCGCGAAGTAGCCGCGCTTTTCTTCCTACCAAATCGAACCCTAATTCCCGCCGGGATGCGCAGCGAGGTATTCGAGGGCGCGGTGCATGCGGCGGAGAATCGCGTCGCGGCCGATTACGACCATTGTGTCGAAGAGCGGCGGCGCCACTGCGCGGCCCACGATCGCTACGCGGATCGCGTTGATCAGCACGCCGGCTTTCACGCCTTCGGTGGTTGCGACGGCGCGTGACGCCGCGTCGCACGCATCGTGATTCCAGTCGGGTAGCGCCTCGAGCGCCGCTGTGGCTTTCGCGAGCAGCGCGGGAATCTTTTCGTCCTTCCAGAATTTTTCGCGGGCTTCGAGGTCATACTCGAAATCGTCAGTGAAAAATCCGCGCGCCCAGGTGGTGAAGTCGCCGAGCAGGCGCGTGCGCGGGCGGATCAGATCGACGGCGCGGGTGAGCCAGGCCTTGTCCGTTGTTCCCCACTTTTCCTGCCACAGCCCGGCTCGCTTCAGCTGGCCTTCGACGTACGGCACAACTTCCTCGACTGGGGGCTTCTGCAGATATTGCGTGTTGTACCACTCGAGTTTCGCGCGATCGAATACGCCGTTTGAGCGGCTGATGCCGGAAAGCGAAAACTTTTCGATCAGCTCCGGCGTGCGCAGGTATTCCTCGTTGTTGCCGGGCGCCCACCCGAGCAGCGCAAGAAAATTGCGGAACGCTTCGGGCAGAAAGCCTTCTTCCTCATAGGAGCCGACGCTGGTCGCACCGTGCCGTTTCGAAAGGCGGTGGCGATCCGTGCCGAGAATTAACGGCACGTGCGCGAAGACTGGCGGCTCGGCGCCGAGCGCGCGGTAGATCAGCACCTGCTTGGGCGTGTTTGAAATGTGATCCGCGCCACGGATGATGTGCGTGATGCGCATGTCGATGTCATCGACCACCACGCTGAGCTGGTAGGTGGGCACACCGTTCGAGCGCAGCAGCACGAAGTCTTCGATGTCCGCATTCTGCACTTCGTTCACTCCGAAGACGGCATCTTCAAATTTTGTCGAGCCGGTGCGCGGCACTTTGAAGCGAATTGCGTACGGGATCCCGGCGTGGTCTTTTTCGGAGCGCTGGGCGTCGGAGAAGTCGCGGCACGGGCACGGCGCGGCTTTGAACGATTTTACTTCGGCGTGCGCGGCCTGCTGGCCGGCGGGGATGTCTTCCTTGGCCTCTTCGTCTTCCGTGTCGTCGGGCGCGTGATCGCCGCCGGCGTATGCGGCGCCTTTGCAATAGCAGGCGAAGCCGTTGCCCTCAGCGAGGATGCGTTTCGCGGCGGCGGCATACATTTCGGTGCGTTGCGACTGGTAGAACGGGCCTTCGTCCCACTCCAGGCCGAGCCACTTCAGAGAGGTGAGGATGCCGTCGACGAGCTCGGGCTTGTTGCGGTCCACGTCCGTGTCTTCAATGCGGAGAACAAAGGTGCCGCCTTCCCGCTTGGCGTAGAGCCAGTTGAATAGTGCGGTGCGGGCGCCGCCGACGTGGAGGTAGCCGGTGGGCGACGGGGCGAAGCGGACGCGCGGTTTTGCGGGCGAAGACATTCAGGAGCGATCCTTGAGTGAAATGGAAACGCTCATTTTAGCGGATGCTATACGGAAAATCGAGCCGGGTTAGGCAGTTCCAAAGGCCGATCTCCCCAATTCAACATCCATTCCCGTTTTGAAACTCCGCCAGCCTGCGCTTTTTACCTTTACATGTAGTCACTTGTATGTTACTATATGCCGGGCATCAGTAGACGCCTTCGAACCAACGTCTATGCGACGCGCCGTTGCACTCTTCGGCGCCGGACGCGCCACCACCGGCATCGCGCCGCACCTCGCCCTTGGAATTTCTCTCCCATTTCTCCCTCCAGTTGCAACTCACTTGATAATTTCTAATCGGAGTGCCTGCCGATTAGAAATGCCCGGAAGTTATAGAAAACAAACAACAGCACCTCGTTCTAATCGACACAAATGTCGCTTCTCAATTGGCACCTCATGGGCACCTGTCCCCAATTCCCGAAGTCTTAGTGAGTGCAGGTGACTGTGTCGCCGAATTTCCAGGAGCCGTCGCGGTTGACTTCCCAGTTGACGGTGAACTGGGTGGCGGAGTCTTTGCGGAAGATGAAGCGTTCGGCGGGCGTGGCGGTGCCGGCGGGCGGCTCGCCGCTCCAAACTCTACGCTACGAAGACTACGACTGGGACTTGGCGACCAACGCGGTGGCGTCGGACCACGGGATGGGCGTCTGGTGCATGGCGAAGACTGTAGTGACGTCGAGTTTCTCGCGTGCAACGGCGGCGACGACTTCGCGCATCAGTTCGGGGTCGTAAAGCGAGCCGTCGTCGTTCACGACGAGCGTGTCGCTGGCGTAAAGCAACTTGTGCGCTGGGAAATACACCATGTACTGGCGTTCGGTGGATGCGCCGCGAATGGGATACAGCTCCATGCGATTGTCACCGGAACCCACGACTACTTTTCCGCCGACGATTTTCCAGTCGGGAGCTTTCGGAGATTGCGCCAGGGCGTCGGGGTGAATCGTGTGCGGCGCGGCGATCATGCGGTCGAGCAGCGGCTGATTGAGATCGAGAATGTAAACGGGAAGACCAAGCGCAACAACCTGGCGAACTCCGGCGACGTGCGGCCAGGAATCGGAAGTCGAGAGAACGCATTTTACTTTCGCGTCGGGATAGAGCTTCTTGGCCTGCTCGATCACGCCGTTCGTATAGAGCGCGGAGAGCGGCGATTCGAGAATCACGATGCCATCGTCCTGCTTGACGATCGTGGCGTTCCACGGACCGGGATAGAGAGTAACGCCGGGCGCGAGATCGACTTTCTGATCGGCCTGGAACGGAAGCTCGGCGATTCGGAACTGCACACTCTTCGAGACCGCGCCGGAATCCATCTTGAACATGTCGTCGGTCGTCGGCACGTTGAAGTTCAGCGCGATGATCTGCGAAGACTGCCAAAGGATGCCGTTGCGCTCCTCGACGATGTTCGTCGGGTAGACGACGCCGTGGAAGGTCTGCCAATTGTCGTAATAAATGCGCTGCGAGACGTCGCCCCAGTCGCGCCAGAAGTCGTTGAAGGTAGCAGTGCGCTCGACCGCGTCGGGAAGATGGTTATACGGATTGATGAAGATTTTGATGGGGCGGCCTTCATAGCCGAATTCGATCACTGTGTGCGGCACGCCTCGAAGAAATTCTGACTCGACGATGTGGAGACCGGAATCGACGGACGCGGTAAGGAGAAGACGCATGGGCCCAAGCAACAGGGCGTAACGCGCCGAGTCGACGGTGGCGATGGAAGCGGGTGAGTCAGCGGATTTTCCTCGACGAACAGCGCCGTTTGGGCTCGCGACGACCGTGGCGGAACTTTGAAATTGGCCGGGATCGGATTCGGGCCAGGTGAGCTGGACGTCGAGGAGAAGGCGCTGGCGTTCGAAGTCGATTGTGCCTTTAGTGTGCGTGTACGAAGTGATATACGGAGCCTGGCGGTAGGACTGTTCGGTGAGCTCGGTGTAGGAGAGTGATTCGTAGGAGAAATTTTTGACGGCAATGAGGCGATCGCGGCCGCCCATGGCTTCGAGGGCGAGATCGAGGCAGGCCAGTGCGTTGACGGTGCAAGGACTGGCGGGCATTGGGATAGCGTAGTTCCTTGGTGGGTTCCATGTGGGGGAAGGCGCGGGGGCCTGTGCAAATGCGGGTGCGGAGAGTGCGGATGTTGCGAGTATGAGTGCTGCGAGTGCGGCGCGTGGTGGTGCGTGCATGCGGCTCGCCTCCAAGAGTTTTGGCGTGCGGCTTTGGCTTGGGGCGATAGACGTGGCCCGGAGGCAAAAGTTATCGCGCAACGTCCGTTACGGATGGGGAAAATGACGGATGCGGTGCAAAGCGAAATGGACGAACGGGGAAGAAGTCCGGGGCGCGGGTGAGACGCATTGGCTACCCGGCCACAAATTCAAAGGCCTGGAACATTTCACAGAGGACACAGAGAAAAGCGGAGGACACGGAGACGTGGTGCTGAGCATCTTCCGGTTGAGACGAAGGGTGCACAGCGACAAGCACTGCGGGCTTGCCAGAATTCGGATGGCTCAATCCGCACCCGAGTGAAACTCAGGTGCGCAAAGGCACGAAAGCCTGTGCCACGGCGGTAGCCGCCTTCGCGATGAGGTGAAGGTTGCGGCGTCAACGAAAGTTGCGAGGGCGGCCTATTTTGCCGGGGGCAGCGTGTAATCCTCCGCGACAAAGGCGGTGAGTGGCGTGCCTTCTTTGATCTCGACGTTTTTGCCGTGCTTGATCAGGCCGATGGGACCGAAAAGAACCGTGAGTGCTACGGTGGCTCCGGTTTCGCTTTGGCCTTCCTTGCCTTTGGTGCCGCGGAGATGAACGCGCTGATCATCGGCTTTCAGGTATTCGAGGCGGATGGCCAGATCTCCGGGCTTACCCAACATGCCGGCTTTGTGCGCGTTGGTGACCGTGCCGAGAGCGACGGCGCCTTTGTGCGCGACGACAACGTCGCCAACTTTCAGATCTTCAGCAAGAGTCATGTTGACGGGATCGTCGTCGACGGCGGTTTTCGACGAGAGATCGGCCGCGAAGATGAGTGGGACTTCAGTGCCTTCTTTCAGAATGATTTTGTCAGGTGCGGGAGCGGGAGGGGCTGCCGCGGGTGCAGCTGGTGGCGTGACTTCCGCGACGGCGGGCGTGGGCTGCGCGGGCGGCGTTTGATCCTGAGCGCTCACTAAGAACGGTGAAGCGATAAGGGCGACGGCTAAGACGAAAAGCTGGGTCGCTGTTTTGGCTGGGGCGTTCATCTTGTCCTCCACAGTGTGATGCGGGGGCCGGTTACTAGCGAAGTGTAAGACGTACGCGGCGCGGGAAAAGGGTACGAGGCGGGATTAGGGACGAAAGAGGCAACGGTTCCAAAATGGGAAAGCCGGAGTACTACGAAAGCGAAGAACTACCCATCGGTTTCGTAGGGCCTCCGGATGACCGGCTGGTTTGCGGCCCGGCCAGTGAATCCAGAGCAGAGCGCCGAAACGCGTCGCCGTGTCGCATGTGTGGGATAGCGGATAGAGGCGCTTGAGTGGAAGAGGGCAGGGCCCTTTCGGGCGTGGTTCGGGTGGTTTGGGCAGCGCTGCAAATGTGTGGAAAGTGGTACAGGGGTACTCTTGACCGGAGCGGGGGCGAGTTCGATAGTGAAAGTGCAGAGAAAGGTCCGACCCGGGTGTATCGAAACTTGGACGGACGGCGGCGTTGTGGTATGTGCCGATTTATGAATGGTTTCAGGGCCGAGGCGGGACCGCCAACCTGCGCCGGCTTGGCATCGCCATGGGGGCGATTTGGGAGGCGTGCAGGCGGTTTCCCAGGGTTGACCTCCAAGCAACAGATCGGGTTGCCGGAAGCGGGTAAAGCGGCGGAATTTGGTACGCTCGTGGGAAGCCCGAATGGACCCAAATTAGGAGCTCCAGGTTGTTGAGTCGCGTAAATATCAGTGCGCTTGTGCTCCTGCTCAGCGCGTTTTTGCTCGCGGGATTTTTCGCGCACGTCTACCTGCAAAAACGGCAGAAGTATCTGCTGGCCTGGGCGCTGGGCTGGCTGCTGATTTCCTTCCATTACATCGGACCTGCATTCATACCTGAAGATTCGATTCCGAGTTGGTTGACGCCGTTGAACGCGTTGACGATGGCGCTGGTGTCTGTGGCGTTTCTGGTGGCGGCGCGGATGTACGCGCGGCTGGAGGTTTATCCCGCGTTGATCGTCGCGCTTTCGGCGGCGAGCGCGCTGTGGAGTTACGCGTACTGGAAAGAGTGGATCCACGCGCCGACGGGAATCGGCGTGGGGCTCGTGCTGTTTGTGGTGGCGTACACATTCGGGCAGGAAGGGCGAAAGCAGGAATCGCGCGCCGATGAGCTGCTGGCGCTGACATTCTTTGTGTGGGGCCTGGTGCGTATCGCAGTGGCGCTGCAGCCGATGCTGCATTTCTGGCATGGCGTGGAGTTGATGTCGCTGCTGCTGGTGCCTGCGCTTTTCGCGGGCGTGCTGATGGTGATGGCGCTGTACGAGGAAGAGCGGCGGCGCGTCGAGCGGAACATGCTGGCGCTGTCGAATCTGAACCTGGCGACATCGAGCTTCGCGGGTGGCGAGATTCAAAAGATGCTGTCGCAGGCGCTGGATCGCGTGTTGAACGTGGCGCGGATTCCGGCGGGCGCGTTGTTTTTGCACTACGGCGATGAGGATGGCCCGACGTCGGTAGTTGTGACGGGAATGACCGACCCGTTCTGCTCGGAAGTGCAGTCGGCGAAGCGCGACGATTATTTGGTGAAGCTGGTGGCGTGGCTGGGCGGGCTTGTGGTGCTGCGCGACCTCGAAACGGATTCGAAGTGGGAGGCGCTCGAGAAGGAAGACGCGTTTGCGCAACTGCGGAAATTGTTTTTGGCGCAGGGGCTGAAGACGGTGGTCGGAATCAGCCTGCAAGCGAAGGATCGCGTTTTTGGCGTGCTGGTGCTGGGAACGCCGGACAATCGAAACTTTACCCCAGCGGAATTGCGGCTGCTGCTCGCGCTGGGACACCAGATTGGTATGGCCGTGGAGAACAGCTACCTGGTGCAGCAGACTTCGCGGCGCAGCGAAGAGTTGCACATCCTGAACGAAATCGGACGGACGCTCAACTCTACGCTCGAGCCGGACATGCTGTTCGACCGGATTTATTCCGAGATGCGCCGACTGCTGGATGTGACGAGCCTGGAAATTACGTACTACGACGGCGCCGATGGGCCGGTGCGGTACGAGACGGAAGTAGTCGACGGCAAACGGCTGCCGAAGCGCGCGCGCGCGGCGGGGAAATTCCTGACCGAATATGTGGTGAAGACGGGACAGCCGCTTTTGATCCGCGAGAATTTCGCGAAAGAGATGAGCCGGCTGGGCATTGGGTTCACGCGCGATGTGGGATCGGTGTGCGCGGTGCCGTTGATTTTATACGACCGCGCGATCGGCATGATGGCGGTGAAAAGCCAGCAGGAGCGCGTGTTCGACGAGCAGCACGTGGAACTGCTGCGCGTGCTCTCAAGCGAAGCGGCGGTGGCGATCGACAACGCGCGGCTTTTCTCGCAGGAGCAGAAGAAGTCGCGGCAGCTGACGCTGATCAACAACGTATCGAGCCACGCGATCTCGACGATGAATCCCGAAGAGATGCTGGCGAAGATCGTTCAGGAAATCGAGATCGGATTGCAGTACGACCACATCGGCATCGCGACGATCGATTATTCGGCAAAGGAACTGACGATTCAGGCCGAAGCGGGAACGCGGCGCGACGCTCTGGGACGCCGAGTTCTGCTGGGCGATGGATTGATCGGTCAGGTGGCGCGGACCGGGCAGCTGACGGTGGTGAAGGAAGTCGCGGCGTCGGGGCCGAAGCCGGTGCTACCGAGTTCGCTCTCGGCGATTGCGCTGCCGGTGATGTACGCGGACCAACTGCTGGGCGTGTTGTACGTTGAGTCGGCGGACCGCTGCGAATTTCCGGAACAGGATGTGCTGCTGCTGCGCACACTGGCGGATCTCTTTGCGGGCGCGCTGCACAATGCGATGACGTTCCAGAAGGCGCAGGAGCAGGCAATCACCGACGGCCTGACGGGCGTGAAGACGCACCGGTTCCTGATGGAAGCGCTTTCGGCGGAGTGGAAGCGGTCGACACGTTCAAGCCGCGTGTTCGCGCTGGTGCTGATGGACCTCGACCGGTTCAAATTCGTGAACGATTTTTACGGGCACCTGGAAGGCGACGTGGTGCTGCAGCGCGTGGGACACATTCTGGAGCAGAACTGCCGGCGATCGGATGTGGTGGCGCGATACGGCGGCGACGAGTTTGTGATTCTGATGCCGGAAACAAGCGTGGAGCAAGCGTACCAGCTCGCGAGCAAGTTACGCGGTTGGGTTGCGAGCGATCCGCTGCTGCGCGACAAGAACATCACGGCGAGCTTCGGTATCGCGGGATTCCCGGTACACGGTTCGACGCCGCAGGAATTAATTCAGGTGGCGGACTCGTCGATGTACCTCTCGAAGCACCAGGGCGGCAACGCGGTTTCGAGCGCGGAGCAGGGCGATCCGAACGAGACGCGGCGTTGGAAGAAGGACGTGCTCGAGGCCTATCTTGGCGTGACGCTGAAGCGGCAGTTCTCGACCGGGCCAGAAGCGTTCGACGAGATTCACCGGCGGCTCGGGCAGTTCACGCGGTCGCTGGCCCAAGAAGGCGAAGAGATGGGCGAGAAGATGCATCCTGCGATGGTGGAGACGGTGACGTCGCTCGCGCTGGCGATCGATTCGAAGCACCACTACACGCAGGGTCACTCGCAGAAGGTTTCGGCGTACGCGGTGGTGATCGCGCAGGCGCTCGGGATGAGCGAAGAGCAGGTGGAAGAGATTCGCCTCGCGGGCCTGTTGCACGACATCGGCAAAGTGGGAATTCCGGAAGCGATCCTGAACAAGACGGGGCCGCTGAACGCGCCGGAATGGGAAACGATGAAGACGCATGCCGAGCTGGGCGAGAGGATTCTCGAACCGCTCGAAGCGATGAAGCGCATCGGGCAGATGGTGCGGCACCATCACGAGTTTTGCGACGGGTCGGGCTATCCTGACCGGTTGTCTGGCGAGAAGATTCCGTTCGGAGCGCGGATCATTGCGATCGCGGACGCGTACGACACGATTACTTCGGAGCGGACGTACAAGAAGTCGCGCGTGCCAGAGGATGCGTTCTCGGAGCTTTCACGATGCGCGGGGAATCAGTTCGACGCGAAGATCGTGAAGGCGTTTATTGAGGCGATGCGGCGAGGCCCGGTAGTGGTTGAGGTTTCGGGCGGCGAGAAGGTCTCCAGCTAGTTCCTGCCTTTGTGTTGCTTTTGGAATTTGATTGTCAGTGGGGGTGTGTCTGCGGACGGCGCTACCAAGTCAAAGGCGAGAACATTTCACGGAGGACACAAAGGGAAGAGAGAGGGCACGGAGACGTTGTGGTGAGCGAGGGGACGGCGTTGGGGGGAGCGGGTGGTGGCGAAAGCGGCGGCTTGCCGCCGCACTCTAAAGGGGTGCGTGGAGTTTGTTGGCACGGTGCGAGAAGATTGCGGGGAGAGGTGAGGGATGGAAACGGCGAAGGTGACTTGGGCGGGGGCGGAAGAGTTTGATGCGGTGATGCCGTCGGGAAATTTGATTCATTTTGATGGCGACGGGAAGTCGAACAAGGGGCCGAGCATGACGGAGACTCTGCTCGGGGCGCTGGGGGCGTGCACGGCGGTGGATGTGGTGTCGATCATCCGGAAGAAACGGCAGAAACTGGTCGGGCTGGAGATCTTGGTGAGCGGAGAGAAAGCGCCTGAGCCGCCACGGGTGTGGACGAAGATCGAGATGGTTTACAGGATAACGGGCGAGGTGGAGGAGAAGGCGGCGCGGGATGCGGTTGAGTTGAGCAAGGGGAAATACTGTTCGGTGTCGGCGATGTTGGAGAAGACGGCGGAGATTAGCTACAGGATTGAGATTGTGAAGGGGTGAAGCATGCCACACAAAGCTCCGTAACGGTTGGTCGTGCGGAATTAGTGCGGTCCGCGGCGTTTTGGTGATGGCTGTAGCCTGAAGTACGCCAATGAGATTGCCAGTATCGTAATGATCGTGCGTCGGAGGACCTCTTGGGAGGCTGTCCGACAGACGCCGGAATGAAAAAGGGGCGGCCCGGCTTGGGCCGCCCCTTTTTTGTTAGGGCGCGAATTGCATTTGTGGGCTAGTTGCCTAGGACCACTGTGATTGGGTTCGTGTCGCCAGTGGTGGCGGTGATCATCACGGCCTTGGTGGGCGAGACGATCACGTAGAGGCCGGCGTAGGCGGAAGGTTGCGTCAGGGCGATTACGCCAGTGCCGTTGGTTGAGTCGAGAACGTTGTAGGTGCCAGCGACGTTTTCGGCCTGCGTGTTGCCGCTCGTGGTGCTTTCGTCCTGCGTGCCGGTAATGTTGCCGTTGCCGTCGAACGCGAAGAAGCCGGAAACGTTGCGCGCGGCGGTACTGGGCGGCGGAGCGACGGAGCCTTCGACGAAAGTACCGTTCAGGTACGCCGTATTGAATTCCGTGTTCGGCGTCGATTGTGCGAACAGATGGCCGAGGATTACAGGCGGTCCGCCGGTGCCAGCTGTTCCGTTGGTACTCAATACGAAAGCTTCGGTGGAGCTGACGAGATAGAGTACCGGGGCGATTGGACTGGTGAGACTCGTCGTCAAGCGGCCGTACTGATCGGCCGAATACGTCACGCCGACGGGCGCCGCGACGGTGTTGGACGTCTGCATATTGGTTGTAATACTGCCCGCCAAGTTGTCGGCGAGAAGCAGATCGAAAGCGCCGCCCGCGGTCGGATTGAGCTGCATGATCTCCACTTCAGGAACGTAGGGACCGCCACTCGGCGCATATTGCCCGGAGAGCCCGCCCGCCATCGCGCCGCCGATCACGTTTTGCGAAGTGAAGGGATAGCCGAATTGCGCTTCCATGTCGAGCACCGAGACGTACGGCGTGGCTCCAGAGACCGGATCGACTTCGATGAGGAACGCTTCGTTCGCAGAAACCGGATAGGCGTTGTAAGTGAGATTGCCCCACGACGGCTGGAGATTGAAGACGCAGTGAGTGGAGTCGTTACCGGAGTTGTAGAGGCCGGTGAGCGAACCGCCGGCGTCCGAAACTGGATCGGCGGCGATGTTCGCGTCGTCTTCACCGCTGCCGATGCTACCTTGCGTAGCAGGCGTAATCGGCGGCGTTGCGTAGAACGTGCCGGCCGTTGCGAGCGGGCCGGGAAGATACGTTCCCACCGTGCTGAAGGAGCTGGCGTAGCCGGTGCCGCCGAAGGTGAAGTTGCCGGCGTATGTATTCGAGGAGGTTCCGCTGACGACGCAAGTGGTGACGGACTGCTTCTCGATGCGGCCCGAACCGCGCGTGCCTGTCGTATCGAATTCGATCAAGCGCCCGTGGCTGCCCGTAGGATCGATCGAAAAGGCATAGGTAATCGCGGTAGGCGCATTTGTGAATGTGATGGTGCCGCGTCCATCGGAACCGAGCGTGTAGGTGCCAGTGAGGTTCGGCGTGTTGGTCTCGGACCCTGAAGAACTGGAGTTCGTATCTTGCTCGCCGGTGGCGATATTGCCCTTGCCGTCCGCCGTGAAGGTGCCGGCGGTAGTGACGGCTGCACCGGTGGAGCTGTTCCCGCTGAAGAGGAACGCGTAGCCGCCGTTCAACGGAGTGAGATTTTGCGGACCGGAAATGGTGAGAGAGAAAGTTTGCGTCACGTTGGCGGGAGTCGATTCGCTGTCGGTAACGGTGATGCCGAAAGTGAACGAGCCCTGCACTGTGGGCGAGCCGGAGAGAAGGCCGGTCGAGCTGAGCGAAAGACCCGCGGGCAATGTGGATCCGGAGGCGACGGTCCAGGTGTACGGCGACAGTCCACCGCTCGCCGCGAACTGTTCGCTGTACGGCGTCGGCGGCGTAGTGAACGATGCGTTGGGCAACGGTGACGTGGTGGTGATTGCAAGCGTGCTGATGACGATCGTAAGCGGCGCGGTAGCAGTTTCGCCGGCAGCGTCGGTGACCTTGATGGTGAAGGACGACGGGCCGTTTGAAGTGGGCTTGCCGGTAATGTTCACGGTGTCATTTGTGCTGTTCGCGAGAGCGAGACCGGCGGGAAGATTGCCGGAAGAAATCGTCCAAGCGAGCGGTGGAACGCCGCCCGTGGCGACGACCTGACCGGAATACGCCGCACCGATGCTGCCGGAGGGCAGCGTGGTCGTGGTGATGGTTGGAGGCGGCTCGACGTTGATCGTGAGAATCGAGGACGATTTCGGATAGTCGACCGACTGCGCGCTGACGACGACGGTTGTGGCCGCAGAGACGTTGGCTGGAGCAACGTACGTGGCAGTGATCGGACCGGTCTGGGTGAGCGTGCCCGTACCGGCCGGGCTGAGCGAGAAAGTGACGCCACCGTTGGCGGCGTCGTTCAAAACCGTGGCTGTAATCGTGGTGCTCGAGGCTTGCGCGACATAGATCGTGCCGGAGGGCGAGAGGACGACGGAGTAGAAGCGGTTGGGAGTCTGCGCACAGCCACCGAGCGTGAGGATGGCAACGGCCGCAACGGCGGCCAACGACGCGATACGGGCGCGGAAATTCACGGCGCCTCCTTGGGAAGTTACGGAGTCCTACGGCGTTACGGCACCCCACTGGGTATTGGGCCACAAACGGGCGACAGCGAGGCGAAAATGGGCGAAGCGAATGGCGTATGAGGTAACTGGCTGTTGGTACAGCAGGTAAAGGTGAGAGGGTGGCAGGCGAGGGTGGCTCGCCTGCCGAGGATGATCTTGTTGCCGGGCTCCGGACTAGAAGGAGCGCATCATCGCGGCCGCGCGCTGGTTCTGCTGGAGGCGGCGCGAGAGCACGACGTTGGAATAACGGGTACAGAGCGCCATTTCACGCTCGGTCCAGCCCAGCCAGTCCGACGACGTAGGCATTATGAAGGAGCCGATGGCGTTCACGGCCGACAGGAAGCTGTGATAGAGACGAACCGGTTTCAGATTCGCGACGGAAGCCGCTGATAATGCAGGACATATCTCCTGAATGGTGGAGGCGTCCTGGAAGTCGTTCTGATTCAGTAGGTTACCGGAGGCGTCGCTGGCCTCGCCCGGGAGCGGCTCGGCGGCTACGCGCAGAACTCCGGCGCGCCAGGTGAAGACCGCGAACTGCACCATGGCGGCGACTGATATGACGAGCATGAAGGCGGCGACTAGCATTTGTGTCCATGAACAGTTTCGCGTCCGAGACCGTTCGGGACAATGGCCCGTCCGTACCACTAGTTTGAAACTTTTGGAGGCGAGTTTGGAGGGCGGGTGATACAAGGATGGCGCGCTTTAGGCGCGGGAGGAATGGATGAAGCAAGGGCTTGTGTGGGTGGGAATTTTGTTGCTGCTTGGCGCTTTTTGGATGGTGAGTTCGCGGAGAACGGTTGTGGCGAATGCGAAAGATGAAGCGGCAGTGCGGAAGGTGCTCGACGATCAAGTGGTGGCGTGGAATCGCGGGGACATCGATGCATTCATGACGGGCTACTGGAATTCGGACAAAGTGCAATTTGTGAGCGGGAACGGGATCACGCATGGTTACGCGGACGTTCTGGCGCGATACAAGAAGGGATTTCCGAATCAGGCGGCGATGGGGCACCTCTCGTTCACGGGACTGGAGGTCCATGTCGATTGCGCGGATAGCGCGTACGTGATCGGGCAGTTTCATCTGGCGCTGGCGCCGGACAATCCGTCGGGATACTTCACGCTGAATTTCAAGAAGTTTGCGGATGGGTGGAAGATCGTGGTCGATCACACGTCGAACACGGTGGCGCCGAAAAATTAGATTTGCCGCAACGCGAAGAAGAAGCGAAGACTCCGCGCAGCTCTCTATCGTGGCGCCGCCTCGGGGCAAGGCAAAGCTGTGATGGCCCGCGCGTTTCCGGGATAATTGGAGAAGTAAAACTAGAAAGACCGGCGATAAGCCGGCGAGGAGCATATGTGCGAGCAGTCATTACCGGAGGTGCAGGGTTTTTAGGATCACATTTAAGCGAGTTGATGCTGTCGCGGGGTTGGGAAGTGCTGGTGCTGGACAACCTGGTGACGGGCAGCGAAGACAACGTCGCGCATCTGAAGTCGAATCCAAATTTCCGCATGGCGCGAACGGACGTGTCGCGCTACATCGATGTGCAAGGGCCGGTGGACGCGGTGCTGCATTTTGCGTCGCCGGCGAGCCCGCCTGATTATTTGAAGCTACCCATTCAGACGCTGAAGGTCGGAGCGCTCGGCACGCATAACACGCTGGGACTGGCGCTGGCGAAGAAGGCGAAGTATCTGCTGGCGTCGACGTCGGAATGCTACGGCGATCCGAGTGTGAGCCCGCAGCCGGAGTCGTACTGGGGACACGTGAATCCGGTGGGGCCGCGCGGCGTTTACGACGAAGCAAAGCGCTACGCCGAAGCGATGACGATGGCGTACCACCGCTATCACGGGCTGAACACTCATATCGTGCGCATCTTTAATACGTATGGGCCGCGGATGCGTTTGAATGATGGGCGCGCGCTGCCGAACTTTTTGTATCAAGCACTGGTGGGCGAGCCGATCACGGTGTACGGCGACGGCAAGCAGACGCGGAGCTTTTGCTACGTGTCCGACTTGCTGGAAGGAATTTATCGCCTGCTGGAATCGGACGAACATGAGCCGACGAACATCGGCAACCCGCAAGAGATCACCATTCTGGAGTTTGCGGAGCGCGTGCGAAAGCTGGTCGGCACGAATGGGCCGATTAATTTTCACCCCCTGCCGCAGGACGATCCGAAGCAGCGTTGCCCGGACATCACCAAGGCGAAGCGGATTTTGAAGTGGGAGCCGAAGGTGAATCTCGAGGACGGGCTGCAGACGACGTACGAGTATTTCAAAGACAAGGTGGCGCAAGCGCAGCCTGCGAAGTAGGAACACCCTTCGATTGCTGGACGGCTTGTCCGTTCCGAATCACGCGCCGTGCGTGTGAGGGCGAACGGGCAGGCCGAGCCAGATGTTGGTCAAGCCGAGATATTCCCGCACAACTGAGAAGACGTCGCGCGTATTGCGCCACCAGTGATCGAGGTCGATCGGATCTTCGTCGGCGCCGCGCACGATGAGCGTGAGGTCGTTGCCTGCGAGCCTATTCCACAGCGCGCGGACGCGGCGGGTGTGCTCGGGCGAGGTGACGATAATGACGGTGCGCTTGCCGTCGCGACGCATGAGGCGGGAGATTTCTTCGATTTCCTGCTCGGTGTTTTCGATTTCTTCCGGGAGGATCTGGACGACTGATTCAGGCACGCCGCGATGCACGATGGCTTCGCGGTTGTATTCCTCTTCGCCGATGTAGTGAACGCCGATTTGCGCGAGTTCTTCCTGTGGGCCGGCGGGGCGCGAAACCCAAACGAGAGGCGTGTAGCCCAGCTGGTAGACGTCGGCGGCACCTTCGGCGCGATAGGGGAGGCCGCCGGAGAGGACGACGAGCACGTCGGCGTGCACGAGAGGGTCGGGGCGGACGAGCCAGTGAGCAGCTCCGCGGGCGAGAGTGACGGCGACGATCGCCAGGACGACGAGTATCACGGCCGTAATGAGGAGCCCGTGGCGCTTGCGACTGGTTTTTTGCGCGGCGAGGTGGTCGTCGGGCGGCATGGGCTCCTATTTTTTCTGCAAGAGGAAGCTTCCGGCGATTAGCGCGTCGACGCCGGAGCAGAAGTAACTGCGGACGGCGTCGCGCGGCGTTACGACGAGAGGCTCGCCGAAAAG
>JBEKJW010000119.1:0-13419 GCA_050011035.1 Candidatus Acidiferrales bacterium
AAACGAAATGCAGGACGCTGAATAGCGCAATGAAAAACGCAGCAACGCTTGGCAGTGTCATGCGCGAACGGTACGTCAGAATCGTCCAGCGACGCAAATCACGATAATGGATTCATGGAATAGGAAAAGTGCCAAGATCGATTTTTCCGGCGATATGCTCGCCAGCGAGAGCGCCGTCAGTAGCCAGCGCCGACGAGCTCCATGTGCCCCTCTGTCAAAGTGCGTGCAAAGCCATGCTTCGCCTTTTCTTCTTTATTCAGACCGTAATACCAATTTGAACCGATTTTCCGATCTCACGCTTTCGCGTAGTTTTCGGGGGTCGAGGTTCTCCGATGGCCGCCACCTGGAAAGGTTTCCTTTCATTCGGACTTCTATCCATTCCGATCTCGTTGAGTCCAGCTGCGCGCACGGAGCGCATCAGCTTCAATCAACTTCACTCTGTCTGTCACAGCCGGATCAAGATGCCCAGTTACTGTCCGACGTGTGAAAAATTCGTCGAGCGGTCGGAAATCGAAAAGGGCTATGAGTACGAGGAAGGGCAGTATTTGCTTTTCACGAAGCAAGAACTAGAAGAAGTCGAGCCCGATAGCGCGAAGACCATGGAGATTATTCAGTTTGTGAAGGCTGAAGAAATCGACCCCGTCTATTTCGACGCGTCGTATTACGCAACACCCAAAGAGGAAGGCCAGCTTGCCTATAACCTTCTGCTTCATGCAATGCGGAAAACTGGATACGCGGGAATTGCGAAGGTAACGATGTTTGGCAGAGAAAACATTGTGGTGATTCGTGGTCGCGATAACGGAATGACGATACACACCATGTTCTACTCGCACGAAGTGCGTGCATCGGATATGCATTTGCCAAAGGATCTGAAGGTGAAAGATGCCGAATCGAAACTCGCAACGCAATTGATTGAGAGTCTGGCAGCGCCTTTCAAACCGGAAGAGTTCACGGATACGTATCACGAAGGGCTGCAACAGCTCATTGAGGCCAAAGCGAAAGGTAAAAAACTGACCGTCGTCCATCGTGGCAAGGCTGCGCCGGTTGTGGACATGATGACTGCGTTGAAGCAGAGTCTCAGTAAAACGGCAGAGCGTGGAAAAGAGCCGAAGAAAACTTTGTTGCGAGCCGTGCCGAACGCGAGAAAGGAACGCAGGGCCGGGTGATCGAGGCAAATGCATCACGCTTTGATGCCGTGCTGATCGCCATGACTGAAGTATTTCTCTGTGTAAATGAACCAGATGTTAGCCCGCGCTCCCTCTGGGTTCCGATCCAAGTGCTGGCGACACAATACATTTCTGAACAATTAGCAAAAGACGACGCCACACAGTTCTGCCCGAATACCCCTTACGTGATCAAATTCATCGGTAGTAGCTATTACGTAACGAAGGAACTTCGCTTGTCCTCGTAGCCAACCCTAAGAGTTTTAGTACTGCTTGTTTTCGGAGAGTTTCGCGAAACCCGCTGCCGTTATTGATTGTCCGCATAGACCAGGACCAGTTTCCCATGCTCAAAGCGAACGTCGATAGGTTCTCCCTTCTCGGATCGATTCCGTAACGCGAAGGCGGTATCGCGTTCAAGAGCGGTCGAACAGGCCTGGCTGGTCCGATCTTTTGTTTCTCGCATGGTAGAGTCCTTCGAAACTTGGTCGGCTTAATTCGGGTGTGGAATCACGAAGTAAATTCCGAGACTTTCGTCAGCGAAGTTCGCAGTTTCCGGTCCGAAGATTCGTGCGCAAGCAACTAGGACCTCGTTTACGGCTTCCTGCCGGTCGCGGCCCTCGTCGAGCAAATCCGTAAGCGCAACTTTGACCCACAGGACCGCCTTCTGATCGTCGGTGAGTTCCATGATTCCTCACAGAATTCGAAAGAGAGGGCTGGGATTGCCATTTAGGCATGGCTGCCAAGGCACGAAGGCTATCAAGCAAGGCAGACGGCGTGGAATACCGTGAAACCTGTGATAGACGGGGCGAATCGGATCAGTTCCAAAATCTTCCAACTTCGTTCGCGTAGGCGCTACAGGATTCGCTTTAGCCCGAAAGTACCATTTCTTAGCGAATGAGCCGGTCTACGATAGTGCTGCTATGCCGGGAGGCTCGCATGACAATCGTTCTTGATCGTCGCGAAGCTCAAGCGGAAGAAAAAGCAAAAGACGCGCCCGAATTGTATGATGAGTTGATTCCGACGCCGTTCGGAAAGCTCACCGAGGCTGAAATCTGTAAGTGGGAAGAGTTGCTCGGCCATCCCTTGCGCAGATGGTGAAAGTAGCAGCAGATCAAACCCCGATACCGGCGCCGGCTAGTCTCTTGCCGCGTAACGCTCTACACCTGATGGATTAAATTCGATTTCGGTCTGCCGCGCCATTCTGATTCCATTTCGTCCAAGACCCGCCGTTCGGTTTGAAGTCTCTCCTTGAAGTGCTCTGCAGTCTCGGGCGGACTAAGCGTCAGCTGGGCCACGAGTTCATCGACTACCATCCGTTGTTCCCGCAGGGCACGAATCTTCGTGTCCGCATGCGCAGCGCTTTTCTTCGATTTGCTTTTCTTCATGCCGGTGGCGTCGGAGTCTAACATAACCACGTATCTGCTTGTTTTCCTCGCCAGGCTGCCTGATTATCATGGGCCATGAGTTCGATCCACGAAGTCTTCGACAGGCTTGAAAAGTGGAAGGCGTCTCGGACGCTGCTGCAAGTTACCGTGCGCGGAGCCGGGCAAGACCTCCAGGTGCTGAGCTGTACCATTTGCGCTAGCGACCGTGAAACCGGTCAAGTAGGGATTGTTTTTGACTCGAAGAAGTTAGCGCAATTCGATATCACCGACGCTCAGTTCAGAATTGGAAAGCATGCAATCGAGGCCAGCCGGACAGGTGATGTCCTGCTTGTGTTTGAGGAAATAGAAAATTCCAAGCGAGAAAGTTGGGCCGGTCGTCACATAAACTGAGCCCAAGGCCTGCCCACGATCGGAAACAGCACGCGAGGCAGCGTCACATTAATTTCCCAAGACTGTGGTAAACAGGGCAGGCCAGCCTCTATATCTGGTCCCAGCATAAGGGTGAGAAACAATAAGGAACCGGAATTTCGGCCAATTTGAGTCGATGAAGAGGAGACATAATGGCCAAACATAAGCCGAGGATTTTATTCCTCTCGACTGGCAACGCGACACGCAGCCTGATCGCCGAGGGTTTTCTGCGCAATTTCACAGGCGATCGATTTGATACTCTCCCGATTCCTGCACCGAAGAGCCGGTGGCATGAGACGAATCGACGGGGTACGCCAAGTCTCCCGTGATTCTCGCAATGAAATGCGCGAAGCGCGAAGCCACACTCTCTCTGTATGGTGAAGTCAATGACGCGATTCTGGTTCTCAAGTCAAACGTTTCGTTCGGCTGTGAGGCTTTCAGAATTGTTGAAATGAGAGGGAAGCAAACCACGGACTCGGCAATTTCAACGCCTTGAGTACGGAACTCGGGCAGCCAGTGTAGGTACAAAAGTTGGTTTTTGCGAATATGCTCCAGACGATCTCGGTTTTCGATCAATTCGTTTACGGGGATGATCGGACAATACATTACGAAACTTCTAGTGCCGATATCGATTGAACTCTCTCCAGCCACTGCGTTCGTACGGTCCAAGTCGCAACTTTGAGTAAGAATAATGATCTTTGCTTTCATGGCCGATGCGACGATGTTCCGGATTGGTCTACCAGGATCTCCGCTTGCTCCCCACGGCGCGTTGGTGTCGGCTGCAAGCTCGATCATGCCCGCTGAGTCTGGATCACGAGACCGCGTAACGAGTCGATCAACCGATTCACGCCGCCAGAAATGTTACATAACAGCGAGCATGGGCCAGTAGCAGGCGGTGCTTACTCCTTTGGATTGGGGCTCTGTCGCGGCAAAACGTTACAGAATGGTTGGAATGTAACCTCCAGCTGAACGCTTTCATGAGCGCCTCCCCCCTGCAGAAGTGCACCTCGGCCGTGAGCCGGGAGAATGTTGAGCGCTTGATGCGGTATCTGGCGAGAGTTGCTTTCGGTTGTTCTTTGAGTGCGGCTCATCTCATCGAAACTCGGCCCAAAAGGCCAACCTTCGCGAGGTGGATAGGAACCGAGAGAAATTACGAGACTGAGTGGCGGAGAACGGTGAATTCGAACTCCCGAGACCGTTTTAAAAGGGAACTGCCCCCCGGGCGCCAGAGAATTTCGGCACGAGTTGGCGCCGCTGCGCGATGAAAGGGGCCCGGAGAATGGGACCACTGTGCAAATAACCCCAAAATCGGGCCGAAAACAGCACTTTTCCCTCAGTTCTCTCTACTGATAGGATACATGCAGACTGCGTGGCGGAGGGGGTGGGATTCGAACCCACGAGACCCTTTCAGGCCTAACGGTTTTCAAGACCGTCGCATTCAACCGCTCTGCCACCCCTCCGGCTTTGAGCGGATCCCTATTTTAGCTCGGCTCGCACGTCTGACGACACCCGCATTTCTGTGGCTCGTGCAGAAAGTTGTGGAGGCGGTTCCGCAAAAGGTGCATGATCCGAGGCGTCCGCCCCGCGCGGCGCATTTCACTCGGAGGTCCTCCATGCCGACCAAGAAAACCAGCAAGAAAGCCGCCAAGCCGAAGAAGCTTGGCAAGGCCAAAAAGCTCGAAGCGACCAAGCCCTTGATCGCGTTCAAGTAGCAACATCAACGCCGGCCGGTCCATCAACACGCCTCCGGCCGGCAGCTTTGCCTCCCGCACAATCAAACGCTCGAACCGGCGCGACACGCACGCGCAACCCGCATCAACCGAGCTTCTGCTCGGCAGCACACGCGGCGATTTGCGCGCGCAGCCAAGCGTGCGCGGGATTCTCCGCGTTGCGCCCGCGCCACAGCATTCGCATGTGGAACTGGGGCATACGAATCGGCACGGGCCGCACCGCAATGGCGAGCGTCCTTCGTGAGCGCCGCGCGAGTTCGCGCGGAATCACAGCGACCAGATCAGACGCCGCGACGATCGACGGAATCACGATCATGTGTGGCGTCGCAACGGCCAGCTTTCGTTTTAGCCCGTGTCCCGTGAGAATATCGTCGATGAATCCCCGCGTATCGGGCCTGATCACGTTCGCCACATGGCGTGCGCCGGCGAATTGCCGCAAGCCGAACGGCTTCGCAAGCAGCGGATGCGCTCGCCGCAAGATGCACACGTTGTCTTCCGACCACAAATCGCGCGACTGCGTGCCCGGTTGCAAGGCGCTCGGCTCGGGGAAGAATCCGATCGCCGCGTCGAGCTGGTCGGATTCGAGCGCGCCCTCCGGCGGCAGAAATACGCGCTCCACGCGGCGCGCCACAATTTGGATTCCCGGTGCTTCGCGCTCGAGCCGGGCCATCAACGGCCCGAGCAGCAGCCATTCGACGTACTCGGACATCGCAACGCGAAACGAAAGCGTCGCCGATCCCGGATCGAACTCCTTCGGCTGCGCCACAGCCGCGCGAAATTGCGCGAGGCCCGCACGAACCGCGGCAGACATGGCGAGCGCTCGCGGGGTTGGCGCCACTCCCCCTGGTACGCGGCGAAAAAGATCGTCGCCGAACGCGCCGCGGAGGCGGTTCAGCGCGTTGCTCATAGCGGGCTGAGTCAGCCCGATGCGGCGCGCCGCTCGCGTAACGTTGCGCTCGTCGAGCAAAGCCTCAAAGGCCAGCAGAAGATTCAAGTTCAGCGAGGCTAGATTCACGCCATGAATATAAACCTATCTCAAATATCAATGAAGAGAATTATCGTCCCGTGCGTATATCCATACATGACCATACTCACTTCGTTTCTGATCGTCTCCGTTCTGCTGGTATTCGCTTTCGTTCCCGCGTCCGTCTCGGCTCAGGCCACGCTTCCGTCCACCGCCGCCGGCACGCAACTGGCCGGATGGCTGGCGGCCTTCGACTCTCACGACCGCGCCACCCTGCTCGCGTATCTTCAAAAGAATGCTCCGGACCGCGTCGCGCATATCGATGACGAATTCGACTTCGGCAGGCAAACCGGCGGCTTCGACCTTCGCAAGGTCCAGGACTGCGGCGACACGACCTGCGCCGCGCTAGTTCAGGAGCGCAACTCCGATCAGTTCGCCCAGGCCAACATCGAAGTCGATCCGGCGGCGCCGCACCTCATCAAAAAACTCGACATCCGAGCCATTCCACGGCCCGCCGAATTTCCGCTGCCGCCTTTCACCGAAGTTGCTGCACTCGACGCGTTGCGCTCGCGCCTCGACAAAGGCGCCACTGACGGCACCTTCTCCGGCGCAGCGATTGTGGCAAAGGACGGCAAGCCGATCTTCACCGGAGCTTACGGCCTGGCCGACCGCGAAACGAAAATCCCCAACACACTCGATACGAAATTCCGCATCGGCTCGATGAACAAGATGATTACGGCGACGGCAATCGTCCAACTCGCGCAAGCCGGCAAGCTGAAGGTGAGCGATCCGCTCATCAAGTTTTTACCGGACTACCCGAATAAAGCGTGGGCGTCGAAAGTCACGATTCATCAGCTGCTCACGCACACCGGTGGCGCCGGAGACTTCTTCGGTCCCGAGTTCGACAAACACCGCCTCGAACTCAAAACGCTCCAGGATTACGTCAATCTCTACGGTAAGCGCGAGCCGACGTTCGAACCCGGGACGAGTTGGGATTACGCCAACTACGGTTTCATCCTGCTCGGGATCGTCGTCGAGAAGGCGAGCGGGCAGGACTACTACGAGTACGTACGCGAACACATTTTTAAACCGGCGGGTATGACTTCCACGGATTCGCTCCCCGAGGATCAAGCAGTGCCGAATCGCTCCGTCGGATACATGTATTCGGGCGATTCAAAATCATTCGTGCCGAACAATCCGACGCTTCCCTACCGTGGTACGTCCGCCGGCGGAGGGTATTCCACCGTCGGCGACCTGCTCGCGTTCGCAAACGCAATCGAGAATCACAAACTGCTCGATGCCGAGCACACTGAGATGCTCACGGTGGGAAAGGCCGACACTCCCGGCGGCCGAAAGTACGCGTACGGATTCTTTAACCAGACTCTCCCCGACGGCGTGTTTTGCTTTGGTCACGGCGGCGGAGCGCCCGGAATGAACGGTGAACTCGCCATTTGTCCCGCATCGGGCTACACCGTGGTGGTTCTCTCGAATCTCGATCCACCTGCAGCAACGTCGATGGCAAATTTCATCGAGAATCGCCTCCCCGAGAAATAGTCGCGCACGCGCTGCATTTTGATCGAACTGTAAAGCAGGTCAGTGTGGCGTGGGAGTCGCCGGAGGAGGCGTACTTGAAGGTGCGGCCGTTTGCGGAGAATTCGCTGCGGCTGCGGCTTTCGCTTGTTGCTGTTGGATGGCAGCTTCGATCCGGCCCCGCAGTTGGCGCACTTGATCGGGCTGCTGCCCGGTTCCACTGAGTTTCAGGAACGCATCGATCGCCGCAAGCGCCGCCGGATAATCGTGCGACGCGATATTCGCATTCATCAGCACCACGTACATCTGCGGGTTATCCGGAGCGCTCTCCACGGCCTTCTTCGCGTAAGGTAGTGCTTCATCGCCGCGCTTCAGGCCGATCAGGGCGCGCGCAATTTCAAAGTTTCCGCGCCACGCGTTTTCATCGATGGCGTTGCCCTTCTGCGCGATCGGCAGCGCATCGGCGAACGCGCGTTGGTTGTTCAGCAGCCCGGCCATATAGAACATCGCCGTCGCGTATTTTCCGTCGCTCAGGTCGATCGACTTCTGCAGATCCTTCTGCGCGGCGTCGAGCTGGTTCAAGTTCACTTCCGCAACGCCTGCTTCTGCGTACGCCTCGTAGTAAGTCGGAAAGAGCTTGATCGCCTTCTGAAATTGATCGAGCGCCCCCGCATAGTCGGGTTTAGCCTTCAACGTGATGCCTTTCAAGTATGAGTCGCGCGCCTTCTGCGGCACGGTCAGCTCGTGCGCGGAGAGCGCCGCAGCCGGTGCTTCGGCTTCGGGCGGCGCTTTGTCCAGCGGGATCGTGAGCATCACGAAGTTACCATTCGCCAGCGTGATCGTTTCACGATACGGCTTGTAGCCTTTCGCGTTCACCATGATGTCGAAATTTCCGTCCTTCACACCGCCAATGTTGAACTCGCCGTCCGTTCCCGTCGTCACGTAAACGATGGACACGCCACTATCTTGCGCACTCACTTCCACGCGTACAGACGTGAGCGCCTGGCCGGTCGCCGCGTCGCGCACGTGTCCGCTGATGCGCGCATCGCCCGAGCTCATGTGCGAAACCTGCGCAAACGCGCTGCTTGCCGTCAATAAGAGTACGGAGAAGAAAAACGCGAAGCGGATGAATGGGTGATCTTTGCGATCATGCATTTCTAAACTCATTTGGCGGTCACTATCGCGCCGCGGCGTCGATTTCGCAAGCGCGAGATTGTAAATTCGGGCGTTACTTCGCGTCGGCCAGGACTTCCACGCCGTAGCCGGGCAGCGTCACGGAGGTAACACTACCCGATCCGAGCAGCATCGCCGTCATCGCATGTGGCAGCGTTATCTGTTGCGGTTCGCGCTTGAAATTGATCAGCACGAAGACGCGCTTGGCATCGCCTTCGCGGCGGCAGACTTCAATTCCATCCGGCACCGCGCCAAACACCGATGCCACGCCGCTCTGCTTCACCATCCAGTCCGCAGCCGCGGCCATCGTTTTGTCGTCGAGCACTGTGCCGATATACGTGATCGATCCCTTTCCGAAGTTGCGCGTCAGCACGGCAGGCTGGTGGTCGAGCCAACCATTGAACTCGCCATACGTTTCGAGCGAATGCGTTTCAGGCGAGCTCGCCTTCAATTGCTCGGCCCACACAGACGCGGTCGCGTCTCCCCACGTCCCCGCCATCGGCACATCAGCCTCGAGCGCGTAATATTGTTCGACGCGCCCGCCCAGCACATCCACCAAATATCCCGGCTGCCGCTGCGGCAGAAGCGCGTTGTATTGATCCTTCTGCCCTGACCGCGGGCCGAGCACCAGGTGACCGCCATTCTGCACGTACTCGCGCAGGTGCGCGGCAAGATCCTCGGGAATCACATTCAAGCTTGGCGCGACCACTAGCTTGTACCGGTCGAGCTTGTCGTAGGGGTTCACCACATCCACCGACTGCGCCAGCTTGTGCAGCGCCGCATAGTAATTCCGAAGAATCCCGATCTGGTTATATTTGTCGGTGTGTTTCTGAAATTCGATCGCCCACCGGCTGTCGTACGACTGCAGCAGCGCCACCTCCGAGACCGGTTTCGTATCTCGCAGCACCGCCTGCGTTTTCGCGAAGTCCGCCCCAATCTGTACCACTTCGTCGTAGAACGGCACCGGCGTCCCGTCTGGCCCAAGCAGCGTGCCGTGAATTTCTTCCTGTCCGTTCAACGCGCTGCGCCACTGCCAGTAACCAATCGCGTCCGCGCCATGGCCCACCGCTTGCCACGCCATCGCGCGCGCCTCGCCCTTATTCAGAAAATTGTTCACCTTCGCCCAGTTCACCGCACCAGGCTGCGTCTCCATCACCCAGAAATTCCGGTCGAGCAAGCCGCGCATCATGTCGTGCGTCAGCCCGTTCATCGCCGGATCCACGTGCCCCGTGCCCACGTAGTCGTCCCACGCCGCAAACGTCAACGGCCTTGCGATGTCGTAGTTGTCGATGCCGTCCCACAGTCCCATCAGGTTTCCCGTGACGAACTGCCGCGGCTCGATATATTTCTTCAGCACGTCAATCTGGTTCTGCTGATACGCAACCCAAACGTGCGTCACGAACCGCTTCCAATCCAGCATCAGCCCGGGATTGTGCCCGCCGATCGGAATCGGAATTTCGCTCCAGTTGTCGTAAACCTCGCTCCAATACTGCGTCGCCCAGTGCTCGTTCAGATTGTCGATGGTTTTGTACTTCGCGGCGAGCCAATCCTGAAAATCCTTGCGCGTCACATCGTCATATGAAACCTGCGCGTAGCCGTACTCATTGTCGATCTGCCAGCCGACCACGCTGGGGTTCTTGCCGTAGCGCTCGCCCATCTTGCCTGCGATCTGGCGACACAACTCCAGATATCGTGGCGAAGTTGCCGACGCGTGCGCGCGATTCCCGTGCGTCACACGTTGCCCGTCTTCCTCAATTCGCAACGTGTCCGGATATTTTTGGGTGAGCCAGGCCGGAGGCGTTGCCGTTGGCGTTCCCAGCACGACAGCGATGTGATGTTTCGCGGCGGCCGCGATCGCACGATCGAGCCACTCGAAATCGTATTGCCCCTCGCGCGGCTCCATCTTCGCCCACGCGAATTCTGTGATGCGCACGAACCGGATCTGCGCCGCCTCCATCAGCTGCAAATCCGCTTCCCACCGCGACTCCGGCCACTGCTCCGGATACCACGCCGTGCCCAGCAACACGGAAGGCCAGTTCGCGAGAGCCGCAGGATCGGAATCGGCCGCATTCGACGCGCGTGACGACGCATTCTCACCTGCAAAAGACGGAACAACCGGCGTCGCAATCAGCGCCGCAGACACCAACGCCGTCATCGCACCGCGCCACAACGCAACCGTCTTCACGCGTCCTCCGCCTTACCGCGAAACGCTCACCTGCCGGCCCGAATACTCAACCGTCTTGTCCGCCGTCGGCGCCGGGTCGATGCCGCTTCCATGCCCCTCGCCCACAAACACAACGTGGAACGTCCGCTTCGCCAGCATGCCCGGGAAATTTCCTTTGCGCTCGCCGATCGTCAGCGTGTGCGATGAATCGTCCCACGCGAACGCAATCGTCGCGAACGCGCCCTTCTCGTAGTTGTAGGTATCGTTCTCGTCTTCATACAAAGTGAAGTGCCCATCCGCGCCCGCGTACACCCGCAGCTCGATCGGATCGGCCGGCTTTTCGCTCGCCCACTGTACGTCCGGCCCCATCGGCACAATCGATCCCGCTCTCACAAATAGCGGCATCCGCTCTATCGGCGCCGCCGTGTCGATTGCCGCGCCGCCATCAACGGCCTTGCCCGTCCAGAAGTCGTACCACCGCGCCTTCGGCAAATAAAGATGGCGCACCGTTGCGCCCGGCTCCGTCACCGGCGCCACCAGAATTGCCGGCCCGTACAAATATTCGTCGCCGATATTCTGCGCGCGAACGTCGGTGCGGAAATCCATGGCCAGCGCGCGCATCGGCGTATAGCTCTGGTCCGTCGTCATCCACCCGAGCGAATAAATGTACGGCAGCAATCGATAGCGCAGCCGGTCGTAGCTCGTGAGAATCTTTTGCGCATCAGGTCCGTAAGACCAGATTTCGTTCTGGTTCGTCGTGCGCGTTCCGTGCGCGCGGAAGATCGGACAGAACGATCCGTACTCGAACCAGCGAAGGTAGAGCTCGCGATACGCCGGATCGTCAGGATTGCCGCCACTGATGAATCCGCCGATGTCCGTCGTCCAGTACGGCAGTCCCGAAAGCTCGAAGTTTAGTCCCGCCGGAATCTGCCGCGCGAACGCAAGCCAGTTCGATTCCACGTCGCCCGACCACGCCGTCACCGAATTGCGCTGCACGCCCGCATACGCCGAACGCGAAAGAATGAACACGCGCTTCTGATCCGTCGCGCTGCGTTGCCCTTCGTACACAGCCGTCGTCGTCATCAGCGGGAAAAGGTCCGCATAACGCGCGCCGCTGCCAATCGCGACTTTATTGTTCACGAGGATCGGCGTCTGCCGCCCTTCCGTCTCCGGCTCGTCCGTATCGAGCCACCAGGCATCGGCGCCCAGCTTGAAAAGCCCCGTGTTGATCAGATTCCAGTAATACTTCCGCGCCGCGGGGTTGAACGCATCGTAGAGCGCCATGCCCTGCGGGTGAAATCCGCCGACCAGCGTCTTATCGATGAAGTAGCCCTTCTGCGTCATATCGTCGTACACCGGCGACGGCGGATCGAAATACGGCCAGAAAGAAAACATGATGTGGAAGTCCAGCTTGTGCAGGTCGTCGATCATTCCCTTCGGATCGGGATAATTCTTGTTGAAGACCGGCGCGCCCATGTGATTCCACCAGAACCAGTCCTGCACGATGTTGTCGACGGGGATTTTCAGGTCGCGATACTTCTTCGCGACCGCGAGTACTTCATCCTGCGAGTTGTACTTGTTCTTGCACTGCCAGTAGCCGTACGCCCATTTGCCAAAGAGCGGCGCCGCTCCGGTCATTTCGCGATACGACATGATTATCTTGTCGAAGTCCGGCCCGTACAAAAAGTAGTAGTCGACCGTGTCCGCCACTTCCGCGCTCAGGTACATCGCGTGCGGAAACCGGTTGTTGAACCGACTGCGCGACGGATTGTTCCAGAAGATCCCATAGCCGCGGCTCGAAAGCACCACCGGCACCGAAATGTTTGTGTTGTCCTGCGAAATGTCCACATCTTCGCCGTGATAATTCCATACGCCTGCTTGGTGCTGGCCCAGTCCGTAAAACGCTTCGGTGGAATCCCACAAATTCGAAAATACTTCCGAGTGATACGTCTGCTCGCCGTTCACCGTGGCCGGCGTCAGCGTGCGGTCGAAATCCTGGAAAAGCTTTCCGTTGGCGTCGGTGAAAAGGATCGCGCCGTCCTTCTTCGTCACCGTAATCTTTAGTTTTCCAGTCGCGAGGGTAACCGCGTTCGCTCCGGCGTCAAACGTAAACGGCGACGGCGCCCACGTGTTCTTGATCACCACGTATTGCGGGGTGTCCGGAAACGTAGCTCCCGGCGCGTACGTCACCCGCACGATCGAGTCCGTGCACACCACCAGGCGCAGCGTGCCCCGTTCCATTGTCAGCACCGCGCCGTCCGGCTGCTGCTTTACATCTTTCACGGGATTCAGCGCGTTCCATTGCGCCGCCGCAGAGCTGGCGAGCAGCACGATGCAGGAAAGCGTTTTCCAAAGAATCGAAATCTTTTGAGTTTTCACGATTGTATCCGTTTACGATCCCGCGCCCGGTTCGGCGCGAACCGTCCTTCTGGATTTTTGCCCTGCCAGGTCGTCCTGAAACCGAATCTTACTGCGTCAGCGTGGTCTTGCCCGTGAGTTCGGTCTTTGCCGACGAGCTTCCCACTAGAATCCCGAAGTCGCCCGGCTCGGCCACCCACCCGTGTTTCGTCACGTCGTAATAGGAGAACGAGCGGTCGTTCAACTTCACCGTGATCGTCTTCGTCTCGCCGGGCTTCAAGTTCACTTTGCCGAAGCCTTTCAACTCTTTCACAGGCCGCGGTACGTGCGAGTGCGTGTCGCTCACGTACACTTCGCCCACTTCTGCGCCTTCGCGCGCACCCGTGTTCGTCACGTCGAAACTCACCGTCACCGGATCGCCCTTCTTGAACGACGGCGTCACGTTCAGATTGCCGTACTTGAATGTCGTGTATGAAAGCCCGTAGCCGAATGGATAGAGCGGCTTCACGTCCGACTTATCGAAGTGCCGGTAGCCGAGGAAAAC
>JBEKJW010000120.1:0-13763 GCA_050011035.1 Candidatus Acidiferrales bacterium
ACCGCGACGCGGTCGCCCGGCAGGATGCGGATGAAGTTCTTGCGCATCTTGCCGGAAATGTGGGCCAGAACCTGGTGCTTGTTTTCGAGCTCGACGCGGAACATGGCGTTCGGGAGGGGTTCGACCACCGTCGCCATCACCTCGATGGCGTCCTCCTTGCCACTTCCCTCGTTCGACTTCTTCTTTTCCTGCTCCGGCCTGCGATTCATGCGCTCCTGTCGTTCCCGGTACGTCTCTACTAATTAGATGCCATCGAGATTCGGCCCTACCAAACCGGCCCTGCCGCGTCCCGCGGGCGGGTCAAGATCCACGGTCCGTTCGCCGTAACCGCCACAGTGTGCTCGAAATGGGCGGAGTCGCTGCCATCGGCAGTCACCGCCGTCCAATCGTCGTCCAGCACGCGAACCCCGGGGCCGCCTGTGTTCACCATCGGTTCGATGGCGAGCACCATCCCCTCTTGCAGCTTCGGTCCGTGGCCGGGCGAACCGTAGTTCGGAAGCTGCGGATCCTCGTGCATCTTGGTGCCGATGCCGTGGCCCACAAACTCGCGAACCACCGAGTAACCGTTCTTCTCGCAGCTTCTCGCGCGTCAGGCTGACTTTGCCCACAGGTACGGTTAGGGCGGCGTCGCCGTAGTAGCCGTCCAACTCGACGCCGAAATCCATCGAGAGGATGTCGCCCTCTTTCAGCTTCCGCGACTTCGACGGGATCCCGTGCACCACTTCCTGGTTGATGGAAGTGCACACCGAACCCGGGTACCCGCGGTAGCCCTTAAACGCCGGGCGCGCCTTGTGCTGAACCGTCCAGGCTTCAGCGAACTCGTCGAGCTCCTGCGTCGACACGCCCGGCTTGATCATCGCGCGCATTTTATCCAGCGCACCCCAGACGATCTGCCCGGCGCGGTACATCTTTTCCAGTTCCGCCGGCGACTTGCAGATAACCATCGCTACTCTTTGCGCCTCTTACGCGCCCGCTTTCAAAATGCCGTTCAGCGCTGCTGTGACCGCATCGACACTCTGCGATCCGTCGATCGGCTTCAGTACGCCGCGCTCCCGGTAATAGTCGGAGAGCGGCTTGGTCTGCTTCGCATACGCGGCGAAGCGTTCCTTGACGATCTCGGGCCGGTCGTCGTTGCGCTGCACCAGCTTCGCCCCGTCAACGTCGCAAATCCCCGGAACCTTCGGCGCGCGCTCGTAAACGTTGTACGTCTCGCCGCCCACCGGGCACGACCAGCGGCCGGAAACGCGCTTGATCAACGTGTCCTCGGCCACCTGAAACTCGATCACCAGCGGATTGCCGAATCCGCGTCGCTCCAAAATCCGGTCCAACTCTTCGGCCTGCGGCAGCGTGCGCGGAAAACCGTCAAAGATAAAACCGTTCGCGCAATCCGCACGCTGCAACCGCTCCTCGACCATTCCGAGAACGATCGAGTCCGGAACCAGGTCGCCGCGATCCATGATCGGCTTCGCCTGTTTGCCGAGCGCCGTGCCGTTTGCAACGGCTTCGCGCAGCATATCTCCGGTCGAGAGGTGCGGCACGCCACGCTCTTTCGCGATGCGCTTGGCCTGCGTGCCTTTCCCTGCTCCCGGCGGCCCCAGAAAAATCAAAGCCTTCGTAGCTCCGGCCACGTTAATGCGCCGCCATTAGTTGCGGCGTCCCCGCACCCGGCCCTTGCGAACGAAACCGTCGTAGTTGCGCATCACGAGCTGCGCTTCCAGCTGTTGCACCGTGTCCATCGCGACGCCGACGACGATCAGAAGCGAGGTGCCGCCGAAATAGAACTGCACGTTCAAGCCGTCGAGAATAAACCGCGGCGTATGGGTATCGAACCAGTTGCCAAGCAGCGGCAAGTGCTGCAGGTGAATACCGGAAATCATCCACTCGGGCAACAAACACACGATCGCCAGATAAACGCCGCCCACCAACGTCAAGCGGGTTAGGATGCGGTTGATGTACTCGGAGGTGTTTCGTCCCGGCCGGATGCCCGGGATGAAGCCGCCGTACTTCCGCATGTTGTCCGCCAGCTCGGTGGGATTGAAAATGATGCCCACGTAAAAGAAGGCGAAGAAAATAATCAGCGTCACGTAAATGAGGGTGTAAAGCGGCTCGCCCCACTTGATGGCGTCGGCGAACTTCTTCAGACCTTCGGACTTCGATGCGAACAAAAGCGCGATCGTCTGCGGGAAAGTCAGCAGCGAACTCGCGAAAATCGGCGGAATCACACCGCCCGAGTTCACGCGCAGCGGCAGGTACGTCATCTGCCCGCCCATCACGCGGCGCCCCATCACGCGCTTGGCGTACTGCACCGGAATGCGGCGCTGGCCTTGCTCCATGAAAATAATGAACGCCACGACGACGAGCATCAGGACGATCAGCGCGAGGATCGCAATGGGCGTAAACGAGCCCCACTGCTTCAACATCGCCTTGCTCCACAAATCCGACACGGCACGCGGCAGACCGACCACGATTCCGGCAAAGATGATCAACGACATACCGTTGCCGATGCCGCGATCGCTGATCTGCTCACCGAGCCACATGATGAACGCCGAACCCGTGGTGAGGGTCAGCATGGTCATCAGCGTGAAGCGAGCACCCGGGTGATACACGAGAGCCTGGCCCAAAGTGTTCTGGTGCATCAGCGTCTGCGCGATCGTGAACGACTGAAAGATGCTCAGGATAATCGTCAGATAGCGCGTGTACTGCGTGATCTTGCGGCGGCCAAGTTCGCCTTCTTTCTGAAGGCGCTCAAGGTACGGCCAGACCACGACCATCAACTGCAGGATGATCGAGGCCGTGATGTACGGCATGATGCCGAGCGCGAAAATCGTCAAGCGCCGGAAATTGCCGCCGCTGAACAGATCGATAATGCCCAGCACTGAGCCCTGGCCCTGCTGAAAAAGCTGCTGGAGCAGGTCGGTGTTGATGCCGGGCGTCGGAATGAAAGCGCCCAGGCGGTACACCGCAAGCAAACCGAGCGTGAAAAGCACACGGTTGCGCAGATCCGGCGTATTGAAGATATTCCGGAATGCCTGGACGAGCTTGTTCATCGAATAACTTCGACCTTGCCCCCGGCGGCCGTGATCTTTTCTTCCGCCGATTTGCTGAATGCGTGAGCCTGAACGGTGAGCGCGACTTTCAGTTCACCATCGCCCAGGATCTTCACGGTGTCGCGCTTGGCGCGCAGGATGCCGACGCCAAACAGCAGCTCCGGCGAAACGGTCGAGCCCTTTTCGAAGCCGTTCAATTCCTCGACGTTCACGACGGCGTAGGCCGTCGCACCCGGCGTGACGAATCCACGCTTCGGAAGACGGCGGTGCAGCGGCATCTGGCCGCCTTCAAATCCCGGGCGGCGCGAATAGCCGCGGCGGGACTGTTGGCCCTTGTTGCCGGCGCCGGCTGTCTTACCCAACTTCGAGCCCATACCACGGCCTACGCGAACCTTGCGGTGGCGCGAGCCGCGGGGCGGCTTCAAATTCGAAAGAGACGGTTTCTCAGCCATTCTGAACCTCAACAAGATGGTGTACGCGTGCGATCATGCCGCGAATCGACGGCGTGTCCTGAACTTCCAGGATTTGCTGCATCCGGCGGAAGCCGAGACCGCGAATCGTCTGGCGCATGCTCTTCGGGCAGCCGATGAAGCTGACGACCCACTTGATCTTCAGCGTACCCGCTGATTTTTTGGCGGACTTCTTTTCCGTTGTCATGTCCCGTAAGGAGAAGCGCTAGACTGCGGCTGCTTCTTCGGCTCCCTTGCCGCGGCCTTCGGCAACCTTGGCCGCGTCTTTCAAGTGCATCAGCGCGTCGAACGTGGCTTTGATCACGTTGTGCGGGTTCGAGGTGCCGAGCGACTTTGTGAGCACATTCTGAATGCCCGCCACTTCCATCACCGCGCGGACAGCCCCGCCGGCAATGATGCCCGTTCCGTCCGGCGCCGGCTTCAGCAGCACCTGGCCCGAACCGTAACGTCCGAGAACCTGGTGCGGAATGGTCGAGCCCTTCATGTTGAGCTTGACCATGTTCTTCTTCGCGGACTCGATGGCCTTGCGGATCGCCATGGGAACTTCGCGAGCCTTGCCCATTCCGAATCCGGCATGGCCGCCCTGATCGCCAACCACAACGAGCGCGGAGAAACTGAGATTCTTGCCGCCCTTCACAACCTTGGTACAACGGTTGATCGCGACGACCTGGTCTTTCAAGTTCGCCTGATTGGTGGTGATAATTTGGCGAACCGACAACGTATCTTTGAGCTCTTGTTTCGACATAGGCAGTTTAGAACTTCAGGCCCGCCTCCCGGGCCGCTTCGGCGAGCGCCTTGACGCGCCCGTGATATTGATAACCACCGCGATCGTAAACGACTTTCTCGACGCCTTTCGCTTTCGCGAGTTCGGCGATGACTTTTCCGACGACTTTCGCCGCCGCAACGTTGCCGCCGCCCTTGATGTCCTTCTTCACGGCCGCGTCGAGCGAGCTGGCTGAGACGATGGTCTGGTTCTTCTGATCGTCAACCACCTGCACGCGAATGTGCTTCGAGGTGCGGTGCACGCAAAGACGCGGGCGCTCGGCGGTGCCGATCAGGCGCTTGCGGGTCCGGACGTGAATTCTGCGGCGATGCGCTTGCCGCGACAATGTGCGAACTGGTGCTGCCACGTTCTGTCTCCTCCTGGCCTAGGCCGCGGACTTCGCGCCAGCCTTGCCAGCCTTCTTCTTCAATCTCTCGCCAGTGATGCGAACGCCCTTCTGCTTGTACGGGTCGGGCGGACGCAGCGCGCGCAGGTTTGCGGCCACTTGTCCGACGTGGCCCTTGTTGGCGCCGGTGACGGTCAGATGCGTTTGCTTTTCCACCGCGATAGTGATGCCTTCCGGAATCGGAAACTCAATCGGATGCGAGTAGCCGAGCGCGAGCACCACGTTCTTGCCCTTCACTTCGGCGCGATAACCGACGCCGACGATGTCGAGGTCCTTCTTGAAGCCGGTGGTGACGCCGGTGACCGCGTTCGCGACGAGCGCACGCGAAAGACCGTGCAGCGCGCGTTGGTCATCGGAGCTGCGCTTAGCGGTCAGGATGCCGTCCTTTTGTTCGAAGGAAATACCAGCAGGCACCGAGACGTTGAGCTTGCCCTTGGGGCCCTGGACTTCCACTTCGTGGGCCTTGATGTTGATCTTCACGCCCGCAGGCACCGGAATGATTTTGTTTCCAATTCGCGACATGTCTTTCGTTCCCTTAAAGTTCCAAAGTCAAAAACTCTTCGCCTGGTGGACTACCAGACCTCGCACATCATTTCGCCGCCGATGCCGGCCTTGCGCGCCGCCTGCCCGGTCATCAAGCCCTGCGCCGTGGAGACGATCGAAATGCCCATGCCGCCGACGACCTGGCGGATGCCGGTCTTCGCCACGTAGCGGCGCGAACCCGGACGCGACACGCGCTTCAGGTTCGTGATCACGCTGCGGCGGTCCTGGGTGTAGCGCAGGAAAACGCGGAGCGTCTTCTTGCCCTTCTGTTCTTCCACAACCTTATAGTTGGAGACGTAGCCTTCTTCCTTCAGGATGCGGGCCACTTCCACCTTTAGCTTCGAACTCGGCACGTCGACACGCGGGTGCTTGGCGCGCGCGGAGTTGCGAATGCGGGTGAGCAAATCGGCGATCGGATCAGTCGTCATTCTTTTTTCCTTACCAGCTGGACTTCACGACGCCGGGGATCTCACCCTTCAGCGCCAGGCCGCGGAAACAAATACGGCACATTTCGAACTTGGAAAGAACCGCGCGCGCACGGCCGCAGATGCGGCAACGGTTGCGCTGGCGGATCTTGTACTTCAGCTTCTTTTTGGTCTTCGCGATCTGACTGGTGCGAGCCATCTGCGGTGATTCTCCTTAAACTCTTACGCGCGGAAAGGAACGCCGAGCAGCTTGAGCAGCTCGCGCCCTTCCTCGTCGTTGCGGGCTGAAGTCGTGATCGTGATGTTCATACCCTTGATCTTGTCCACGCGCGTGTAGTCGATTTCCGGAAACACGAGCTGGTCCTTCAAACCGATCGTGTAGTTGCCGCGGCCATCGAACGACGTCGGCGGCAATCCCTTGAAGTCGCGAACGCGCGGCAGAACGATCGACGCGAGCCGGTCGAGAAATTCGTACATGCGCTCGCCGCGCAGCGTGACCATGCAGCCGATGGGCATGCCCTGGCGAATCTTGAAGTTTGCGATCGACTTCTTGGCGCGCGTGATCACCGGCTTCTGCCCGGTAATCTGGCCCAACTCCGCAGCCGCCGTATCGAGCAGCTTGACGTTCGCGCTGGCCTCGCCCATTCCGATGTTGACCGTGATCTTCTCGACCTTCGGAATCGCCATCTGATTGGTGAGGTTGAAGCGCTTCGCCAGCGCGGGCGCCGCTTCCTTCCGATATTTTTCATGCAAACGCGTAATCATCTTCGAGTCTCTCTTCGCCTCTAATAACTAGCTTTCAAACGTGGCCTTGCAATGGCGGCAGCTGCGCACCTTGTGGCCGTCGGGCAGAATCGTGTGGCCTGCGCGGGTTGGCTTACCGCAGCCCGGGCAAATCAGCATCACGTTCGAAACGTGAATCGGGCCTTCCTTTTCCAGAATGCCGCCCTTGATGTTCTTCGACGGGTTCGGGCGGGTGTGCTTCTTGATCATGCTCGCGTGCTCGACCGTCACGGTTTGCTTGTCGATATTCACCGACAGCACCTTACCGGTGCGGCCCTTAGAGCGGCCGGAAATCACCTTTACCTGGTCGCCGTGGCGAACGCTGATCGGAGATGGCTTAATCGCTGGTCTTGGCATCGTCGTTACCACACTTCCGGCGCGAGCGAGATGATCTTGGTGAACTTCTTGTCGCGCAGTTCGCGAGCCACCGGGCCAAACACGCGAGTGCCGACCGGTTCGTTCGCGTCGTTGATCAAAACAGCGGCGTTGTCGTCAAAGCGGATGTAGGTGCCGTCTTTGCGGCGCTGTTCCTTGCGCACGCGAACCACGACGGCCTTCACCACTTTGCCTTTCTTCACCTGGCTGTCCGGTGCCGCTTCTTTCACAGCCGCGGTAATCACGTCACCGAGGCTGGCGGTGAGACCCGCATCGCCGCCAACCGGCAGGATGCAGGTAAGCTGGCGAGCGCCGGAGTTATCGGCGACTGTCAGCCATGTTCGCATCTGAACCATTTGCTTGCTCCCCTGTTCCAACCACCGCGCTCGACGTCACTCCATCGAGCGCCTGAAGCCGCACGCGAAACTTACGCGCGCGTTGAACGCTGCACGATGTCCTGCAAACGCCACCGCTTCAGCTTCGATAGCGGGCGCGTCGAAACGATGCGAACCGTATCGCCGAGCTTGGCTTGGCCGGTTTCATCGTGCGCGTAGTATTTCTTGGCGTGCCGCACCACTCGCTGATACAGAGGGTGCTGCACGGCGCGCGTCACCTTCACCACGATGGTCTTTTCCATCTTGGTGCTGGTAACCACGCCGGTGAGTTCCTGCCGAACGCCGCGATCTTTCGTTTCCTGATTCGCGGCGGCTTGTTCGTTTGCCATTACGCCTTCCTCAATTCGGTTTCGCGCAACAGCGTCTTGATCCGAGCCATGTCGCGCTTGGCTTCTCTGAGTTTTCTGAGGCCTTCGGACTGGCCCGTCGAGAGCTGAAACCGGAGGCGGAAGATCTGCTCGGCGAGCTCGCCTTGACGCACTTCGAGCTCGTTCGAGTTCAGATCACGAAGCCTCTGCATTTTTCCCGTCTTCCGTTCCGCCATTACAGTTCCTCCGCACGGCTGACGAATTTCGTCCTGATCGGCAGCTTGTGCGACGCCAGCTTCATCGCTTCGGTGGCCGTCGCGAGATCGACGCCGGCCATTTCAAACATCACGCGTCCGGGCTTGACCACGGCCACCCACTTCTCCGGGGGACCTTTGCCCTTACCCATACGAGTCTCGGCCGGCTTCTTGGTGTACGGCTTGTCCGGAAAAATGCGAATCCACAATTTTCCGCCGCGCTTAATGAACCGCGAAATCGCGACGCGCGAGGCTTCGATCTGCCGGTCGGTAATCCAGGCCGGCTCGAGAGCCTTCAGTCCGTACTCGCCAAACGCCAGCGCACCGCCGCGCCATGCCTTGCCAGTGCGGCGCCCGCGCTGTTGCTTGCGGTACTTAACTTTTTTCGGCATCAACATAGTTGCTTGTCCGTGTCCTTACGCTTGCGCTTGATCTTTCGGTTGCTGCTTTGCTTTTCCGCGTTGCGGAATCTTTTCACCCTGGTAGATCCAGCACTTCACGCCGATCACGCCGTAGGTGGTGTTGGCTTCGGCCGTGCCGAAGTCGATGTCCGCGCGCAGCGTCTGCAGCGGCAGACGGCCCTGCAGGTACCACTCTTTACGCGCGATTTCCGCGCCGTTCAAGCGGCCGGCGACGCGGACCTTGATGCCCTTGCACCCGAAACGCAGAGCCGAGTCGACCGACTTACGCATCGCGCGGCGGAAGGCAACGCGCTTTTCCAGCTGCAGCGCGATCGATTCCGCCACCAGCTGCGCGTCAAGCTCGGGACGGTGCACTTCCTGAATGTCGATGTGCACTTCGCGCTTGGTTCGCTTCTGAACGTCCTGCTTCAGCTTGTCGATTTCCGAGCCCTTGCGCCCGATGATGATGCCGGGACGCGCGGTGTAAATCCGGATGACCAGCTTGTTCGCGGCGCGTTCAACGTCAATGCCGCTGATGCCGGCGGACTTCAACTTTTCCTTCAGCACCTTGCGGAGCTGAACGTCCTCGTGCAGAAGATCGGCGTAGTCTTTCTTCGCAAACCAGCGCGACTTCCAGCCCTTGTTGTAGCCGAGGCGAAAACCGTATGGATGTGTTTTCTGGCCCAAACTGTCCTCCTACTTCTTCTTTTTCTGCTGGCCTTGCTTATTCCGTTGCTCGAGGGCCTTGCGCGCCTTGCGAACCGCACCCTTCACACCCTTCGACTCGCGCGCTTCTACTGCAGCCGCTTCCACACGCTGCGAAACCGCGCGGTGGTGCTCGGCGACTTCCACGATGATGTGCGACGTGCGCTTCTGGTAGCGGAAGCCACGGCCCATCGGCGCCGGGCGCATACGCTTCCAGCGCGGACCTTCGTTCACGTAGCAAGTGGTGACGTAGAGCTCGTCGACGTCGAGCGTTTCGCCCGCGTCTTCGGCTTTGCGTTCGGCGTTGGCGATCGCGCTGCGCAAAGTCTTCTCCACATCTTTCGCCACGCGCTTCTTGGTGAAACGCAGCGTCTGCAGCGCTTCTTCGGCGCGCTTGCCGCGGATCAGATCGACTACCAGGCGGGCCTTCTGCGGAGAAACACGCGCGTAGCGCATCTTCGCCACTCCGCCGATTTGTGTTGCCGCTGTTGTTGCCGTTGCCATCGTCTATGCCTCTTCCTTCAATCCGTTACGACTTGGCCGCCGGAGCCGGAGCTGCTCCGCCTGCGGGAGCCGCCGCAGCGGCCTTTTCGAGAGCCGCTTTCACGGCGTGGCCCTTGAACGTGCGCGTCGGCGCGAATTCGCCGAGCTTGTGCCCGATCATCTGCTCGGTGATGTACACGGGGATGAACTTCTTCCCGTTATGAACGGCGATGGTGTGGCCGATCATGTCCGGCAGAATGGTCGAGCGGCGCGACCAGGTCTTCAAAACTTTCTTTTCGTTGCGGGTGTTCATTCCTTCCACCTTCTTGCGAAGGTGATCGTCGATGAACGGACCCTTTTTCAGCGAACGCGGCATCTTGTTCCTTATCCTTCCACGCGGCGCAGCTTCATCCACTGCGCGCGGCGCACTCTTTTAAATCCGCGAACCGGCCCGGAAACCCGGTGCGACATCGGGCAGAAAGGACAAACAAAACGCGTCCCCTGCGCATTCGGCTGCGTTTCCACAATCACGGCCCAACCCGACCGGCACAACCTGTACTGCACCTGCGGCGCGGCAGCTTTAGCCGTGGACTTCACAGCCGGCTTGGCTGCGCGACGCGCGACCGGCTTGCGGGTCCGAGCCGCACGCCGGGATGTACGACGACGAGACGAACGGGCTGCTGTCATAGCCTGACTCCCCATTTTTCCCCCGCGCCGGGTCCGTACACTGCTCGTGCTGGTGCTGCCGTACAAGCTCTACCTCTTACTTCCGCCGTTCGACGATTACGCTGTCGCTGCGCCGCTTCTTCCGCGTCTTCGCGCCAAGCGTGGGGAATCCCCACGGAGTCTGCGGGTGGTTCCCCTTCACGCGGCCTTCACCGCCGCCGTGCGGATGGTCGACCGGGTTCATCGCCACGCCGCGCACCGTCGGACGCTTTCCATGCCAACGCGTGCGTCCAGCCTTACCGTAGGTGACGTTCTCGTGGTCGAGGTTGCCGAGCTGGCCGATCGAAGCCATGCAACCGACGCTGAACTTGCGAACTTCGCCCGAAGGCAGCTTCACAAGCGCGGTATCGCCCTCTTTGCTCATGAGCTGCGCGGCACCGCCTGCCGAACGCACCACCTGGCCGCCCTTACCCGGGTACAGCTCGAGGTTATGAATCATCGTGCCAGGAGGAATGTGCGAAATCGGCAGTGCATTGCCCGGCATGATTTCGGCGCCTTCGCCGTTCTGCACGGTCATGCCGACTTCGAGGCCGACCGGTTGCAGAATGTAGCGCTTCTCGCCATCGGCGTAGTGCAGCAGCGCGATGCGTGCGGAGCGGTTCGGATCGTATTCGATCGCCGCTACCTTCGCGGGGATTCCAGTCTTGTCGCGGCGGAAATCGATCACACGATACTTCTGCGCGTGGCCGCCACCGCGGTGCCACGACGTCACTTCGCCATGGGAGTTGCGCCCGCCGGTCCGCTTCTGCGATTCGACCAGGGATTTTTCCGGCGTCTGCTTAGTGATTTCGCTCTTATCGAGCATGGTCAAAAAGCGCCGCGACGGTGTATACGGTTTGAACGTTTTCAGTGCCATCATTGCCTCTTGCTTACTGCCGGCCCAGCGGGCCCGGGTGATGCCGCCAACTACATGTTCTCGGCGTATTCGATCATCTTTTCGCCCTTGGCCAGGCGAACGTACGCTTTCTTCCAATCGCTGCGAAAACCCTCTGCGCGTCCGCGGCGGCGCATCTTGCCGTGAAAAATCGCGGTGCGGACGTGGTCGACCTTGACCTTGAACACGCGCTGAACAGCTTCGCGGATCTGGGTCTTGGTGGCGTCTTTCGAAACTTCGAAGACTACCGTATGCTGCGTTTCCTTCGCGCCGAGCCCCTTTTCGGTAATGATCGGGCGCCGGATGACGTCGAATACCTTGCTATTCATCGCTTAACCCTTCTTCGCCTTGGGCTTGGACTTTGCGTCCTTCTTGCCCGCGGGCTTCTTCGCCGCTTTCGACGTCGCTTCCTTCTTCGCCGGAGCCTTGGCAGCTTTCGCTTCCGCCGCAGGCTTCGCCGGAGCCGGCTCGATCTGCACCGGAACTTCGGGCTTGGTTGCCGAAAGCGCGCGGCTCAATTTCGCCACCGCGTCGCGCGAGAGCAGCAAATGCTCGTGGCGCATCAGGTCGTAGGCTTCAAGACCCGTCGCAGGAACCAGCGTGACGCCTTCGATGTTGCGGCTGGCGCGCTCAAGATTTACGTTGCCGCCCGACTCAACCAACAAGAATGTTTTGGTTTCCTTGTGCAGCTTGCCGAGCGCATCCGCGAACGGCTTGGTCTTGTGCGAATCGAGCTTCCAACTATCGAGAATCGTCAGCTTCTGTTCAGCAAGCTTCGCCGACAGTGCCGAGCGCAGGGCACCCAGAACCATCTTCTTTGGCAGCGCGTAGTCGTACTTACGCGGAACCGGACCGTGCACGGTGCCGCCGTGGCGCCAGAGCGGCGAACGGATCGAGCCGACGCGCGCCCGGCCTGTGCCCTTTTGCTTCCAGAGCTTCTTGCCCGAGCCCGAAACTTCGCTCTTGTCCTTCGTCTTGTGCGTGCCCGAACGCTGGCCCGCCAGATAATGCCGCACAGCTTCGTGCAGCAGGTGCGGGTTAGGCGTCACGCCGAACACGTCGTCGGCAAGTTCAACTTGGCCGACCGTTTTTCCTGCGAGATTTTTTACGTCAACAACTGGCATCGTCGTCTTCTCTTGTGCGGGCCCGAAGGCCTCGGAATCCTGCGACTACAGAGTCTTCACTTTGCGAATCAAAATGTATGCGCCGGTCGGCCCGGGAACTGCGCCGCGAACCAGCAGCAAATTTTCGTCGGAGTCGATCTTCACGACTTTCAACTTCTTGATGGTCTTCTGCTCGTTGCCCATGTGTCCGGGAAAGTGCTGCCCCTTCCACACACGCGACGGGAAAGAGCTGGCGCCAATGCCGCCCGGCGCGCGGTGGAACATCGAGCCGTGGCTCGCGTCGCCGCCGCGGTAGTGCCAGCGCTTCACGCCGCCCTGAAAGCCCTTGCCCTTGCTTACGCCAGTCACATCGACCCACTCGCCGATCTTGAAGTTATCGACCAGCACGCGGTCGCCGGACTTCGATTCGTCCTTCGAATCCTCGATGCGAACCTCGCGGAGGTAGCGCATCGGAGCGACGTTGGACTTCTTGAAGTGGCCGGTGCGAGCCTTGTTCACGCGCTGCGGCTTGATGAATTCCACCAAGCCCAGCTGAACGGCGTCGTAGCCGTCCTTGTCTTTCGTGCGGCGCTGAACCACCACGCACGGTCCGGCCTGCAAAACCGTGCACGGAACGGCCGTGCCGTCTTCAGCGAAGACCTGAGTCATGCCGAGCTTGATGCCGAGAATTCCGTTGACTGCCATTTCGTTCGCTCTTTCCTTCGTAAGTCGCGGCCGGTCTTTGGCGGCCGCGCCCTGCTACATCGATCCGCGGTTACTTCGCCGCGTGCTCGCGGCCAAACGCCTTGATCTCGACGTCCACGCCCGGCGGAAGATCGAGCTTCATCAGGGCGTCAACCGTGTCCGGCGTCGGCTCGAGGATGTCGATCAAGCGCTTGTGCGTGCGCATTTCAAACTGCTCGCGGGACTTCTTGTCGACGTGCGGCGAGCGCAGCACGGTCCAGCGGTTGATCACCGTCGGCAGAGGAATCGGGCCAGCCACATCCGCGCCGGTGCGTTTTGCGGTGTCCACAATCTCGCGCGTCGATTGATCGAGAATGCGGTGGTCGTACGCTTTCAAACGAATTCGAATTTTTTCGCCGTTGGCCATGATTTACTCGATGATCTCAGCGACCGCACCTGCTCCCACCGTGTGGCCGCCTTCGCGGATCGCAAACCGCAATCCCTTTTCCAGCGCCACCGGCGTGATCAGCGTGATCTCGCACGAAATATTGTCTCCCGGCATCACCATCTCCACTCCATCCGGAAGCTTTACGTCACCCGTCACGTCCGTCGTACGGAAGTAAAACTGCGGACGATACCCCGTAAAGAACGGCGTGTGACGTCCGCCTTCTTCCTTCGTCAATACGTACGCTTCGGCCTTGAACTTGGTGTGCGGCGTGATCGATCCCGGCTTTGCCAGCACCTGTCCGCGCTCCACTTCATCCTTTTCCGTGCCGCGCAACAGCAAACCCACGTTGTCGCCCGCAATCCCTTCATCCAAAAGCTTGCGGAACATCTCGATGCCCGTCACCGTCTTCTTCATCGTCGGACGGAAGCCCACAATCTCCACTTCTTCGCCAACCTTCACTTTGCCGCGCTCAACGCGTCCCGTTACCACCGTGCCGCGGCCCGAAATCGAGAAAATATCTTCGATCGGCATCGCGAACGGCTTATCGATGTCGCGCACCGGCTGCGGGAT
>JBEKJW010000121.1:0-13362 GCA_050011035.1 Candidatus Acidiferrales bacterium
CATGCCGCCTTCCATCCTCAGTGTGACCATCGACGCTGGCCCCCCTCAGATTATTGGCGGCGAGAATTTCCCACCATTTGTATTTCCTTGCGATGGTAAGAAACAGAACCACAACTATGAGTTTTCGATTCAATGGGATTTAAGGCTGATGAATATTCCTGACAGAACTGATCGCTGTACCTCCAAAACCGCAACGACACCGGGAACGAAATACGAATTGTTCGCCATTTTCCCGCCTTATAACCCCATTACTCCTTACTTCGTAGCGAGCTGTCAGTTAGTTCTCAGCACTCAGTAAGCTAGGCTCAAAATCGGGGTTCTACGACTGGAGTTCAGCAGGGTAGTGGACTACATCGGTCCGGCCTCTGCTCCGTGTACATGAGCTCCGGTACCGAGGGCAGTTTCGCTCTCTCCTATCCCCTATCCCGTCAATTTGGGGGCGGGGTAGCTTACAGGGCGGGGAAAAGTGATACACCACGCCTATGCTGCTTTATCCATTGATCCGCGTTAGTAACGTATCTTGCGGCCCTTCACCGATGAGCAGGAGCAGCAGAAGCGAATTCACTCATTTCTCATCGCTGAGGTCGAAGCCAAAAAGCAGATCGTTGCCGAGCTCAGCGCGAACCAAGCCGAAAAGTCCGCGCGAGCTAAGAGAATCACCAAGCTGACAATCCAGAATCTCAACGACGATATTGCTTACGCAGCGAAGTCGAGGCCTTCCGAGAACGATTAGGCGGTCTTCGGATCGAAGTTTTCGATTGCAGCCCCAATCAGAGCCTACCGGCGGCGGACGTGTGGAGCAAAGGCTCAAGCGAGGCAAACTCCTCATTAGTCGCGTTACCGGAAACTAGGAAAATTCACTCTGCCGGTGACCGGAACTTGACCAACGCTCCAAGCTTTATTCGTGCTGGCGATTCCTCCGATTGGTTGACTTGTCTCAGATTGCACTTCTAAGATGGCGTCACTATGGCGGAGCCCGATACGCTCATCGGACAGACCGTCTCCCACTATCGAATCATCGAGAAATTGGGTGGCGGCGGTATGGGCGTGGTCTACAAAGCCGAGGACACCAATCTTTCTCGCTTCGTCGCGCTGAAATTTCTGCCTGAACACGTTGCACGCGATTCGCAAGCGTTGGAGCGCTTCCGTCGAGAGGCGCGAGCAGCTTCGGCTTTGAACCATCCCAACATTTGTACGATTTACGAGATTGGAAATCACAACGATCAACCGTTTATTGCCATGGAGCATCTCGATGGCTCGACGCTGAAACGTCGAATCGCCGGGAACCCCCTGGACCTCGACACGATCTTGTCGGCGGGGATTGACATCGCCGATGGTTTAAGCGCGGCTCACACAAAAGGCGTCGTCCACCGCGATATCAAGCCCTCCAATATTTTCGTCACCGAAAACAGCCGTGTGAAGATTCTCGATTTCGGCTTGGCCAAGGTGATCTCGCCGTCGCAGAGTTCAGACAGCATCGCCACTCTTGGAGTCGACACGGATCACCTTACGAGCCCCGGCAGCACTTTGGGAACGGCTCCGTACATGTCTCCTGAGCAGATCCGCGGCAAGGAACTCGATGCTCGGACTGACTTGTTCTCCTTCGGCGTAGTGCTTTACGAAATGGCCACCGGCACGCTGCCGTTCCGAGGTGAGACCTCTGGTGCGATCTCCGACGCAATCCTCAATCGTCCGTTCGTTGCTCCAGTGCGACTCAATCCGGATCTTCCCGCCAAACTGGAGGAAATCATCCATAAGGCGCTGGAAAAGGATCGTGGCCTCCGCTACCAGTCGGCATCGGATATTCAAACCGACCTCAAGCGTTTGAGGCGCGATACCGATTCGGGACAGGCACTTTCGGGATCAAAAGTCCCTGTGATTGCGGAAACCATCCCAGCTGTCGCGGCCGCCGCACCCATCACACGCGCATCTGGGTCACAGCCGTCCGTTCCCGCCACTACTTCTGTGATGACGGACGCTCCAGTCGGCAAGTGGTTTTCCTCAAAGCGCTGGGCCCTGATTTTGTTTGCCGCGGCGGTGGTCGTCGTTGCGGCGATCTTTTTGGGGTCCATGCGCCCGCCCGCTCCGCCGCGAATTTCGGCTCTGTCTCAGATCACCAACGACGGACGTCAGAAACCTCCCAGCTATTCTGTCGATAACATTGCGCCTGCCATGTTCACAGACGGATCAAGACTGTACTTCTGGGAACTGGTTGGCGGCTTGTGGCAAGTTTCTGTTTCCGGCGGGGAATCGGTCCCGATCCCCACAGCGATCCCAAACCCCATCATCTTCGGCATTTCGCCAAAGGCGTCAGAAATGCTGATTGGAAGCGCCAGCCAGTCGGGGTATTTGTGTTCTCTGTGGATACTCCCTCTACCTGGCGGATCACAGCGTCCGCTGGGGGATCTTTCCGCACAGGACGCGACTTATTCGCCCGACGGCTCAAAAATTTTCTATTTCGTCGAATCGGACCTCTATTCGGCAAACGTCGACGGCAGCGAAAAGCGCAAGCTCCTCACCGTCCCCGGCCGCGGATGGTGGCCTCGCGTTTCGCCTCGAGGAGATCGAATACGCTTCACCGTTTACGATCCGCGGGCGGCGGCTGAGGTCCTGTCGGAAGCTTCGATCGACGGCTCCAATCTGCACCCTCTACTTCCGGGCTGGAACGCCCCGTCGCTCACTTGCTGTGCTGATTGGACGCCTGATGGTCGTTATTCCATTTTTCAGTCAACCCGCGGCGGGCGAACGGATATTTGGGCGATTCGCGAAAACGGGTTCTTTCGAAAATCCGACCTCAAGCCCGTTCGGCTGACAACCGGCCCTCTCAATTACTGGTCTCCCTTGCCCGGCAAGGACGGCAAAAAGATCTTCGTCGTTGGGGAGCAACCTCGTGGCGAGCTCACTCGCTACGACGCGAAACTGCATCAGAACGTTCCCTACTTGGGCGGTCTGTCCGCCGAGCACGTCAGATTTTCTCCCGACGGTCAGTGGGTTGCCTACGTGTCATTTCCGGAGGGCACGTTATGGCGAAGCAAGATTGACGGCACCGAACGCCTGCAGCTCTCGTTTCCTCCGATGGTTCCTGCCGAGCCCCAATGGTCTCCGGACGGCAAGCGGATTGCCTTTTCAGCCGCAACACCCGGCATGCCTTTCAAGATTTATGTGATCTCGGCCGACGGTGGCGCGGCTGAGGCCGTTATTCCTCAGGAACCTATCCAGAACGATCCTTCCTGGTCGCCGGACGGCAACTCAATTATTTTCGGAGAGGCGCCGCTCGGTCAGCTAGGGACGCAGCGCGCGAACGGATTTCACATTGTCGATCTGAAAACGCACAAGGCCTCTATTATTCCCGGCTCAGAGGGCCTGTGGTCGCCACGCGTCTCGCCGGATGGACGCTACATTGTGGGAATCCAGGCTGATAACCAACGGTTGACGCTTTTCGATTGGAAGACCCATCAGTCGGTCGAATTGGCCAAGAGCGATGGCCTACTTAGCTGGCCCGAATGGTCTCGCGATTCTCAATACATTTACTTCAACGCAGAGGGTGCGGATGGCGTGGACGAGCTTTCCAGGGTGCGCATCGCAGATCGAAAGCTGGAAGGAATTGAAAGCCTCGCCGGCATCAGGCAGAGCAGAGGCATTTTCATTTCATGGTTTGGTGTCTCTCCTGACGGCTCCCCGCTCTTCCTTCGCGATGCTGGCACCGAGGAAATCTACACACTCGATGTAGACTTTCCATAAACTCACGCCGCCCATGTGCGTCGTCGCTCGTCGCGCAGCGAAACCTAACGATGCTAGGTTAAGTGGGCATAACAGGAACGGCATGACGCGGGCGATGGGTGAGGGGAGCCCAAGAATCTGGATTCTAGATGACATCCATAATGGAGGCTTCTCGGGAGGTCCGGTCGTTTTCCGAACGGGCGCAGAGCCGCCAGGGCGTGTATCACTTTTCCCCGCCTTATAAGCTACCCCGTCAATTTGGGGGCGCGGAGAGAGGCGCGAGAACTCCCTTGAACTTGCCGCGCGATTCCATTTATAAGGCCAGGTATTGATGGATAAAAGCGATGGCCATGCTGCCTTCGCCCACTCCACTCGATACTCGTTTGATGGAGTTATGGCGCACGTCACCGGCCGAGAACACACCCGGAAGGCTGGTCTCCAACGGAAATGGGTGGCGATCGAGTTTCCAGGTGGTGAGGTCGCGCCCGGTGCAGATATAGCCGTTTGGATCCCGCTCCAGACCGTCCGGTAGCCATGACGTACTGGCATCGGCGCCGATCATCACAAACAGGGCGTCGGCTTCATGGCCAACTATCTCTTCCATCTGATGAGGCGCTTGAACGCGAGCCTCAATTCGTTCCAGGCGATCTTCGCCGTCAGCCGAAACGACCTGCGTAAAGGGGAGCACCTGAATGTTGGCCTTCGATGCGATCTGATCGATCAGGTATTGCGACATTGTGCGTTTCAGACCCTCGCCCCGTACCAATACCTTTACTTCGGCCGCATAGCTCGACAAAAACACGGCAGCTTGTCCTGCTGAATTGCCGCCTCCTACGACGAAAATCTTCTTGCCGACTACATTGGTCGCCTCCTGACGGGCCGCTCCATAAAATATGCCCCGTCCGAGCAGGCGGTCTTCGCCCTTCGCCTGCAGCCGACGCCAGTCCACGCCTGTGGCTAACACAACGGCTCGGGTTGATACCGACTGGCCTCCGTCAAACTCGCACAGATAGCCTTCACTCGAGCGAGTAATCTTCTCAACCGAACGCGTCAGCGCAACTTCCGCGCCGAAATAAGTCGCCTGCTTGAATCCGCGCCCGGTCAGGTCTTCCCCTGAAATCCCCTCGGGAAATCCCAGATAATTTTCGATACGCGAAGAGGTACCGGCTTGCCCGCCTGCTGCACAGCGCTCGACAATCAACACCCTGAGTCCTTCCGAACTCCCATAGACACCGGCGGCCATACCCGCCGGTCCGGCCCCTACGATCACCACGTCATAGCTGTCGCGTTTGGGCTTGGTTTGCAGTTGCAGGGCCTCTGCAATTTCCCTCGTTGTCGGCGGCTCAACGAAAAGTTGTCCGTCAACACTTACGGCCGGGCAATCCGGGTCGTCGGAGGCGCCGGCAGGCACCCGTTCCGGATAGCGATCACGGTCGACCCACTCGTAAGGAATGCGGTTCGCAGAAAGAAATGTGCGGATGTCATGGCAGTCCGCATCGTTGTTACGGCCGAAGATGAACACCCGCGATGTTGGTAAAGACAGCGACCGTTGCTGGATCAGCAAAAGCCGTTCACCCAGCGTCTCCAGAATGATGGCGCGGGCCTCTTTTGAGTCCTGAATCAAGCGATGAAACTGTTGCTTATCCAGGCGCGCGACGCGGCACGGGGTTTGGGCCCGCAATGAGCCGAAGGTCGGAGTGCCCATCAGCAGGGGCACTTCACCCAGGAAATCGCCCGCCTTGAATTCCTGCCCCGCAAACTCGGTCTGCTTTCCGTGAACATCGAGAACGATCCGCAGACGGCCTTCCGCCACCACATAGAACGACGCGGGCGCTCCCTCTCGAAAGAGCCATTCTCCTGGCTTGAGCCGCACATCGGCGACAATTTGCGTGAGTCGAGCGCATTCGGCTTCATCAAGACAGGCAAAGATTTTTGCTTGTCGCAACTCTTCTGCAGTGAACACGTTCCCGCTCCACAATCGCTAGAACCGATCGTGACACTTATGTACCACGGAATGCTGTCGATGAAAGCGTGGCTTATCTGTTTTGGGATCGTGCCCTGCTGTACTGGAGAAAAATGCGCGCGCGCAGGGGCTGGTGCGTGTAGGATTTCTCGTGCTGCGGCGGTAGCTCGTTTCTTCCACCCTTTTAGCCGATGTACTTGGCCGCGGGGTTGGCCCCTTTTGAAACGTTTTCACTTCCCTACAAAAAGGCGCGGGTGTGTACGTGGAGGATGCGATGGTGCGTTGGAGCCGGCTTGCTTTGGGGATGCGTGCTTTGGCGCGGCGGCAATGGACGGGGATTGCGGTACTTGCGTGCGTGGCCGGCGCGATCGGGATCGCGCGGAGTTCCCCGCCACAGGAAGATCTGCCGAACAGAAAGCAGCTCGTGCAACAAGCGAAGGCGGCGCAATACAGCTTGCTGCGAGAGGGCATGGAGAGCGTCCACTGCACGGCGACGGTGGATTGGCGCGGCTTTCTGAACTGGCGAGGACCGCAGGACGACGACGAGAAGGCGAAGCTTGCGGCGCTCGAGAAATCGCACTACGACGTTTCGATCGACGACGCAGGGACGCCGACGGTTTCGACCGTGGAAGCCCCGATCCCCGCCGCGGCGGACTCCGCGAGCGAAGTCCGGGGAACACTCGCCGGTTTGCACCGGTCGATCGCGGGACTTCTGAATGCGTGGACCGGATACATGGCGATCGCGATGCTTCCGAGAGACGAAGATGACTTTCACATGACGGAGACCGGCGGGAAGTACTACTTGAAGTACACCGTGGAGTACGTGGCGATCGCGATCGATATGGATTCGAAGTTTCAACTGCTGCGCGTGTGGACCAAGGACAAGAGCATGCGGTCGGACGTGCATCCGACGTTTGACGCGACGCCGAAAGGGTTCGTGCTAACCGGATATCAGGCCGACCTCGACGATCTGGAGAAAAACCGGTCAACGCAGGCGAAGCTGACCATTCAGTACGAGACTGTGGATGGATTGCTGGTTCCTCAGACGATGACGGAGACGGTGCCCGGCCAGCGCGGGCCGGACACGGTTCACTTTTCGTTTTCGGATTACAAAATTACGAAGCGAGGCGTTCGTTGACTCGGCGTTGTGCGCGCTCATAGCATGTCTGCCGATCGCGCAGCCCGGGGTCTGGTTCACCATCCGAGATGCTCGCGAATCGCCGCCAGCAACGTCTATTGCTTCAGCTTCCATGGGCCAATCGAAATCGAAGTGGAGGGAACGAATGTCCGTCCTCACTGCCTTGAACCGCGCGTGCCTGGCCATTCTGGCCGTTTGCCTGCTGACCGCGCCTGCCATGCCGCAACCGACCGCCGCAGCGGCGCCGGACGCGACCTCCGGCTACAACAAGCCGCCACAGAATATTCTGGACGTGATGCTGGCACCGGCGCCGCCGATGCCGATCATGAGCCCAACGAACGACACGATCCTTTTACTCTGGTGGCAGCAGTATCCATCGATCTCGCGAGTGGCGACGCCGTTTCTGCGGCTCGCGGGCGTCCGCGTGGAGCCAAAGAATCACAGCAAGCACGACACGCCGGGAGGCTACGGGATCACGCAGTGCGCCTCGGGGTTCGCGTTGGTGAGAGTGGCCGACGGGACGCAGATTCCCGTCGATCTGCCCGCCGGGATGTGCCCTGGCGAGCCGACATGGTCCGCGGACGGAAAGCGCTTCGCGTTTGCGAACATCGCGCCGGATTCGGTGGAACTATGGATCGGCGACGGTACCTCTGGAAAGGTAACCAAGGTTCCGGGCGTGCGGCTGAATCCGATGTTTGGCGACGAGATGCAGTGGATGCCCGACCAGAAAACGCTGCTGGTGAAGGCGGTGCCCGATGGTATGGGCGCACCGCCCGCCGAACCTACCGCACCCGCGGGACCGAGCATTCAGGAGTCGGACGGCTCGAAGGGCCAGAGCAGCACGTACGAGAATCGCGACACGCTGACCAACAAGCACGACGAGGATGTGTTTGATTATTACGCCGCGTCGCAGCTGGCATTCGTGGATTCAGGAACGGGGGCGGTCACGACGTTCGGAAAGCCGGCGAATTACCTGTATCTCTCGCCGGCGCCGAATGGCGTGCAGATTCTGGTAACCACGATTCACAAGCCGTACTCGTACGTGACGACCTATGCGCGGTTTCCGCGGGAAGTTGAAGTGTGGGACGTGTCGAACCGGGCGAATGTGGCGGTGCACTCGATCGCGTCGTTGCCGCTCGCGGATCGAGTGCCCGTAAACGGTGTGCCGGTGGGGCCGCGCGAGTTTGCGTGGAGAGCGACGGACCCGGCGACGCTTGTTTGGGCGGAAGCACTGGACGGCGGCGACTGGAACACGACGGTCCCTGCGCGCGACAAAGTTTTTCTGCAGAAGTCACCGTTCACCGCCCCTGCCGCCGAAATCGCGCGCACCGAGCAGCGCTACCAGGGATTCGAGTGGAGCGAGAAGCCGGACGTTGCGCTGATGTACGAATACGATCACAACCGGCACTGGATTCGGGCGTTTATCGTGGATGTGGACCAGCCGGGTCAGAAAGCACGGCTACTTTGGGATCTATCGTCTGACGAGGAATATGCGAATCCGGGAAGACCTGTGTACCGGGTGCTGCCGAACGGCGAAGAGGTGATTCGCCAGGATGGAGACGCGATCTTCCTTTCCGGAGAAGGTTCGTCGCCCGACGGCGACCGGCCGTTTCTCGACCAGCTCAACTTGAAGACGCTGAAGACCGAACGGCTGTTCCGCAGCGACAAGACGGCATTCGAACGTTTTGTTTCTTTCACTGGACCGGACACGCGGACGCTTGTTACCTGGCATCAAACGCCGGCCGATCCACCGAATGCGTATAAGCGCACGTTGGGAAAATCCGTCGGAGCGGCGCTAGGCGAAGCGGTGTTTGCGTCGACGAGCGTGGCGATCACTCACATGCCGGACCCGACGCCCGAGGTGCGGTCGATCCAGAAGCGGCTGGTGAAGTACAAGCGCGCGGATGGGCTGGATCTGTCGTTTACGCTCTATACCCCGCCGGGCTACAAGGAAGGCACGCGGGTCCCGACAATTCTTTATGCGTATCCACTGGATTACGCCGATCCGTCGAAGGCCGGCCAGGTGACGGGCTCGCAGGAGACGTTCACGCGGCTGCGCGGCTACCAGCTATTGCTGCTCGCGGGCTACGCAATTATCGACGACGCATCGTTCCCCATCGTGGGAGATCCGAAGAAAGCGTACGACAGCTACCTCGACCAACTGGTTGCCGATGCAAAGGCCGCCGTGGATGAAGCCGTGGCGCTGGGCGTAGCCGATCCCAACCGAATCGGAGTGACCGGGCACAGCCACGGCGCCTTGATGACGGTGAACCTGGTAGCGCATTCCGATCTTTTCCGCGCAGGAGTGGCGACGAGCGGCTCGTACAACAAGACGCTGACGCCTTTCGGTTTTCAGAGCGAACAGCGGTCGGTGTGGCAGGCAACGGAAGTGTATCTGAAGGTGTCGCCGTTTTTCTCCGCCGACAAACTGAAGGTGCCGACCCTGCTGATGCACGGGTCGGAGGACGCGAATCCGGGGACGACGCCGCTCCAGTCACAAAAACTGTACGAGGCGATTCGCGGCAACGGCGGCACCGTTCGGCTGGTGATGCTGCCGCACGAGCCGCACTGGTATACGGCACTGGAATCGAACGAGCAGGAAGTCTACGAGATGCTGACCTGGTTCGATAAATACGTGAAAAACGCACCGGCGCGGTGAATGTCGGCGCGGACGCGGGGTTAACGCGTGGACTTAGGGTCATAGGTGAAATTGACCAAGCCGTCGCGGTAGTCGATTTTGATGTCGAGCAAGTTAAGCACGGTGAAACCTAGGAGCCCAGAGACTTGAGTTTCGATATCGTCACTGAGGCGGGTGAGGTCGAACGCCACGACGTCATCGTGCTGCTGCTGAAAATGCGAAAACTGCAGCGTGAGTGTTCCGGTGCGGTAGACGTTCTTTACGTCTCCGCTGAGCCCCCTGACTTCAATGTTACGGTCGATAGTGACGTTCGAAACCTGCCGAGCTAACCCAAGATCGATCAAGCTATCCCAAGATCCACTATCGATGACAAATAGGCTCGGGCCGGTTTTATTCACGAAAGTCGGAATGAGCATGTTGTGACCGAACAGCATGATCAACGTGTAGTCCTTCATTTCAGGCGGCACATACCGGTTGCGAAGGACGCGCGGCGCATTTGCAGAGGTCGCCAGGCCAGCCGCGCCGGATGGTGGCTCGCCAGGAAACGGCGGCAACTGAGTAAGTTTCACTTTGCGGTCCGGAATGTTGAGATTCACGAGGTAGTCGCTGAAAACGTCGGCGCCCACGATGCCGTCGACTTCGAGCACGCTGCGCTTGTTGACCACGGCGATGTAGCAGCCCTGAAATTTCAGATCCCCGATCTGGATCCCGTCGGCGTAGCCGATATATCCGGCAGCGCCTACGCTGTCTCCGATACCGCCGATCTCCTGGCTGACGAGCTTCTTGACGCCCGCCTTTTCCGCTATCTTCTTGTCGATCGTGATGCCTGAAGCACCCGTGTCGATCATCATGTGGCCGCTAACGCCGTTGACCTTGACGTTCAAGCCAACTCCGCGAAGATAATCAAGACCAAGGAATACCGGCTCCATTTTGGTTTCGGTTTCCTTCACGTTGTTAGTGACCTTGCACTCGTGCTTGCCTTCTTTTTGTTCGGCTTCGGCGAAGCTGAGTTCGATGCCGAGGTTCTTGCGCGTTTCCGCGTCATCGTCGGTCTGATCGGCGAGATATTTTTTCAGGAAGTCGATATATTCCTGGCCGTCGAGCGCGTCCATGTATTCGCGGCGAATATCGGGATCGGCGGGATCGATTAAGTAAGCCTGCCGGATGTACTTGTCCGCAGTCTTGAACTCGAGATTAGCGTAATAAATGCGTTCGAGGCCGAGGTAAGCGCGCGCGTCGAGATTGCAGGCGAGCAGCGGAGTGCGGAATGCTTGTTCGGCTTGGGAAAGCTTGCCAAGGCGGAACAGCACTTCGCCTTGGGCAACAATGGCTGGGGCGCGATTCGGCGTAAGCGCAACGGCTTTGTCGGCGGCTGACTCGGCATCAGCAACGCGCTTCTGCTTCAAGTAAACGCGAGAGAGGCCGGCGTACGCAGCAGCTGCGTCATCCGCGCCATTGGGAATTATTGCGTTGTAGGCGGCGATAGCGTCGTCGAATTTTCCGGTGCGGTAGAGATCGCGTGCGGCAGCGAGGGGGCCGGAGAGCGTTGGCGCCGTTTGCGGGTTGATGGGGCACGTGATGGATCCGGAATTCTGTTTTGCAGCGGCCGCGGATTGTGGCAGGGCTGGCTGTTGTTGCGAACCTTGCGCGCCGGCGACGGGTGGGATGCAACTCGCGCTCATCACCACCATCGCGAGGACGAGACAGGCCGGGCGGCGAGCAATGTCAACGCTCGCGATTTGACATTTGCTCATTGCGGCCCTCAGGCGGCGGGAAACACTCGGGGCAGATTCTGGGCACACTGCGTTTGATTGTCAATTAAAGGGGGGATAAAGGCGTAACAAATGTGCACTGATTGTTACGCGATTGCTAAGAGGGTGCGTATGAATCCGCCGGGTTCTTTTTAATCGGGGTCGATCTTTCATGCCGGAGAGAGAGACTGGCTGCGACCGACGCGCGGAGAAATTTCAGTGGAGGCGGTTGGGATCGTAGTTGAAGTTGACGAGGCCGTCGCGGTAGTCGATTTTGATGTCGAGCATGTTGAACAGCGTGAAGCCGAGCAACCCGGAGATTTGAGTCCCCGAGTCGTCGCTCAGACTGGTGAGATCGATAACGGTGAGGTCGTCGCGACGCTGCGTGAAGCCGGCGAAACGAAGCGTGACGCGACTGGTGTGATACACCTTCTGGACCTTTCCGCTGAGCCCCCGAACCGTCACATCCGTGGCGAGATCGACCTTGGAAACTTGCTTGGCAAGGCCGAGATCGAGCATGGTGTCCTGCGAGCCGGTGTCAATCAGGAAGAGAAACGGGCCAGAATTTTCCGCCCAGGTTTGAATCAGCATGTCGTGGCCGAAGAGCATGATTGGCGTGAAATCCTTGAATTCTGGTGGCGCATAGCGATTGTGAAGGACCCGGTTCGACTTAGTGGAAGTTGAGAGACCTGCCGCGGCGGGCGCGGCTTCGTCGGGAAACGGCGGAAGTTGCGTCAGCTTGATCTTGCGATCGGGCATGTTGAGGTCGACGAGATAATCGCGAAACACGTCGGCACCGATCAGGCCGTTGTCATCTTCGTCGATGCGCTTGTTGACGACCTCGATGTAGCAACCCTGGAATTCAAGAGCGCCGATCTGGATTTTGTCGGCGTATCCCAAGTAGCCCGGTGAGCCGCCGGTGTCGCCAATGCCTTCGACGGCGTGATCGAAAATGTGCTTTACGCCGGCCTTTTCGGCGGTCTTCTGATCGATGACGATGCCGGAGGCCCCGGTGTCGACGTTCAATGTCCCGGATGCGCCGTTTACTTTAACGACGAGTCCGAGACCGCGAAGATTTTGAGCATCCTCATGCAGCATCTCCATCTTGGTTTCGGTTTCCTTCACGTTGTTGACGAGCTTGCAATCGTGCGAACCTTCCGTTTTTTCGGCCTCGAGAACCTTCAGCAAAGTTTCCATTTCGTGACGAGTGCCGGCGTCGTCGTTGGTCTGATCGGCGAGATATTTCTTCACGAAATCGATGCGTTCCTGGCCGTCGAGCATGTAGAGGTATTCGCGGCGGACGTCGGGATCGCCGGGATCGAGGCGATAGGCTTGGCGGATGTATTTGTCGGCGGTCTTGAAATCGAGCGTGGCGAGATAGAGACGCTCGAGGCCGAGGTAGGCGCGGGCGTCGAGATTGCAGGCGCGTAGCGGAGTCAGGAAGGCTTTCTCGGCTTCGGCGAGCTTGCCCTGGCGGAACAGCACTTCACCTTGCGCGACGATGGCGGGCGCGCGGTTGGGAGTTAGTGCGACGGCTTTTGCGGCGGCGGCATCGGCATCGGAGACACGTTTCTGCGCGAGAAAAGCGCGGGCGAGGCCGGCGTAGGCAGCGGCCGCGTCGTCACCGCCGGTTGGGATGATGGCGTTGTAGGCGGCGATCGCCAGATCGAATTTTCCGGTGCGGTAGAGGTCGCGCGCGGCAGCGAGGGGCGCGGAGAGCGGCGGAGCGGTTTGCGCATTGATGGAGCAAGTGACGGTGCCGGAATTCTGTTTCGGTGCGGCGGCGGATGGCGGCGCGGCTTGCTGTTGCTGGGTCTGGGCGTGAGTGGCGAAGGGTTGCGCCGAGCCGGAGGCAAGCAATATGACGGCAAGGAACGTCGAGGTAAAGCGGTGGCGAGTGGGACCGTTATTGGCCGGTGGCATGCGACGCAGATTCTGAAGATTGCGAGTTCGGTTGTCAATTGGTCTGAGGATAACTGGATAGCGGATGTGTCCTAACGACAAGTGGTACGAGGGCGCGGAGACAAGCGCGAAGTGCCTACTAACGAGTCGTGAGCACGGGCACTTCAATGCGCCGCTCGACCGCAAGAAACGATGCGATAGGATGAGTGAGTGGAGAAGAGACTTTTCTGGGGAACGTTCTTCGTGCTGA
>JBEKJW010000122.1:0-13748 GCA_050011035.1 Candidatus Acidiferrales bacterium
GTTGAGTGAGGTTGCACAGTCGAATCGTATGTGAGAGCGCTTACGAGAGAGCCGACGACAAACGTGATGACGGTACCGACCAGGACGTACCAGGTGAAGGCGAGCGGCGTTTCGTAGCGCACGAGGATCATGGAGATCAGCGCGACTACGAAGCCTGCGAGGGCGCCTGTTTCGTTGGCGCGCTTATTCCACATGCCCAGTAGGAAGACACCTAGCATCGCGCCATAAGTGATCGCGGCGATAGTGAGGCCAGCGACGAGCACGGGGCCCCATTTCACCAAGCCCAGCGCGCCGAGGACGACGCCCCACACCAGAGTAGTGAGCCGGGAGCGGCCGAGCGAATGCGCGCCGTCGGTGCGCTGTCGACCCAGGTCGATGATGCTCGACGAAGCGAGCGAGTTGAGCGAGCCGCTGGCGTTCGACATCGCGATCGCAAAAATCGAGGCGAGTAGGAGGCCCACCGCGACAACCGGCATGCGGTGAACGATGAACCACGGATAGATGCGATCGGCGTCGCCATCGGGGACGACCAGCGTTTCATGCAGTCCGTAGACATAGAGCATTACGCCAAGCAGCAAAAACAAGGCGAACTGGAAGAATACAATCACGCCGCTGGTGATCAGCGCCTTAGAAGGTGTAACTTTTCGTAAGGCTGAAGGCGAAATCGAAAATTCGTAGTTTTCCGCCAGCTGCCGCAGCTGCTTGCGTGATTTCCGGCCATCCGCCTGGAATTTTATGGAGCAGCAGGAAAAACGCGCCGAGCGATCCAAGAATGTACAAGACGAACTGAATCACATCGGTCCAGATCACCGCGCGCATGCCGCCTTCAAAGGTGTAAAACATCGTGAGTACGGTGATGATTGCGATCGAGGTGCGATTGCCCGTTCCAAACGCGACGCTCACGACTTTCCCGATCGCGGCGATACGCACACCCTCGGCTAGCGCGCGCGTGCACAAGAACACGACTGCGGCCGCCGACTTCATTCGCGTCCCAAACCGCTTCTCCAGAAGCTGGTAAGCGGTATAGAATTCGCCTTTGAAATATTGAGGGACGAGAGTTACGCAGAGAATCACCCGCGCCACAACGTAGCCCAGAACAAGCTGCAGAAAACCCAGATTGCCCGCGTAAGCGATGCCAGGCGTGCTGATGATCGTAAGAGTCGAGGTTTCGGTGGCAACAATCGAGCAGGAGAGAGCCCACCACGGAGCGGTGCGTCCGCCGAGGAAGTAGTCGCGGAGATTCTGCTGGCCTTTGCGGAAACGCGCGCCGAATGCGGTGATGCCGACGAGATAGAGAACGAGAATCGCGAAGTCGAGATAGCTGATGTGCATTGCGCCGGTGGCCGCGAACGCGAATGCTAACCGTGCGGCGGAAACGGTGTCAAGCAAGGTGAGAGTGAATGGCTGAAAGAAAGTCACACACGCACGAAGGCTACTTCCTCGGTTTTGACGGCGGGGGCACGAAAACGGACTGCGTCTTGGCCAACGCCGAGGGCGAAATGCTCGAGCGAGCGACAGCGGGCCCTTCGAACCCGCTACGCGCGGGTTATGCCAAGGCGTGGTTCACGATGAGCGACGCTGCGGACCTGGTCCTCGAGCGCGCCAAGCTGAAGTCGCTCGACATTCGCGGAGTCTGTGCGGGCATAGGCGGAGCAGGGCGCGACAGCGTGGCGCGGCGGATGGCAACGTTCCTCGAAAAATCGTTTCCCAATGGGGCGGTTTCCGTCACGACAGACCTCGCGATTACCCTTGCTGCGGGCGTAGGCGATGGGGAAGGCGTGATCCTTGTGGTCGGAACGGGGTCGGCAGCGCTGGGGCGGGACGCGAAAGGAAAACTCGCGCGAGCCGGCGGCCGCGGACCGTGGTTCAGCGACGAGGGCAGCGCGTTCGACATTGGCCGCCTAGCCGTGGCCGCCGTGGTGCGTGCCGACGAGAAGCGTGGGCCGAAGACCGAGCTCTCGGAGCAGCTCTTGAAATGGCTGGGAATGAAAGACTGGACCCGCATGATGGACTGGGTGATCAAAAATCCCGACGATGTGTTTCCACGGATTTTTCCGCTGGTCGGAGAGCTTGCCGACAAAGGCGACGCCATTTCGCGCGAGCTCCTTACGAATGCCGCGCATTCGCTTGGCGCGCTGGTAAAAAGCGTTGTCGACCAACTCAAATTTGAAGAGCGCCCGATTCCCATCGCCAAGGCCGGTGGGACGACGGGCCGCAGCAAGTTTTTCGATACTGCTATCGATGCCGAGCTTCACAAAGTGGCGCCGCACGCTCAGGTGATACCCCTTGCGATGAAGCCCGCCGAAGCGGCCGCACGAATGGCGATCAAGCTAGGGAAGCGCAAAGGCCATGCCTGACGAAGCAGCCGTTCGCGCCGATGCGGCGCGCACGGCTGCGGACGACGAACTGAAGCCGTATCTCCACGCTGCGGAAGAGGACGTGCTCGCCGCGGTGCTTGGAAATCCTCACCTCGAAGAAGCTCACGTCGTCACTCTCCTGAGCCGGTTGGACCTTCCCGCCACGATACTGGCCGCAATCGCCGCGAGGCCGGAGTGGATTGCGAGCGAATCGATTCGCGTTGGCCTCGTGCGTCATCCGAAAACGCCGCGCCGGACGGCGCTCACGCTGCTTCGCCAGCTTTTCCTTTTCGATTTGGTGAAGGTGGCGCTGATGCCTTCCACGCCTGCCGAAGTAAAACGCGTGGCCGAGGAAGTGATGGTCCAGCGCGTTCCGCAGATTCCGATCGGCGAGAAACTGACTCTCGCGCGGCGCGGTCCGGCGCGCGTGGCCGGAGCGATTCTGGCTGAGGGCCACCCACAGGCGATGAAGTTGGCCCTGGGAAACTCGTTCTTGAACGAGAGCCAAGTGCTGAAAGTTATCGCGAATGCGGCCGTACCCGAGCGAGTGATCGCGGCGATCGCGCAACACCCGAAGTGGTCGGTCCAGTACAATGTGAGAGTCGGGTTGATTCGCAACGTGCACACTCCTGTGCCGTCCGTGCTCGCGTTTTTGCCGAATCTGACCATGCGCGATTTGAAAGATGTGGCAGCGCTTGAAACAATTCCCGGCCATGTTCGGCGCTACATCGAAAAAGAATTGCAGCGGCGCGCGGGGAATGGCGAATCCTGAGCGCGTGATAGAACCGCTGGTGGGAGTCAGACGGAAATGGCAGTGAGCAGACTGAAAATGCGCTTGATCATGGTGATCGGCGCCGTGCTTTTCGTCGGTGTTTTGGGCTATTCCACCATGCAGCAGAATCAAAACGAATACGAAGTCTGCGTCAATTTCAAAGGCTACGTGCACTGCGCGAAAGCCAGGGGCGCAACGTCGGAAGAGGCGATTCACAGCGCGCAAGCGATCGATTGCGAAATGCTGGCAAACGGGCGCGACGAAAACATGGTTTGCAATTCGAATCCGCCTGCGAAAGTGACGCAGGTGAAATGACGCCGCGCGGAACGTTTTAGCGCGAGCCGGTGTCTAATCCGTGAGAGCGCAACGCTCTAAGCGAGCGGCGACGGGTATCGAATGACGCGGTGCATGAACTGCGGGGCGGAGCGTGACGCGGACAAGTGCGACGTGTGTGGTCTTACGTCGACGGCTGCCGAATTCGCGCTGCGTAGCAAACTCCTAAATCGCACTGCGGTCTTTCTCCTTGGCGCGGTGACTTTCGTGGTGGCCAGCGGACGTTACCCGGCGCTCGAGCTCGACGGGATTCTCATTTTCATCGGCGTCGTTTTCTTTATTACCCTTGGCATTGCGATCTGGCTTGAACGCCGCGCGGTCGCGCACCAGGATGTCGATATTCTGAAGCGGCTCTACTACGGACTGATTCCTCTTCCGTGGCTGCTGGCCGGACTACTCTTCATGAACGGCGCGCTCGATACGTCGAAAGTGCACAGCGAGCAGGCCCGCGTAATCAGCAAGTTTTCGATGCCGGGACCGATGGCCAGCCGGCGGCTGATCGTTACTTCGTGGCGCGACGGCCACCACCTCGAACGCGTTCCTGTCGACCGCGTCGATTACGACCGCTTTACCAAGGGGGACTCGGTGGACGTGCAGGTCAAAGACGGCCTGGTGAGCATCCCCTGGGTCACCGGCGTTTCCATGCGCGAGTAGTCGCTGGCAAATAGAACAACGCTGCGTACACTCCTCGTGCTTTGGCTCGGCGAGAATGTTTCAATCGTCTCAAAGAGCGCTACATGAACGTCCCCGATTCACTTACCGAGCGATTCCCATTTTTGGAGGAGCTGTCCGAGCCGTGGGCGCCGATTCCGCGCGCTTTGCTCGTGGTGTGGGTGTGCTTCTACGTGTTTTTCTTGTGGCAACTCACGAGTGACGGGAGTTTCCCTGGTTTGATGAACGGCGTTTTTGTGCCGATTCACGAAGGCGGCCACTTGCTGTTCCGCTTCTTCGGAGAGTTTATTAGCGTCGCCGGCGGCACGTTCCTGCAACTCTTCACGCCGTTTGCGCTGGCTGTGTACTTCGCGTTTCAACGCCAGACCCAGGGCGCCGCCTTCTGTCTGTTTTTTATGTTCGACCAGTTTCTGCCGACGGCAACTTACATGGCTGATGCGCGCGCGATGGACTTGCCGCTGCTCACCGTCGGCGACGCGGAGTATGTGATTCACGACTGGAACTATTTGTTCGACAAGCTTGGTTTGCTGGAGCACGACACACAAATCGCATCAGCCGTGCGCGCGATCGGCTGGATCGGAATGATCGGAGTGTGCGTTTGGCTCGTGTGGCGAGGGCTGAACGATGTGCCGGTGCCGAAGGCCGATCAACAGCGGCAGAACGATGCGACCGACACGGGTGTCGATGCGAATTAGTAGAGACCGCGTAAATCAGTTGGGTGGGGAAGTTCGATCTGCAAGAAGCGATTGTAATCCTTCAGGGTTAGTTTGATCAATTCCGCGGGCCCGACGTCGCGCAGCGTCCAGTTCTCCGTCGGTAGAATCCGCGATTCCACGAATAGGTCGCCGCTCTCCCAGTTGGAACCACTCGCTTTGAGGTCAGTAAGCGGCACGTTGTAAACCTGCTTCGCGTGCAAATCCATCGCGAGAAAGCGACGGCCCAGCAGGATCAGCACGAGGTGCTGCTGCTTTTTGTTGTCGGTCTGGTAGACGTTCCACGCGAGAGGGATTTTGTCGTCGAGCCGGCACTGTGCAGCGGGTACGGACTTCCACAGGAAACGATCGGGGTCGGAGGCGGAAGCAGAACCTGCAGCAGCACACGCAGCGGCGAACAGCACGATCGCAACGGCGCGTGTCGCCATGTAGGTACGCGCGTTTTTTGGGGTCAATCCCATTGAACGACAATTTGGCGCTGCGACACCATGATGAAGCCCTTCAGCCGGCCGTGCTCGTGGACGTCGCGCAGAATCGTCACGTCCTGCTCGCAATATTTCACGACGCGGTCTTTTTCGCCAGCGCGCCACCATTCGACGGCTTTTATGCCGTCGCCGGACTTCGCGGTGCCCAGCGTTTCGGTTGCGACCTGATCGAGTTTCACGCGGTGGCCGAGCAGCTTGTGTAGTTCCTCGAGAAGGTCGAGCGAGGCTTTACGGACGTTGTCTACGGGAGCGTAAGCGCGCAAAACTTCGATATCGAAGCGGTTGCCGTTGTAAGTGATGACCCTGGTGAACTGTTCGAGTTCGTTGATCAGCTTTCGCGCGTCTTCTTCAAACCAGCGGCGGAAGCCGTTGTCCTTGTCCCATGTAACGGCGACCGCCATGCCGAATCCGCGGATGTTGCTCCACCCGCCGTCCACTTCGTGAGATAGCCTGAGAGTTTCAATATCGAGATAAATTTCGCGGTCGAACAATCCTCGCAAGTCGGGTCCCCGTTTCGCGCGCCCTGGCGGCGTTATTGGTAATAGGCCGAAGCGCCGGCTAGTACAAACTGCCTTCGCGCTTGCGGCCAGTGAAGTCGATGTAAACCACTTTCGTTTCGGTGTAGAACTCGATCGCGCTGTGGCCAACTTCGTGCGGGCCGATGCTGCTGGCTTTCGCACCGCCGAATGGGACGTGCGCTTCACCGCCTACGGTCGGCGAGTTTACGTGCGTCATGCCGGTTTCGATCTTGTCGACGAACTCAAAGATTTTGTTGGAGTCGGTCGAGTAGATGGAACTCGAGAGGCCATACTTCACGCCGTTCGCCGCGGCTAGCGCTTCGTCGAAGTCTTTTACCCGGATTACGCTCAGCACGGGGCCGAAGATTTCTTCCTGCGCGATGCGTGAGTCTTTCGCGACGCGGTCGAAGACCGTGGGCGCGACGAAATTGCCGTCTTTGTGTGCAGTGCCCGTAAGCTGTTCGCCACCGCACAGAAGTTTGCCCTCGCCGCGGCCGATGTCGATGTACTTCAGCACTGTGGACATTTGCTTTTCATCGACGGATGGCCCCATATCGATTTGCGCGTCAAGGCCGTCGCCCACGCGGAACTTCTTCGCGCGTTCGACGAGGGCCGCAACGAATTCATCCGCAACGGCTTCTTCGATGATCACGCGGCTTGTGGCCGTGCAGCGTTGACCTGTGGAAGCGAACGCGCCGGAAACGACAGCGTCCAGCGCGAGCTGGAGGTCGGCATCCTTGAGGATTACGACCGCGTTCTTGCCGCCCATTTCGCATTGAATTTTCTTTTGCGTTGCGGCTCCGGCGGCGTAAATCTTCTGACCCACGGCCGTCGATCCGGTGAACGAGATCGCCTGCACGTGAGGGTTAGTCACAAGTTCGTCGCCGACCGATTCACCGGTGCCGAGCACCACGTTCAGCACGCCTTTCGGCAGGCCAGCCTCCGTGAAAATCTCGGCGAGTCGAAGTGCGCACAACGGCGTTAGTTCGGCGGGTTTCAGTACCACTGTGTTACCGCACACCAGTGCCGGAGCCAGTTTCCAGATTGGAATTGCGACGGGGAAGTTCCACGGCGTGATCAGTCCTACTACGCCGAGCGGCTGCTTGACCGTGTAAGAGAAATTCTTCGGCAGCTCGCTTGGCAGGGTCTCGCCTGTAAGGCGGCGCGCTTCGCCGGCCGAATACTCCAGAATGTTGATTGCCCGTTGTACCTCTCCGAGTGAATCCTTCAGCGCTTTGCCCTCTTCGCGGGTGAGGAGTCGCGCGAGCGAGTCCTTCTCGTCCTGCATGATTCGTGCGGCAGTGAAAAGAATCTTGCCGCGAGTAGGCGCCGGAGTCTCGCGCCACGCAGGATACGCAGTCTTCGCGGCCACGATGGCTTCCTTCATTTCCTGGCGCGCCGAGAGGGCGATGCGCGCGACGATGTCTTCGCGATTCGCCGGATTGCGGCGTTCGAAAATATGAGTCGATTTCGAATCGACCCATTCGCCGCCGATGAAGTTCTTGCAGAGTTGAACCGTGGTTGTAGTTGTAGCCATTCTTCAATTATATCCAATTGTATGAGGCCCGACTGCGACTCGCGCTTACACGCGCACTTCGCTGAAGCTCTTATCGAGCAAGCGAATGCCTTCGTCGACATCGGCCTTCGAGATGTTCATCGGCGGCGCCATGCGAATCACGTTGGCGTACATCCCGCCCTTGCCGACGAGCAGTCCATTGTTGCGAGCTGCCTCCAGCACGGCGTTAGTCTCCTGCGCTGCCGGCTCCTTCGTCTGGCGATCCTTCACGAGCTCAAGCGCCTGCATCATGCCCATGCCGCGCACTTCGCCGATCAGCGGATATTTCTGCTGCAGCTCCTCGAGCTTCTGGCGAAAGTAGCCCCCCACGACGTAGGTGTTCTCCATCAGGTTGTCTTCTTCGATCACTTCGATCACCGCGCGCGCCGCCACCGATGTGACCGGGTTCCCGCCGAACGTCGCAATGTTCAGGCCCTGGAATTTGTCGGCGAGTTCGGCGGTTGCGATCGTCAGGCCCACGGGCACGCCATTGGCCATGCTCTTCGCCGAGGTGATGATGTCCGGCGTGACTTCCCACTGCTCGATGCCCCACCATTTCTTTCCGGTGCGGCCCCAGCCGGTCTGCACTTCGTCGGAAATGTACGCACCGCCGTAATTCTTCACGATGCGGTGGACGATCTTGAAATATTCCTTGGGTGGCGTGATGAAGCCGCCGACGCCCTGAATCGGCTCCGCGATAAACGCTGCGATCTGTCCGCTAGTGGTCGTTTGAATCACGTTCTCCACGTCATTCGCGCACGCAACGCCACAGGACGGATACGTCAGATGCAATGGGCAGCGGTAGCAGTACGGATTGATTGCGTGCGAGATGCCGACGCTGATCACGCCGCTCCTGCGCCACGCCGACTGAGCCGTCACCGACTTCGCGAGCGACGAGCCGCCGGAGTAGGCGTGCCGCAGCGCGACGATGTCGTAACTGGGGCTCGCCATGCGCGACAAGAGAATCGCCGCTTCATTCGCTTCAGTGCCGGAACTCGTAAAGAAGCTTTTCTGCAGCTTGCCGGGCGTAATCTGCGCCAGCTTTTCGGCGAGCGCCACGACGGCTTCGTTGGGGAAGAGCGTCGAGGTGTGCTGCAGCTTATTTACCTGCGCGTTGATCTTGGAGGTGACCTTCGGATTGCAGTGGCCGACGCCGATCGTCACGATACCACCGAAGAAGTCGAGGTACTTGTTGCCCTCGATGTCCCACAGGTATTGCATCGACCCGTGATCGGCGACCAGCGGCTTCTGGTAGTAGTTGGTCACCGACGGCCAGATGAATTCCTTGTGCTTGCGGACAACCTCTTCGCTGCGCGGATCGGACCCCTTCGGCGAAACAGTCATATGGTTTTCCCCGTTTACTGCGCGAATATCAGTCGCACGCTCTTGCAGGAAGCGCCCGCGGCTACGCTTCGACGCCGAACCGCGCCCGGCCCGACGTGGCTCACGCCGCGAAAATCCAATTCTTTGTGATTTCGGTACGGCGAAGTGTAACGCGCCGTTCTCGCTTCATCAAGACTTCGAGCGACGGTGCCACGAAATTTCGGATGTGTATGAAAGCATTTCTTGTATGATGCGTCCGCGAACGCGCGATGGATCGCCTGCTCACAAACATTCTCCGCGGCGTGGGACGTATCTTCCCTGACTGCCAGACGCTCGCGCAGGCCATTGCGTTCAACATGTTTCTCGCGTTTTTTCCCATGCTCCTCCTCGCCCTCGGCGTGCTTAGCAGCGGGAGCTTCTTTCACAACGCTTTGCGCGAGTTGCCCGAGCGCCTGAAGGTCATCGTTCCTCCTGGCAGCGAAGATATCGTTGTCCAATACTTCGTCCGTAAGTCTGCGCATCCGTGGAAGTGGTCGCTCATCGGCCTCGGCGGCACGCTGATCGCCGGGTCGCAGGTGATGGCCGGATTTATCGAAGGTTTTCGCGTGATCGAGGAAGATCCGTTCCGGCTGACGTACTGGAGAATCCAGGTTCGCTCTTTAATTCTGCTGAGCCTGACGATTATTCCGACGCTCACATTCGTGACGCTCACCGTCTTTGGACGCCAGATGCGCGGCTGGCTGGTTCACCGACTCGCCGATCCGGCGCTTGCGAACGTGCTGATATTTCTGGCCCAGGTAGCCATCGTGTTCGTGCTCTCGATGCTGGTGCTCGTGCTGGTGTACAGGATCGGCCGCCCGGGCCACCCGGGGATCATGGCGCTGTTTCCCGGCGCTGCTGTGGCTACGGTGCTGTGGTGGGTCACAGACGTCTGTTTCGGCTTCTACGTGCGCAGAATGCCCTACGATGCGGTCTACGGCGGGCTTGCGGCGGCCATCGGCCTGATCTTGTGGATGTACCTCACGGCGATGGTCATTCTGCTCGGAGCGGCCTTCAACGTGGAGCGCAGCATCAACGAGCCCGAGCCTTCCCACCTCTTCGGTTTTGTCCGCAAACTGGCGCGTTAGACCGCGCTTGGCCATCCTGTATCTATAAGTATTTAAGCTACTTATTTTGGTTTCGGCGGCTCGGAATCGGTGCGTTCTAAGTAATGCCAACTAGGCCGCACGCGCAACTTTTGAAGCCTCCGAGGGTTTAGACTGGGCAGAACTGGTGGCGATTTGATTATGCGGCCCAGGGCCGTAGCAGGGAACCGACTGCCGTGAAACCTACGAAGCCTCGGAAGACTTCGCAACTCGAGCAGGCAGCCGCCGCCGGCATTGCTGTTGCCGTTGTCGTGGGTAGTCTTTTCCTTTCGTCTCCGCGAGCAATTGCCGGTAACGATGAAGCCTCAGCTGCTTTCGAATCGCTTTACGCCGCTCCGTCAACGCAACCTGTTCAACAAACCGCTGCGCCCCAAAATTACAAGCTAGACAAGAAATTCAAAGGCAAGCTGCCGATCACGCAGCTCTCGGAAGACGAAGCAATCGCGCACGCGCTGAACCGCCTTGGTTACGGTCCGCGCCCCGGCGACATCGACCACATACGCGAAATCGGCCTCGAAAAGTGGATCGACCAGCAGCTTCATCCCGAGACTCTTGAAGACGCCGACCTCGATCAGCGATTGAAGCGCTATCCGACGCTCACGATGTCTCCGAAGGAACTCGTCGACAACTATCCCGAAGCCAATCAGGCCGCGAAAAAAGAAGGCATCACCAAGGAGCAGGCGCAGGAACAGCAGCAAATGAAACGCCAGGAAGCCGAGTCGCAAGTGATCTTGACCGGCAACGACAACCTGGACAAAGCGCAGCAACAGCTCGCCAAGCTCGTCGGTCCCAACCGGATTACCGCTGAACTTTCCATGGCGAAGCTGGACCGCGCGGTTTACACCAACCGGCAGCTCGAAGCCGTGATGGAAGATTTCTGGTTCAACCACTTCAACGTGTTCGCGAACAAAGGCGCGGACAAGTGGATGCTCACTTCTTACGTGCGCGACACGATTCGCCCTCATGCGATGGGCAAGTTTCCCGACCTGTTGATGGCGACGGCGAAAAGTCCCGCGATGCTTTTCTATCTCGATAACTTCTTGAGCGCCGATCCGGCCGCCGTCGCGCGCATGGAAGCCGAAAAAGCGATGCGCCGGCACTACAACGGCTTCACGCCTCCGACTCCCGGCACATTCCCCGGTCCAGTAAGCAGTCCGCCAGGGGCGCCTGTGCCCGCCGCCAAGAAGCCTGACCGTGGCCTGAACGAAAACTACGGCCGCGAAGTGATGGAGCTGCACACCGTCGGCGTTGATGCGGGCTACACGCAGCAGGACGTGATCCAGATGGCCGAGTGCTTGACCGGCTGGACGATCAAGGAGCCGCGCAAGGATCCCGTTTACAACTTCGACGAGAAGGTTCACGCGGCAGGCAAGAAAGTGGTGATGGGCAAGACGTTCAACTACGGCGGTGAGAAAGACGGCGAGGAAGCGCTGAAGATGCTGGCTGCGCAGCCTGCGACCGCAAAGTTCATTTCCTCGAAGCTCGCGCGCCACTTCGTTTCGGACAATCCTCCACCGGCGCTAGTCGATCGCATGGCGAAAACCTACGAATCCACGGGCGGCGACATCAGGGCAGTTCTGCACACGATGATTTACTCGCCGGAATTCTGGTCGCGCGACGCGTACCGGGCCAAGATGAAAACGCCGTTCGAGCTTGTCGCCAGTACTGCCCGGGCGTTGAATGCCGAAGTCACCATCACGCTGCCGCTAACCAATTGGGTGAGCCGCATGGGCGAGCCGCTCTTCCTGTGCCAGCCGCCGACGGGCTACTCCGATAAAGGCGAGACGTGGGTGAACACTGGCGCGCTCTTGAACCGACTGAATTTCGCGCTCACGTTTGCGGGCGACAAGATGGGCGGTGCGACTACCGATCTGACGAACATGCTCGGCGAGGATGCTGCGAAGGATCCTAACCTTGCGCTCGAAAAATCGATCCAGCTCTTCCTCGATGGACAGATTGCGGATACGACGCGTTCGACGATCGAAGCGCGACTGAACGATCCGCAGATTCGCCGCGCGAGTCTCGACGACCAGGCCCAAACGGTCAATGAAGGCTTGATCGCGGGCCTTGTACTCGGCACGCCTGAATTTCAGCGGCGCTAAGTTTCACTCGCGCTCATGCGCGGAAAGGAGCACGCCATGGCCATCTCACGGCGATATTTTCTGAAGAGCGGCGGCATCGCCATGTTGGGTATGGCTGCGCTTCCGTCATTCCTGCAGCGCGCCGTTGCCGGCACGCCCACCGCGAACAAGAAAAAGATGGTCGTGCTTTTCCAACGCGGCGCGATGGACGGGCTCAACGTGGTTGTGCCGTTTGGCGAACCGAACTACTACCGCATGCGTCCGACGATCGCGATTCCGCAGCCTTCGCGTAACGCGGCGGCTGGCACTGCCGTGATCGATCTCGACGGATTCTTTGGCCTGCATCCGAGCCTCGAGCCAATGCTCCCCCTTTTCCGTAATGGACAGCTCGCTATCGTGCAAGCTGTCGGCTCTCCTGATTCCACGCGCTCGCATTTCGACGCGCAGGACTACATGGAGTCCGGAACGCCCGGCTTGAAAGCCACCGAAGATGGCTGGCTGAATCGCGCGATGCAGTCGATGCCTGAGCCACAAGCCACGCCGTTCCGCGCTGTTGCGTTCGGGCCGTATCTGCCGCGCACGCTGCAAGGCCCGTCGCCTGCGATCGCGATTCCGGATCTTAAGCAGTTCAAAATGAATGGTCCGCAGCAGACGGTCGAGGGCGGATTCGAGGCGATGTACTCGCAGACTGTCGATATGGCGATGCGGGGCGTCGGCAACGAGACGTTTTCCGCGATCGACCAGCTCAAGAAAATCAATCCCGATAAATACACGCCTTCAAACGGAGCCGAATATCCGAAGGGGCGATTCGGGCAGAGCCTGCAGGAAATTGCGGAGTTGTTCAAAGCCGACGTTGGGCTCGAAGTCGCGTTTCTCGATAGCGGCGGCTGGGACAATCACGTCAACGAAGGCGGCGCGACCGGCCAACTCGCGAACCTACTGAAGGATTTGGGGCAGGGCGTTGCCGCGTTTCATCAGGACATGGGCGATCAGATGGAAGACATCGTCTTTGTCAGCATGTCCGAGTTCGGCCGCACCGCCCATGAGAACGGCAATCGCGGCACGGACCACGGCCACGCGAACTGTATGTTTGTGATGGGCGGGGCGGTGAAGGGCGGGCACGTCTACTCGAAGTGGCCCGGGCTCGACGAGGGCCAGCTCAATCAGGGCAGGGACTTGGCGGTTACGACGGATTATCGCAGCGTGCTGGGCGAAATCATTTACAAGCACCTGGGCGATCGGGATCTCGCAAAAGTCTTCCCTGGATACGCCAACGATCCAAAGCATTTTTCCGGCATCGTGAATGCGTAGGCGCGAGCAAACGTAGCAGGGTCGAATCTCGAAAAAGAGAACGGCCGCCCGATTCGAATCGAGCGGCCGTTTTGCTTTTTTGAGCTTAAAGCGACTCGCTCAGGAGCCCTTGATTCGCATTCCGTAGAACGACCGGTAGACGAAGAAGAACGACACGACGAAGAAAGCCGCAGCCAGCGCATGCGTGATCGTCGGACCTTGGTCCGCCGTCAGCTGAACCGCCAGCTCCACCGCCAGCAACCCGAACAACGTGGTGAACTTGATCACCGGGTTGAGCGCGACGGACGACGTATCCTTGAACGGATCGCCAACCGTATCACCTACTACCGTCGCATCGTGCAGCGGCGTGCCTTTCTGCTTCAGCTCGGTTTCGACGATTTTCTTGGCGTTGTCCCAGGCGCCGCCGGCGTTGGCCATGAAAATCGCCTGGTACAAGCCGAAGATCGCGATCGAAATCAGGTAGCCGATGAAGAAGAACGGCTC
>JBEKJW010000123.1:0-13294 GCA_050011035.1 Candidatus Acidiferrales bacterium
CACAACACCAAGAATCAGGACGAACGCGAGAATCGCTACGATATTTGCTGTTTTCACTATTCAACCTCCAACATTCCCGTCGAGGCGGCGCGGTCTCCGTTGAGTGTCGTGATGAAAAGCGTCCGCAGTCCCGCCGCCGAGCTGCTGGAAATTTCCAAATTGAGTTGGATCATGTTCGGAAGAAGTCCTGCAATCGCCGACGCGCTCACGGGGATATCAGTGCCGCCGGACGCACCGGCAGGTCCCCCAAACGAATACGAGAACGTAGGGTCGAGGCCGTCGCCCTGGATGCAGATCGAGTCCGTCGACGTGCCCGAGGCAGGGCGCGTGACTGTGATGGGCGCCGCTCCGATCGTGCAACTGCCGCTGCTGAACGCACCGATAAAGTTCACGTTGATCGGAGAGCTTGACGCCGCCGTCGTCGGCTCCGTCGCGACCAATTGGATCGAATTGATCGTTTGCTGCGCCAAGCTTAGCTGCAATCCCGAAGCGGAACTCGCAAGTGGAACAACGATGAAGGGAACCGGGTTGGAAAGCGCGCCGCTCGGATTCTGGACTTGGACTGTCAACGTACCAGCGGAGACAACGTCAGACGGATTGATCGGAGTAGCGCACGAGTTCGCTGTCGGACACGTTGTGGCGCGCGCGTTGCCGTTGATCAAGATGATTGATGCGGACGCGCCGCTACCCGCGACGAAGTTGTCGCCCTCGAGCTCAAGAGGGAATCCTTCAACAGCTCCGGCGCTGACGCTCGACGGCAAAATCGTCTCGATGGTCGCGCCACTCGTAATCGCTACAGTGGCTGTTAACGTCTGCGGCGGTGTCGAATCTAGCGTCGCGATCACTGAAATCGCATTCGGCGATGGCGCATTGGAGGAAGCAGTGAATACTCCGCCCGAATTTATGCTGCCGCACGCGGCGCCGCTACATCCTGCACCCGGTACCGCCGAAGCCACGGACCACGCAACCGCCACGCTCACACCCGTCCCATCCTGCACGAAAAACTGTTGCGTGCTCGGCGCACCTCCCGTTGCGGCGACGAACGCATACAGCGGGACAATCGTCAGCGTCGAGCCGGCGTTGCCGGAAGAAATTGTGATCGTCGCTGTCGCGCTCTTCGTCGGATCGGCAACGCTCGTGGCCACCACCGATACGGGATTCTGTGCCGGCGCAGACGAAGGCGCGACGTACACCACGCTCCCCGCAAATCCGCCCGCCGGCACCAAACATGGGCTCGTGCCCGCTTCACAAACCTCTCCGACCGCCGAGTTGCCATTCGTGACTCCGTTCACTGTCCATGTGACGTTCACGTTCTGCGAGCCTGCCACTGACGGCGTAAGCATGACGGTTCCGGAGAACGCGACGGTCGCAGTCGCGGGCGCGACGCTCAGGGATATGTCGCTCGTCAGAGTTATGGATGCAGCAACGCTCGTGCCGCCCGACGTCGCGTGGACGGTTTCGGAAGACGGCGACGGCAGGTTGGCGGGTGCGGTGAAAATCGCGGTGCTCGATCCCGCTGCAACGATTGTCCCGACGACGCTGTTGCCACCCACAATCCCGTTCACGTCCCAGACGATCGAATCGTTCTGCGCCACGCACAGCGATGCAGAGAATGACTGCGTCGCGCCGAGAACGATCGTGGCTGAGGACGGCACGATCGATTCCGTGGCGCCGCATGAAATTGTGATCGACGCGCTCGCGGAAGCTGAAGGCTCGGCGACGCTTGCGACCGTAATTGTGACGGGGTTTTGTGACGGCATCTCCGACGGTGCGGTGTAAACGGCAGTCATCGCGCCGTTCGATGAAATCGTTCCGACCGACGTGTTGCCACCGGCGAAGCCGTTGACGCTCCACGCCAACTGTTGTGAGGCGCCGCCCGATCCTGAGATTGTCGCGGTGAAGAGTTGCGAACCGTTCGTGGGGACCATTGCGGAGGAGGGAGCGAGCGTGAGCGATATCGACGGCGCGAAGCTGACGACGGCGGAGGCACTCGCGGTCGCGTCCGCGACGCTCACCGCCGTCACCGTCACGCTCGAACCCGGCGTTGATGCGGGAGCTTTGTACAGTCCGCCTGAGGAAATTGTGCCGGTGACAGTATTTCCTCCTGTCACGCCGTTCACTTCCCATGTGACCGCGGAATTGTTCGTGCCCGTTACGATCGCCGTGAATCGTTGCGAGGCGCCCGCAGAGAGAGAAGCGCTGTTGGGAGAAACAGTGACGACCACGGCGCCTGGTTTGGTGATCGTTTGCAAGCCGCCGCTACACGAACCGAACGCAACCACAATTGCGACGAGAGCCGCCGCAAACGTCGCAGACTTGGTGCGCGTTCTGCAACAAAATGACGAGTCGAATTCTGGTGCTCTCGCAACTCGGCGAACGATCGGTGCGGATTTGTCTGACATATTGGCAGACGAGGTAACGCACGGCGTGTGCCATCACGAAGCATCGTGCGATCCGGGCGCGACGCGGCGTTTGTGAAATCTGCTAATTCCTTTAAAGTTAAGAAACTACGTAAGTTACGGGAATGCAGCGAGTTCGGCCCTGAACCCCGGAGTCGGCCCGACACGCCGACGCGGCCGTCCCGAATCGGGACACAGTTTCGTGAGAAATTTCAAATCGAAATCAAAGCCATGATGCTCAGCCAAAATTTTCGAGCACGTTGACTCTCGCAGATTCGAGTCCAATAATTCCGTCGTGAGTAATCCTGAAATCGTCCGACGACTCAAAACCTACTCCGCCGAAAACGGCGCCGTGTATCAATACCAGTTCCACGAAGTACGACCCGCGACGATCAACGGCCAGTACGGAACCGAATACATCTACTACGTCACGTCGGATCGCAAGACGATGCACCCGATCCGCGTGTTCTTGAATCGCGCAGGGATCGAAAAGTGGAGCGCACACTCCGGCCGAACACTGAATGGCACCGAGGAGTACGCCGCGGCAAAGATGCGGCTGTTTCAGAACTTTGACGAGGTGCCGGGAATCGAGGAATCGAACACGGTGTTAACTGTCGATGAATCGAATGTCGAGTCGCTTCTGGAAAAACTAAATCTCTAGCTTCATCGCGTCGATCATTAGCGCAGAACGTCGCGAAGCGCCGGCTCGAGCTCTTCGTGCTGAAAACTAAATCCCGCGTTCAGCAAGAATTCGGGTTTCGCGCGCTGGCTTGCGAGCAGAAGTGCGTCGGCCATTTCTCCCAGAATTATCCGCAGCGCGAACGCAGGAGCCGGCAAGAAAGCCGGACGGTGCAGAACGGTCGCAATCGTCCTGACGAAGTCCTCGTTGCGGATAGGATTTGGCGTGGAGACGTTCACGGGGCCGCGCCACGTAGCGTTATCGATCGCGGCGCGAATCACGCGCACAGCGTCACTGAGCGTGATCCATGAAAACCATTGCTTCCCGCTGCCGTAGCGACCGCCGACGCCGAGCTTGATTGGCCGGACGGTGAGAGGCAACGCTCCCCGATTTTTATCCAGAATGACCCCGTATCGCGCGATCACGGTGCGAATGCCTGCAATCTGCGCTCGATTGGCTTCGCCTTCCCAGGAGCGCGCAAGGATGCCGAGAAAATCGTTGCCGTTTCCGGATGACTCGACGAGAACCTCGTCGCCGCGATCTCCATAAAACCCGACTGCGGACGACGACACGAAAACCGCCGGTTTTCGTTTCAAGCGCACGAGGGCTTCGACCAGCACGCGCGTTGTGTCGATGCGGCTGCTCCGCAACAACCTCTTGCGATTCGCGGTCCAGCGTTTGTCGCCGATCCCAGCACCACTCAAAGTCACGACAGCGTCGCAGCCTTCGAGTGCCGGCGTGTCCACAATCGCGGCGTAGGGATTCCAAGTTACGTCGCCCGGCCTAGAGGTCTCGCCCGGCCGGACCATTCGCGACACGGTATGCCCGTCGCGCGTCAGCGACTCGGTCAGCGCCGTTCCGACTAAGCCCCTCGCGCCTGCGATCACGACTCTCATCGACGACGAACTTGCCTCCACACAGGCTGCCGATTCTGTAGCTGTATAACCTACCGGGCGAGCCGTTGCACGTAAAGGGTGCTTCGACTCCTAAACGTTGCGCGGCCGTGGCCGCTTCGGAAACTGGCTGAGTCTTTCCTCCGTAAGTGGCGGCTAGCTTCTAGTGTAGAATTTCCGTTTTGCGAATGAGGCGGGCATGAATCGTACTTTTCGTCGTGGTGTGTCGGTCGCAATCGTAAGTAGCGGGGCCTTACTGATGGGCGCCATCTCGCACGGAGCGCGCGAGAGAGGAACTATCCATGGATTTGCAAGCGGCCGCACGGCGGAGGAAGAAATTCTTGAACAGAAATTTCGCTCCATCCCCGATCCCGGGCATGTAGAGGCCGACCTCCGGCACCTGACCAGCGAGCCGCACCTGGCGGGAACGGAAGGGAGCAAGCGCGTCGCCGAGTGGCTGCAAGCTCAATATCAGAGTTATGGTTTCGACGCGCAAATCGTTTCCTATAGCGTTTGGCTCGCGCAACCGAAGGAAGTGAAGCTGGAACTCGTCGCGCCGCAGAAGCAGGCGCTCGCCACGCAGGAAGAACCGATCCCGGAAGACAAGGACACATACGACAAGCGCGCAGTCGTCGGGTTCAATGCGTATGTTCCTTCTGCCGATGTGACCGCGCCAGTCGTTTACGTGAATTATGGGACGGTGGAGGATTACCGCATCCTTCAATCGCTCGGCGTTTCGGTGGAAGGGAAGATCGTTCTGGCGCGGTACGGCCGTTGTTATCGAGGCATCAAGACGAAGCTTGCGGAGGAGCACAAAGCGGTCGGCGTCATTATTTACTCCGATCCATCGGACGATGGCTACGACGCGGGCGACATGTTCCCGCACGGACCGTGGCGGCCGATGAGCGGGATCCAGCGCGGGTCGGTGGAGTACACGCAGATTTATCCCGGCGATCCGCTTACTCCCGGTGTGGCGGCGACTCCCGAGGCGAAGCGCATCACGCCTGCCGAAGCGCCGAACCTTTCGCGTATCCCGACAATTCCGATCAATCCGCAGGATGGCTCAGCGATTCTTTCAAAGCTCGACGGAGTGCACGTACCACGCAACTGGCAGGGCGGTTTGCCGTTCACGTATCACGTGGGCGGCGGCACAGCTGTGGCGCACATGAAAATCGCCATGGATTATCAACAGCGGCCCATTTACGACGTGATCGCAAAGCTTCACGGCACAAGCGACGATGAGTGGGTCGTTCTCGGCAACCATCACGATGCGTGGGTTTTTGGAGCCGTCGATCCCAGCAGCGGAACTGCGACGATGCTCGAAACTGCGCGTGCGCTGGGCGACCTGGTGCGTAGCGGTTGGAAACCCAAGCGAACCATCGTCATGTGCGAGTGGGATGCGGAAGAAGAGGGATTGATCGGATCGACCGAGTGGGTCGAACAAAATCGCGACGAACTCCAGGCAAAGGCCGTCGCGTACATCAACACCGACGTTGGCGTCGCCGGACCAAATCTTTCGGCGTCGGCCGTTCCGTCGCTCAAGGAATTTGTGCGCGACGCGACTCGCGACGTTCCCAATCCGCAGAGTGGGTCGAGCGTCTACGAGACTTGGCGCGCACACGAAGCCCACGCAACGGTCGAAGAGCTCGGAAGCGCGCGGCCTACGGGACAGTCGGACTCCTCAGGAGAAGCGCCAATCAGTGCGCTCGGCGCGGGTTCGGACTTCTGCCCGTTTCTGGATTTCGCTGGAATTCCGTCCGCGGATGTCGGTTTCGTCGGCGATTACGGCGTTTACCACTCGCTCTACGACGATTTCTACTGGATGAAAAAATTCGGCGATCCCGAATTCAAGTATCACGCTGCTCTTGCCAAGGTTCTCGGTACGATGACGCTGCGGCTCGACGAGGCCGACGTGCTGCCGTTCGATTACGGCGCGTACGCCGGTGAAATCTCGCGCGCGGTGCAGGAAGTTCAAAAACGCGCGACCGAGCAGGGAATCAACGCCGCGGAGGTAAAGCCGCTGGTCGAAGCTGCCGGCCAACTATCGGAATCCGCCGCCAAACTTTCGCACGCGCTGCAGTCCGGAGGGGGGCTCTCGATCGACCCGGCTGCGCAGACGAAGATGAATCGCGACCTCGCGACGATCGATCAGGCGTTGCTCGACCCCGATGGCCTTCGCGGGCGCACCTGGTACAAGCACACGATCTACGCGCCTGGGAGCTATGCGGGATATTCGGCCGAAGTTCTGCCTGGCCCGAGCGAAGCGCTAGACCGCAAAGACGCCGTCGCATTCGAAGCTGAATCGAAGTCCCTTACCGCGGCGCTTCACCGCGCTTCCACGAAGCTCGACGAAATCACTAAGCTTTCCGGCAAGTAGCGCTAAGCTTCGCTGCTCGCTCGAAACATGCCGGCGGCGTGGCACATACTTCGGAACGCTCAGAAGCGTTACAATCCCTACATGCGGGTTCGCGTGCTGTTCTTTGGGCGTCTCAAGGACATCGTCGGCGTCGCACAGGAAGACGCGGAGTTGTCTGAAGGCGCGCGCGTGGCCGACCTGTTTGAGCGTTACGGCCGGCAATTTCCGCAACTCGCTGAGTTCCGTCCCTCCATCGCTGCATCGCGAAATCAGGAATATTGCGAATGGCGCACCGCACTTTCTTCCGGAGACGAAGTCGCCTTCCTTCCGCCCGTGAGTGGCGGGCAGAGCGAATCCGCAGTTACCGCGCACGCCGAACTTTTTCAGCTGGTCCGTGTTCGTATTGATGTGGCTGAACTTGCGGCCAACCTGAAAGCTGGGCAAGACGGCGCGCTGGTGACGTTTGACGGCTTCGTGCGCGACAATTTCAAAGGCCGCCCGACGAGTCACCTGGAATACGACGCGTACGAATCCATGGCGCTTGCGAAGATGCGTGAAATCGGCGCCGAGGCGCGGACGAAGTTCGCGATTCACAGAATCGGGATCATCCACCGGCTTGGCCGGCTTGCCGTTGGCGAGACGAGTGTCTGGATCGGCGTGAGCGCAGCGCATCGCGCGGCGGCTTTCGATGCCTGCCGCTACGCCATCGACGCGCTAAAAACGACGGTTCCGATCTGGAAGAAGGAATTTTTTGAAGGCGGCGCAGTCTGGTCCGAAGGCGAGCCGTTGCGCGAGCCAGCCAAATCGATCGCAGACGAATCGAACCACTAGATGAAACAACTTACGTTGGGTTTTCTGGCGGTCGGGCTGGCCGGCATGTTCTTTCCCGGAGGCGTGTCGGAATTCCGGAAAACGGCCGACGATCTCGACTCGATTGATAACCGCCAGCAATCGACGACTCAATCCGCGCAGCAACAACAGAAGCAAAAAGGCGCGATCCGCGTTCAGACGGACCTCGTCAACATTCTCGCCAACGTTCTGAATGCGAATAACGAGCCAGTGATCGGACTCGATCAAAGCGCGTTCGATCTCAGCGAAGACGGCGTGTCTCAAAAGATCGTACGTTTCGAACCGCAAACCAACCGGCCGCTGGATATCGCGCTCATGGTCGACGTGAGTGGAACAGCCGTCATCGAGCTGAAGATTGAAAAGGACGCGGCGGAACACTTCGTAAGCGAAGTCGTCCGGCCCGGAGACAAGCTGGCCATTTTCTCGTTCACGAGCGATATAAATCAGCTCAGCAACTACACCGACAACATCAAGCAGCTCGATGAGTCGATCCGCCGTGCCGACCCGGGTGCGGATATGGGAACGTCGATCTACGATGCTCTCGTGCTCGCCTCGCAGACTCTGAAACGCCAGGGTTCCGATCGCCGCCGAGCTATCGTGCTCATCACCGATGCGGGCGAGACGACCAGCTACTACAAATTCGACGACGCGCGCCGCGCCGCGATTGCGTCAGGCGCGCTTCTTTATACGATCGTCGTGCGGCCAATGAAATCCGATGCCGGTCGAAACACCGCGGGCGAACACGCGATTCAGACGATTACGGACAGCACCGGCGGCGCGATGTTCTATCCAACGACCGTCGATGAAATCTCTCAGAATTTTGATTTGATCAATCGGGAGCTTCGCACGCAGTATCTGTTGGGCTACTATCCGACGCCCACGCCGCCTACGAACAGCTTGCGGCACGTAGTGGTGAAGGTGAACACCGGCGATACGGTGCGTTATCGCAAGACGTACATTACCGGCCCGTAGCGCCCGCATTTGTGAATCACGTGGATGCGTTGACGCCGGCGGAAATTGTTCAAGGCCAACTGAATGAAAAAGTTCTTCGACGTCGCAGTGGAAGCCGCGCGGGAAGCCGGCGCCGTTTTGCTCGCTGAGCACTCGCGCCCGCAAAAAATCTCTTACAAGGGCGACGTTGACCTTGTCACGGAAACTGATAAAAAGTCGGAATCGCTGATCGTCGGCCGATTGCGTCGCGAATTTCCGGACCATCGCATTGTGGCGGAGGAAGGTTCCGGCGGCGCGGCCGCTGCGTCACGTTACGAGTGGCACGTGGACCCGCTCGACGGCACGACCAATTTCGCGCACGGATATCCCTGCTTTGCGGTTTCGATCGGATTACTCGAAGACGGCAAGCCGCTACTCGGCATCGTCTTTAATCCCGTTGCAGACGAGTTTTTTAGCGCGTACCGCGGTGAGGGAGCATTACTGAACGGCAAGCCGATTCGCGTCTCGGCAATCCAGAAACTGGAGACCAGCCTTGTCGCCACGGGGTTTCCGGCGAGTCAGCGGGGCGAAGTGCGCAATATCCACTATTACTGGCACTTCACGCTGCGCTCGCATGGCGTCCGGCGCGACGGCTCGGCCGCTCTCGATCTCTGCTCTGTGGCGTGCGGGCGATTCGAAGCGTTTTGGGAGTTTGGTTTGCGCTCCTGGGATACTGCTGCGGGCATGATCATCGTCACGGAGGCGGGCGGCCGCGTGACGAATCTCACCGGCGGCCTGTATCATCCTGGCGATCCCGATGTTCTCGTTACCAACGGCCATGTGCACGATGAGGTTTTGAAGACGGCGGCCGAAATCGCTGAGAAAGTGGCTAAGCTGTAGGCACCGCCCGTAACAGGTGCCGCGTCAAATTCGATTCCACCCATCCAAGAATGCGCGCCGTTGACATCATTCGAAAAAAGCGTGACGCCGGCGAGTTGACGCGCGAGGAAATCAGTTTCTTCGTCGACGGCATCACTCACTCGCGCATCCCCGACTACCAGACCGCAGCGTTGTTGATGGCCATTGTGTGGCGCGGTATGTCTCGCGGCGAACTCGCGTGCCTGACGCAAGCTATGATCGAGTCCGGTGCCGCGCTCGACTGGTCCGAACTGCCAGCACCGAAGGTGGATAAGCACTCGACCGGTGGCGTTGGCGACAAAACGTCGCTCGTAGTCGCGCCGACCGTCGCCGCCGCGGGTTTGTATGTGCCAATGATCAGCGGTCGCGGACTTGGCCACACGGGCGGCACGCTCGACAAGCTCGAATCGATCCCCGGCTTCCGCGTGAACCTGCATCTCGACGAATTTCGCGCCGTTCTCGCTGCCACGCGGTGCGCGATGATCGGCCAGACACCGGAGATCGCCCCGGCTGATAAAAAACTTTACGCGCTGCGCGATGTAACCGCCACCGTCGAAAGCCCCTACCTGATTACGGCATCAATCATGAGTAAAAAGCTCGCCGAAGGCATCGACGCGCTGGTGCTCGACGTGAAGACTGGCGACGGCGCGTTCCTGAAAAAACAAGAAGAAGCCGAAGCTCTCGCCGACCTGCTCGTCGAAACCGGAACGCGCACCGGCAAGAAAGTTGTGGCGCTCATCACCGGGATGGATGAGCCGCTCGGCCGCAAAATCGGAAACGCGCTCGAAGTGGAAGAGTGCCTTGAAGTTCTGCACGATCGCGGTCCAGCCGACCTTCGCGAACTGTGCATCGATCTTTCGGCGTGGATGCTGGCGCTTGGGGGCCGCACGAAGTCTGTGAACGAAGGGCGCGCGCTTGCTGCGGAAATGATTGCGTCAGGGCGCGCGCGTGATACATTCCGCGAAGTCGTTCGCCTGCAGGGCGGCAATCCGAGAGTTGTGGACGATCCGGAAATTTTGCCGAAAGCGCGGCACTTTACGGAGATCATCGCGGAGCGTGCCGGATACATCGAAAAGATTCAAACCGAACGCATGGGGATCGCAAGCATGATCCTTGGCGGCGGACGCGAGACGCACGAAGATGACGTAGATCCCGCCGTTGGGCTCGAAGTTCACAAGCGGCTGGGCGATGCGGTGAAGGAAGGCGAGGCGCTTTGCACGGTGCACTACAATCTGGATACGCGATTTGCGCAGGCGCATCCACTGCTCGCGACCTGCTTTGAAATCGGGCCGGAACCGCCGCCGCGGCAGCCTCTCGTGAGAAAAATCATCGGCGCGACGGGGATTTCATGACGATGCGTGCCGCGCGCGCAAAACTGGGAGCGACCATCGAATGCATCGCCTAATCGGGCTGCTTGGCATCGTCACGATGATGGGCATTGCGTTCCTGATTTCCACCAATCGCCGCGCGATCCGCACGAAAACCGTTGCGTGGGGTCTTGGCCTACAGATCGCGTTTGCGTTTCTGGTGATGCGATGGGAATTCGGGCAGCTGATGTTCTACAAGGCGGGTCAGGCGGTCACCTGGTTTCTGGACTTTTCGTACCACGGCTCGGAATTTCTTTTCGGCGACCTTGGCAAGAAGGGTTCGCCGATGGGTTTCTATTTCGCGTTTCAGGTGCTGCCCACAATTATTTTCATCGCGGCTGTCTTCGCGTTGCTCTACTACTTTGGCGTAATGCAGTTCATCATTCGACAAGCCGCGAAAGTGATGACGAGCCTAATGGGCGCAAGCGGCGCAGAGTCGCTCAACGTGGCCGCGAGTATTTTCATGGGCCAGACCGAAGCGCCGCTCACGATTCGCCCGTACCTGCCGGAAGTCACCAAGTCCGAATTGATGACGATCATGACCAGCGGTATGGCGCACGTCTCCGGCGGAATGATGGCGGCTTACATCGCCTACGGCATCGAGGCGCGGCATCTGCTGGCGGCGGTGATCATGACGGCGCCCGGGACGATTCTGCTTTCGAAAATGATCGTGCCGGAAACGGAAGTGCCCGTGACGTCGGGACGCGTAGAGATGGCTAAGCTCGAACGCGACACGAACGCGCTCGGCGCGATTTCTCGCGGCACGATTGATGGCTTGAATCTCGCTGTCAACGTTGGCGCGATGCTCATCACATTCATCGCGCTGATTTACCTCGTGGACGGACTGTTCGGCGTGACACACAACTTTCTGTTCCGGCATGGCATTCCGTGGTTTCCATCGAGCGTCGAACAGATTTTCGGTTATCTGTTCTCGCCGATCGCATGGGTTATCGGAATTCCCTGGAAGGATTGCCACGACATTGGCAACCTGCTCGGCCTCCGCATGGTGACGAACGAACTCGTCGCGTTCCAACGCCTCAGCCCAATGAAGGACACACTCGATCCGCGTTCGTTTACCATCGCCACGTTCGCGCTGTGCGGCTTCGCGAACTTCAGCTCCATCGGAATTCAAATTGGTGGCATCGGCGCGCTCGCACCCAATAAGAAAACCGATCTCGCGCGCCTGGGAATTCGCGCCATGGCCGCTGGGACGATGGCGAACCTGATGTCCGCATCGATCGTAGGGATCATGTTGAAATGAGCGTTGCTGCCAAAAAGAAGAGCGCTGCGTCGTCCAACTTCGCGCTCGCCGACCGCGCCGCAAGATTCATTTTTGGGAAGACCAAGTTGCGGCCGAAGGTGGCCGTCGTGCTCGGTTCGGGTCTCGGCGGTTTTGCTGACTCGCTAACCGAAGCCGTCGCGATCCCTTACGCGAAAATCCCAGGCTTCCCGCAATCGACTGCTTTCGGCCACGCAGGCCGCCTCGTCGTCGGCAAAGCGGGCACGACTGTTGTTGCTGCGATGCAGGGCCGGGTGCATCTCTATGAAGGCTACTCGGCCGCTGAAGTTGCGTTCCCGATTCGCGTCCTCGGACGGCTCGGCATTCGCGCGCTGCTCCTCACCAATGCTGCTGGGGGAGTTAACACCGAATATTCGCAGGGCGCGCTGGTGGTGATTCGCGACCACATCAACTTGCAGGGAACGAATCCGCTGATCGGCGCGAACGACGAACGCTTTGGCCCGCGCTTCCCGGACATGACCACGGCCTACTGGAAACCGTACCGCGAATTCACGCTGATCGAGGCGAAGCGCCTTGGCATGGAACTCCATGAGGGCGTCTATGCCGCGGTGACCGGACCGAGCTTCGAGACGCCCGCGGAAATTCGATACTTGCGTACGATTGGTGCGGACCTGGTGGGCATGTCTACGGTGCCCGAGGTGATCGTCGCGCGGCACATGGGGATTCGCGTCCTGGGAATCTCGTGCGTAACGAATATGGCGGCGGGAATTCTCGATCAGCCGCTGACGCACGATGAAGTGATCGAAACAGGGAACCGCGTGAAGACACAATTCACGGCACTGCTGCGCGCCGTGTTGCCGCTGCTTTCCGCGGACGCCAAGCGCGAAACCGAAACGAAATCATGAGCGAACACGGCGCACTGATCAACGCAGCGAAACAAGCGCGCGAAAACGCGTGCGCACCGATCTCCAACTTTCGCGTTGGAGCGGCCGTGCGCGCCAAGTCCGGCCGCGTGTATACCGGGTGCAACGTTGAAAACGCCACGCTTGGACTCACGATTTGTGCCGAACGCGTTGCGATATTCAAGGCCGTGTCGGAAGGCGAGCGCGGCTTCGATGCCATTGCCGTGGTCACTGATGTTGCCGGTCTTACTCCACCGTGCGGTGCATGCCGCCAGATCATCTGGGAATTCTGCGGCGACATTCCCGTGATACTCGCGAATCTCGACAGCAAGGTCGAGGTTGAGTCCTCGCTGAAACTACTTCCTCGACCGTTCGACTCGTCGTTTCTGTAAGATACTCCGCACGAATCTTGGGAGTTTCAACTTATGCACCGCTGGACTACTCGTCTGATCGTTTGTCTCATCGCCGCGATTCTCTCGCTTCCGGCAGCGCCGATCTCCGAAGCAGCAAAAGAAAGAGTCGATCTGCTCGTCACGAACGGTCTGGTCGTCACGATGGACGCAAATCGCCGGGTGATTGAGGGCGGAGCCGTCGCGATTCGCGGAGATTTGATCGTCGCGGTCGGTACTACGGCGGATGTGACCGCGGAATTTGACTCGCCGAAAGTGATTGATGCACGCGGCGCAATCGTTATGCCAGGCCTGATCAACACTCATGCGCACGCCGCGATGAGTTTGTTTCGGGGAATCGCAGACGATCTT
>JBEKJW010000124.1:0-13216 GCA_050011035.1 Candidatus Acidiferrales bacterium
GGCTTACTGGGTCGGATACGCGTTAAACGTCCCGAAAAGAATGGCGTTGGGGTTGTCCCGCGCCTGGTCGATCAACTCATTTAGTTCCCCGTGGTTGGCATCGGGATCGATTACTTCTACCTTTTCGTAGTCGATCATCTCGCCCTCGTAGAACGCCAAAAGCTTGCGAGCGTTGTCAAAGTAACCCGCCTCGTCGTGCGCCCACGTGACAATCCACACGAAGGCCAAAGTTTGTCCAGAATCTAGGAACCCGCGAGGGACGCGAACTTCGCAGAGGCCTTTCCACAGCTTCTTCATCGAAGTCACCGCACAGGATTTGCTTCGAGCACGACAACTTGGTCGATCTCGCCGGTTTGGCGAGTGGGAAGCTTTAGGACCACGCCGTCGGGAGTTTGCGCGAAGGTGACCGGGGCGGAGCCGACCAGCAAGTGTGCGCTGGTGATTTTCGGTGTGATTGGTGCGATCGCGAGTTCAGGAGCGCTCCAGTCGAGGATGTGGATGTAGATCCTTCCATCTTTTTGCGTTGTGACGCCCCAAGACGCTGGCGGTAGTGGGCCGCCGCGCGTGCCGTAGATGGACTCGCCATATTTGGAGGTCCAATCGCCGACTTCGTGCAAGCGCGAGACGAATTCCGGTTGGACTTCACCGTTCGGCATTGGGCCGATGTTGAGGAGTAGATTCGCGTTGTTGCCTGCGGCTTTGACGAGGTAGCGCACCACTTCGGTAGTGGACTTGTAGTGATCGTCGGTGAGGTTGAAACCCCAGGCGCCATTCATCGTGTCGCAGGTTTCGAGTGGAAGCTGGCTGATTGTCTCGTCTTTGTTCCAGGTTGCATTCGTGCCGCCGGGCACGTCGCGCTCGAACATTTGAAAATCTTCGCCGGCGTAGGGCTTGTGGTGATGGTTTGATCCGACCAGCGCGGCGGGTTGTAGCTGGTGGATCAGGCCGTAAGTGGTTGCGAGCTTCCAGTCGGCGTTGGGCTTGTCCCACATGCCGTCAAACCAGATGCCACCGACTTCGCCGTAATTCGTGAGCAGCTCGCGAAGCTGACCGTTCATATAGTCGAGATACTTGTTCCAATCGCCGGAGTCGGGGCGGCCAGTGGAATTGCCGGTCGTCCCGCGCGGGTAATAGTCGTCGTTGTGCCAATCGAGCTGGGAGTAGTAGAAGAAAATTTTAAGGCCCTGCTTGTGGCACTCGTCGGCGAGCTGCTTGATTGCGTCTTTGCCGTAAGGCGTGCGCGCGACGATGCTCCAGTCGGATCGCTTGGTGTCCCACATGGCGAAGCCGTCGTGGTGCTTGGTGGTGACGGTGATGTACTTCATGCCAGCAGCTTTGGCGAGGCCGACGACCGCGGCGGCGTCAAATTTCTGCGGATTGAAAAAGGCGGGCAGTTTTTCGTAGTCGCGTTTTGTGATGGGGCGCGTTTGTTCGATCCATTCGCCGTCGCCGAGGACGCTGTAGACGCCCCAGTGGATGAACATGCCGAACTTGGCGTCTTGAAACCATTGGCGGGCGTCCAGATTCGATTGCGACGGTGCGTAGCTGTCTTGCGAGTGCGCCACCTGAATCGGCGCTACGCCGAGGAGCAACGCCGCCGCTAGTATTCCGCCCACTATCGCCCGTGACCAACGTTTCATCGGCACTCCTCCGCAGTCCGGCGGATTGTAGCGGAGTTTGCGGGGGCGGGAAGCGCGATTCGAAATGTGGAGTGCAAGCCATCGAATTCTGCGAAAAAGGGCCAAAGACATTTTGGCTCTTTACTGATAGAATTCCTCGTGTAGATTGGCCTGCAGAGACGAACCAATGCTGCCACTTCATCTCCAGCCTGAAAGCCACATTCCGCTATATGTGCAGTTGCGCGACCAGCTGCGTTCGCTGGTGCACACCGGCGAGCTTCGCACCGGCGATCGCATTCCCGCGAGCCGCGAACTGGCTGCGCAACTCGGCGTCCACCGCACGACCGTCGCAAACGCCTACGCCGAATTGGAATCCGAAGGATTGATCCAGGGACACGTCGGCCGCGGCACTTACATTTGCGGTTCGCCTGTCCGACAGTTTTCACCGCCACCACGCACCAACGGCAACGGTGGCGCCACGCGCTGGGAATCACTTTTTGCCGATGAACGTGGTGAGGATGGCCTGAGCCGGTTGATGCCGGACATTCCTCCCGATGCGATCGGTTTTGTGACGGCGCGGCCGCCTGAGGAATTTTTCCCCGTGGAAGAGTTTCGCAAGTGCGCGAACACGGTGCTGAAGGAATCGGGCAGGAAAGTTCTGCAGCTTGGTTCTTCGGACGGCTACGAGCCACTGAAACGCGTGATGATCGATTTCTTTCGCGGCGAAGGTCTCGCGGTTCGCGATGACGAGCTTCTGATCACCGACGGCTGCCAGCAGGCGATTGATCTCGTCTGCAAAGCTTTCCTACGTCCTGGCGATTCGGTCGCGCTCGAAAACCCCACGTATCCCGGCGCGCTGGCGATTTTCTCGGGCGCTCGCGTGCGCACGCTTGCGGTCGGAGTTGAAACCGATTCAAAGCGCAATGGCTACGTCGGCCTCGATCTGAACGGACTCGAGTCCGTGTTGATGCAGAACCGCGTGAAGTTCATTTTCGTCACGCCGGATTTCCACAACCCAACTGGCACAGCGTTGCCGGCTGCCGCCCGCCGGCGCTTGCTGGAAATCGCGGCGCACTACCAAGTTCCCATCATTGAAGACGCAATTTACAGTCGCCTGCGGCTGCGTGGCAACGCCGAGCCGTCGTTGAAATCGCTCGACCGGCACGGCAATGTGATCCAGATCGACAGCTTCTCGAAAATTGCGTTCCCCGGCGTGCGTGTGGGTTGGTGCATCGGCCCGAAGAGCGCGATCGAGCGCCTGCGCCTGATCAAGCAGTCGACTGACCTGCACACCGACCAGCTCTCGCAAGCGACGCTCGCCGAATTTGTGAAGCGCGGCTACCTCGCGCGCCACATGGCGAAAATCAAGAAGTCTTATCGCGCGCGGCTCGAAGCCGTGGAAGAAGCGCTGAAGAAATTCATGCCCGACGAAACCACGTGGACGCGGCCGGATGGCGGCATGTCCGTATGGGTCACGCTTCCGCCGGGATTCGATGCGGGCGAGTTGCTGATTCATGCGCGTGAGCGCGGAGTGCTCTACATTCCCGGCCGCCATTTTTACTTCCAGAATCCACAACCGAACACGCTGCGCCTCGGGTTTGCGAGTGTGGACGAGGCGCGAATCATGCGGGGCGCAGAAACTCTCGGTGAGATACTGAGAACCGAGCTGCGTAAACGTCGTCGCGGAGCGCGCGCGGAGTGGCAATCGCGCGTGGCGCTGGTCTAGACGGGAGACGAGCGCGTGCTGCTTCCGCCCAATCCGACGAATAATTGCTTTGGCTGCGGCGATCGCAACGCGCGCGGGATGAAGCTGACGTTCGAGCAGGACGACGAAGCGCGGCACATTCGCGGCGTCTTTAGTCTTGGCGCGGAATACGAAGGCGGCGCGGGATTCATTCACGGGGGAATTATCGCCACGGTACTGGACGAAGCGATGGGCAAGGTGTGCCGCTTTCGCAAAATGCGCGCGGTGACGGCCGAGTTGAACGTCGAGTACCTTCGGCCCGTGCCCGTCGACAGGATGCTGCGCGTCGAAGGCTACGAACTCGAGATGAAGGGTCGCAGCATTTTTATTCAGGGCGAGATTTGGGACGCGGCGACGAATCAGATTCTGGCGCGGGCGAAAGGCCGCTTCGTCACGTTGCACCAGTCGGACGTTCGAAATCTGGAAGCCAAGGCAGCGCCCGAAAAAGCCGCGGCGGAATCGGCAGCAACGGGAGTGGTGCCGGAGCCTGCCAAACGAAATTAGCAGGACGCACGACAAATTGCAGTGTCGGGGAGAATCGAAATGGAATTGATGAACAACAACGAATGGCGCGTGAAAGTCGGCCTCGCGGAAATGCTGAAGGGCGGCGTGATCATGGACGTGACCAACGCCGAACAGGCCAAGATCGCCGAAGACGCAGGCGCTTGCGCCGTGATGGCGCTCGAGCGCGTGCCGTCTGACATTCGCAAGGAAGGTGGTGTTGCGCGGATGGCCGCGCCGAAGATCATTCGCGAAATCATGGACGTGGTCTCGATTCCGGTGATGGCCAAGGTGCGCATCGGACACTTCGCCGAGGCGCAGGTGCTGGAGGCGCTCGAAGTCGACTTCATCGACGAGAGCGAAGTGCTGACGCCGGCCGACGAAGAACACCACGTTTGGAAGCACGCGTACAAAGTTCCGTTCGTCTGCGGCGCGCGCAATCTGGGCGAAGCTCTCCGACGCATCGCCGAAGGCGCGGCAATGGTTCGCACGAAGGGCGAGGCGGGCTCGGGCAACATCGTCGAGGCGGTGCGTCACATGCGCACGATCGTGAGTCAGATGAAGCGCCTCACGACGCTGGGCCAGGAAGAACTGGTGCACGAATCGAAGGAACTTGGCTCGCCGCTCGAACTCGTCAGCTGGGTCGCGAAGCACGGCAAGCTGCCGGTGCCGAATTTTTCCGCCGGTGGTGTGGCCACTCCGGCTGATGCGGCGTTGGTGATGCAACTCGGCGCGGAAGCGGTGTTCGTGGGGTCGGGGATTTTCAAATCGAGCGATCCGGCGCAGCGCGCGCGCGCGATCGTGAAGGCCACCACGCACTACAAGGATGCGAAAGCCGTTCTCGAAGCGTCCAGCGATCTCGGCGAGCCGATGAAGGGGCTCGACGTGCGCCAGATGGATGAGAAGGACTTGATGCAAACGCGCGGCTGGTAATGCGCGGACAGCGATACCAATAAAAGTTTCACAGAGAACACCGAGAAAACCTGAAAGATGAGGGCACGGAGACTCCCCGGGCGGGCGTTCTCCGTGCCCTCATCTGTTCTCTCTGTGTCCTCTGTGGAATGTTCCAGGCTTTTGAATTTCGTTCTCGCGTGACAACGAATCACAACCCGCGTGTCGGCATCGTCGCCATTCAAGGCGACTACGAAGCCCACGCCAAGTCGCTCCAGCGTCTTGGTGAGCCGTGGAAATTTGTTCGAAGGCCGCAGGATCTGGAAGGGCTGAAAGGCGTAATTCTTCCCGGTGGCGAGAGCACCACGCATCTTAAAGTGATGAAGGAAGAAGGCCTCTTCGACGCGCTGAAGAAGTTTGCGGCTGAGGATTGCGGCGCGTTCTTCGGCACGTGCGCCGGCGCGATCATGCTCGCGCGCGAAGTGCATGGGCCGAAACAGGAGTCGCTTGGGCTGCTCGACATTTCCGTGCTGCGCAACGGATACGGCCGCCAGATCGCCAGCGACGTTCACTCGGGCCGCACCAAACTGAGCGATGCGCCCATCGAAATGGTTTTTATCCGCGCGCCGATCATCGAATCGGTTGGCGCGGGCGTCGAAGTTCTTGGCGAATACGAAGGCCATCCGGTTTTCGTGAAGCAGGGTAAACTTATCGCGTCGACGTTCCATCCGGAGTTAACGGACGATTCGTCGATCCACCAGTACTTCGTGGACATCGTATCGGGAAAAACGAAGTGACCTCGCACAGCCCCAAACCGGCTGCAAAACATTCGGCAAAGGCAGGCGCCAGCCGCAAGAAAGTGCTGTTCGTCTGTATGGGGAATTGCGTGCGCAGCCAGATGGCGGAAGCGATCGCCAAGCACGTCGCCGAGGACATCATCATCGCCGAAAGCGCCGGAGTGAATCCCCTCGGCTTCATCGACAAGACCGTGTGCACGGTGCTGACCGAGTTGAGAATTTCCTTCGACGGGCAATACTCGAAGGGACTTCACAGCCACACGTTGGGCAAGCCCGACTTGGTCATTAATATGTCCGGCGTGCCAGGGCAGAAGCTGTTCGCGGAGCACGACTTCGAAGATTGGGCCATTCGCGACCCGTTTGGCGAAGATGCACCCTCGCACAGGGAAGTCTTTGGTGATATTCTTCGCCGCATCGAAGACCTCGCGGCTCGGCTCCGCTCGCCTGAACTGCCGCTCGAATAAGGTTCCAAGCTGTTGTGCGGCGCCGTCACTCATAACGGCTATTTATCCGACCTATTGCCATTTCAACTCCGACGCGCATATCATCAGCCGATAGACGGAGGGACAAAATGGCCACAGCAACAGCCGCAGTAACACCCGATTCAAAGGTCACCCAATACGTCGCCAAGCAGCAAAAGATGCTGATCAATGGCAAGTGGGTAGATGCGCAGTCCGGCAAAACGTTTCCGACTTACAATCCGGCTACGGGCGAAGTGCTTTCGCGCGTCGCCGAAGGCGATAAAGCCGACATCGACCTCGCGGTGAAGGCCGCAAGGGCGGCGTTTGAGACCGGGCCGTGGGCCACGATGTCGCCGAGCGATCGCGGCAAATTGATGTGGCGCCTCGCGGACTTGCTCGAAAAGAATGCTGAGGAATTTTCGCAGCTCGAGTCGCTCGACAACGGCAAGCCGCTGAAGGTGGCGCGCGCGGGCGATATTCCTCTCTCCATCGACAATTTCCGTTATTACGCGGGCTGGGCGACGAAGATCGAAGGCAATACGATCTCGCTCGGTCTGCGCCAGCAAGGAAAATTCTTCGCATATACGCTGCGCGAACCGGTCGGCGTGGTTGGCCAGATCGTTCCGTGGAACTTCCCGCTGCTGATGGCGGTGTGGAAGCTTTCTCCGGCGCTCGCGACGGGCAACACGATCGTGTTGAAGCCCGCCGAACAGACTCCGCTCACCGCGCTACGGCTCGGCGAGCTAATCATGGAAGCGGGGTTCCCGGACGGCGTTGTGAACATTGTTCCCGGCTACGGTGAAACAGCGGGCGCGGCTCTCGCTGCGCATCCTGACGTGGACAAGATTGCGTTCACGGGTTCGACTGAAGTGGGCAAGCTGATCATCCACGCGGCGGCAGGCAACCTTAAGAAGGTGTCGCTCGAACTCGGTGGCAAGTCGCCGAACGTGGTGCTTGGAGATGCGGACATCGACTCCACGATTCCAGGTGCTGCTGCGGCGATTTTCTATAACCAGGGGCAGGTCTGCTCGGCGGGCTCGCGCCTCTTTATCGAGAAGAGCATTTTTGACAAGGTGGTCGATGGTGTGGCGCAGAAGGCGGAATCGATTCGCGTGCGTCAGGGCTTCGATCCCGACTCGGACATGGGGCCATTGGTCTCCGAAGAGCAGATGCACCGCGTGCTCGGCTACATGGAAGAAGGGAAGAAGGAAGGCGCGAAATCGCTCGGTGGCGGAGAGCGAATCGGCGACAAGGGCTACTTCGTGAAGCCGGCCGTGCTCGTGAACACCAACCCGAATATGAAAGTGGTGAAGGAAGAAATCTTCGGTCCGGTGGTGACGGCGATTCCGTTCAGCGATCCGAACGAGCTTGTCGCGCAGGCGAACAATTCGATGTACGGCCTCGCGGCGGGCATCTGGACGCGGGACATCAAGAAGGCTCACGCGCTGGCGGCGAAGTTGCGTGCCGGCACGGTGTGGATCAACTGCTACAACGTTTTCGACGCGGCGCTTCCGTTTGGCGGCTACAAGCAGTCGGGCTGGGGCCGCGAAATGGGACACGAAGTGCTCGAGCACTACACGGAAGTAAAGTCGGTGTGCGCGGCGCTGTAGTTCGTATCTCCGCAGGGTAGTGAGGGCCGGGAAGCGATGACGCTTCCCGGCCTTTTTGTTTTTGGTGACGGTTTGTTGTGTCGGTCGGAAAGTTTCCGTGCTCGACCTATTCCTGAGTGACCTCCGCATTTCAATCTTTAGGGCGAAGTGTGGCAGTATCTTTTGCTGCGAGGAGACGCCTGAATGTTGATTGAAGTGGCTCTAAACGGAAACCGTCCACGGAAAGACCACGCCGAAGTGCCGCAATCGCCGTCGGAACTTGCCGCTGCGGCGCGGGATGCGATAGCCGCTGGAGCGGGCGCCGTGCATTTGCACGTCTACAATTCGGCTGGCGTCGAGAGCCTCGACTCGGCGGATGTGGCCGCCGCCGTCGAAGCCGTCCGCAAGGCGATTCCAAAGGTTCCGTTTGGCATCAGCACCGGCGCTTGGATTGTGAAGAATACTGCGGCGCGTCTGGAGAAAGTGATGGCGTGGACGATGCCGCCGCCGTACGTCTCGATCAATTTCAACGAGGAAGGCGCGCTCGATCTTGCGCGTTGGGTTGTGTCGCAGGGTGTCGGGTTTGAAGCTGGGATGGGCAGCGAGCAGGCGGCGAAGAATTTCACGCGCGCCGGGCTCGCGAATCAGTGCGTTCGCGCGATGTTCGAGCCCGAACACGAAAACCTCGAAGAGGCTCTCGCCGTCGTCGAAAAAATGGACGCAGCGCTGACGCGCGTCTATATCGACGCGCCGCGGTTGTTGCACGGGTACAACGCGACCGTGTGGCCGATGATCCGCGAAGCCAAGAAACGCGGATGGCAGACTCGCATTGGCCTGGAGGACACCGTTACGCTGCCCGACGGAAAGCCCGCGAAAGACAACGCGGAGTTGGTAGCTGCTGCAACGAAAATCGCGCATGAATAACGCGGTCGATGCATCGCCTCGCAGCCGTCCGATGGCGATTCGTCCCGCGTGGCGTGAAAATGACAACACTGCAATTGCCCGCGCCTGAGCGACTGCCGTATTCTTGCAAACCGTGCCCAAAGCAATCAGCCTGCAGTATGAGGAGCGTCCCAGCATGATCCGCAAGTTTCTCGCGACCGCCATCGCGATTGTCTTCACATGTGCGCCAATACTTCCTGCGCTGCCGCAAGCGCAAACCGCGCCACCGCTTGACACTCTAACGCTGCAATCGCTCGCCGCCGTCGCGGGCCAAGCGATGATGCAGCCCACGGCTTACACGTATCTCGAGCAACTGAGCGACGACATCGGCGCTCGCGTGACTGGGTCACCCGAAGCGCAGCGCGCAATCGATTGGGGCCTCGCGACGATGAAATCGATCGGCCTTGAGGACGTACACGCGGAGACGTATCAGGTGTTTCGCGGCTGGACGCGCGGCATCGCGACCGCGGAACTCGTCGCGCCAATTCATCGCAGCTTGATGGTCGACGCGATGGGCTGGGTCGGTTCGACGCCCGCTGGCGGAGTGGAAGCGCCGCTGGTCGGCGTGAACACCTACGACATCGATAACGAAATCAAGAACAACGCCGCCAGTTGGCGCGGGAAAATCCTGATTGCGTATCGAAAGGGAGAGCCTCCCGCGAATCGCATGATGGGTTTTCTGAAGTTTGGCGATTTGCTGAAAGCAGCGCAGGCGAATGGAGCGGTGGCCGTGATCGGCGGGCAGGGTGGCGCTCCGTCAGCGGGGATGCACCTTACGCACACGGGCGCGCTCGGCTTCAACGTTTCGTATGACATTCCAGTGGTCAGCATGTCGGCCGAGGATCAGGCGCAATTGCAGCGCTACGTCGATCACGGCGTTCCGGTGCGCATCAAGATCAACGTACAAAACAAATTCAGCGACGGACCTGTGCAGTCGGCGAATGTGATCGGCGAAATTCGCGGCACGGAACACCCGGAACAGGTGATCGTGGTCGGCGGGCATCTGGATTCCTGGGACCTTGCGTCCGGCTCGACGGACAACGGCTGCGGGACGTCGACGACGCTCGGCGCCGCGAACGCGATTATGAAATCGGGACTCAAGCCGAAGCGCACGATTCGATTTGTGCTTTTCACGGGCGAAGAGCAAGGGCTGCTCGGTTCGCTCGCCTACGTGAAGCAGCACAAAGATGAAATGCCGAATCACCTCGGCGCGATCATTCTCGATGCGGGGCAGGGAGCCGTCACAGGTTTTCAGCTTGGCGGGCGGAAGGATCTGATTCCTGCAACGGAGCCATTCGCGTCGTCGCTGCAAGCTTTCGGTAAACTGAGCGTGGATGATGAGGTTGAATTCGGCACTGATACGCTATCGTTTACCTTGCAAGGTCTGCCGGGAATCAACCTCAACCAGGACACAAGCGACTACAAGTACACGCACCACTCGGCCGTCGACACGTTCGACAAAGTTTCCGCCGACGTGCTCGATCGCAACGCGGCGATCATGGCGCTGATTGCTTTTTGGATTGCGAATCGCACCGACCGCTACGCGGCGCCGTGGCCGGCCGAGAAGACGGCACGAATGTTGGTCGACAAGCACGACGACGAGTTGCTGAAAGTGCTGGGTCTGTGGCCGTTCGGCGACTTGGGTGCGAATCCGAACGGACCGGCTGACTAGCCCGACGCGCTCAACGTTTACGGCTTGGCGAGTTTGTTATGCTCGCGAAGCTGGTGCTTCCATCCGAGGACGCGCGCCTTGTTTCCGGCCGCTTCTGCTTCAGGCACCATGCCTTTGCGTTGATACGCGCGCGAAATCGTGGTCCACGCGAGCACATCGTCGGCGTCGAGAGCCAGGATGCGGTGCGCCGTTTCGATCGTGCGGTCAAAATCCTGCTGAGCGTGGTAGGCTTGCGCGAGGCCATGCAGCGCGTCGACAAATTGGGGATCGAGTTCGAGCGCCCGCTGATACTCCTCGACCGCTTCGGCCAGCTTGCCCGCGCCGAAAAAGTCGATTCCTGCGTAGTAATGTTCTTCCGCGGCGGGATTCGATGGGGAACTCACCACACAATTCTAGCATCAGCGCAACCGCGGCTCGTCCGAGCATGTTGAACGCGCTGCGCTACTACTGGATCACGGCGAAGGGCTACCGCCTGCGTCCGTGGGCGTCGCCGTATTTGCAGTGGCGCTTCGAAACCTACTTCGGGAAGGACGCCGCGCATCTCGATCGCGCCGCGTTTTTGGATTTGATGTGGCGCGAACGCGCCCGGATGCGCGCGTTCCTCGAATGGGTGGCAGCGCAGCGTTCCCGCCAAAAGTCCTAAGGCGCGTTCCGCTACAGCCTGGCCGACATCCGCGACAGCAGCTTACCTCGATCGGTCAGTACGGAAATAATCAAATGGTCGGTAAGTGGCACGTCGTCGTTCTTTATGCGCAGCACGTACAGTAGACGGTTATCGTCTTCGTTTAAATTCAGCGGCACCTTCTCGATCGTAAAATCCGCGGGCCGCATCTCGAGGTTGCGCTTCCACTGCGCGCGAAACCTCATTCCCGCCACAAAATCCGGCGACGATGCGGACGTATAGAGGTTCGAGTCGCACTCGTGAATGTTCACGTGCATTTCTATCGTCAGATAGGTAGGGAAGTGCGTCACAGGAGCGGAATTCTTGCGATACATCGGCCCTGAAGGTAGGTCGAGTCTCTGCAAGCCTTCGAAAAAATCGCCCGCCGAAAGAAACGGCTCGAACGTGACGCAAGTGCCCCCGCGCCGCACTTCACCGATCGACAGTGGAACCTTTTCTTTGTACTCCCAGATGGGGCCGGGCGGCTCGTTCGATTGCTCTGGGGACTGGGCAGGCCGCGCGCGCCTCGGCATTGCGCACAAAGGGTAGGCGAGCGCCAACACTACGGCCGCCGCAGCGACGAGCCGCGAGCGCGGGCGCGATCCAGAGCGTGAACCAGACAATGAGCTAGACACGGAACCAGCGAAAGTTCGGGAGCAGTACTGCCGAGCCATGAACGTCTCTTCCGAAGATACCGCGGCTCCGAACACGCTGCAACCCGCCACACGCAGAGGTGTCACTTGCATCGCAACCGCCCGAAGTTCCCGCCAACCTTCGCAACGCCGGTAACCCGCAGCCGCATCCAAGCGTATTACCATAGAGAGGACAATGTCCGAACCCACAGGGACCCACGCCATCCGCACCGAGCACGTCACGCGGATCTATCAAATGGGCGAAAGCCAGGTACCCGCCGTCAACGGAGTTTCGATCACCGTCGATGCCGGCGAATTCGTCGCGCTGCTCGGCAGCTCCGGCTCCGGCAAATCGACGCTGCTGAATCTGCTCGCTGGGCTCGACCGCCCCACATCCGGCGCCATCTACGCCCACGGCAAAAATCTCGCGGAGATGTCGTCGGGCGAACTCGCGCATCATCGGAGCCACACCGTCGGAATGGTGTTTCAGGCTTTCAATCTTCTGCCGCGCATGACGCTTGAGGAAAACGTGGAGCTGCCGCTGCGACTCGCCGAAGTCGAACGGGGCGAGCGTCCCGCGCGTGTGCGCGAAGCTGTCGATCGCGTGCGCCTGACTGCGCGGCTCTCGCACCGTCCTACAGAACTTTCCGGAGGAGAACAACAGCGTGCTTCGCTTGCACGTGCGCTCGTCAACCGCCCGACGATCCTTCTTGCTGATGAGCCCACCGGCAACCTCGACAGCCACACCGGCGACGCCATCATGGACTTGCTCACCGAAATCAATCACACGCTCGGAATGACGATCGTGATGGTCACGCACGACCGCGCGCGCGCCGAGCGCTACGCCGGCCGCATCATCACCATGGGTGACGGCAAACTGATCAGCGACGGGGTGCGAGTATGAAGCTAGGCGACCTTACCGAACTTGCAGCTCGCAACCTTCGCGAAGCGATGCTGCGAAATTCGCTCACCACGCTTGGCATTGCCGTTGGCGTTGCGTCGTTGGTGGCGATGCTTTCGCTCGGCGTCGGCTTGCAGGAACTTGCGAGTTCGCGGCTGACACATTCGGGCTTGTTCGACGCCGTGATCGTGATGTCGAAGTCGACCATGCGCGGCTTTGGTGGTCCTCAGCAGAACGAAGCTGCCGACGCTGCTCCTCCGCGACGTCTTGACGATCCTGCGCGCAAGGAACTCAGCGAGTTGCCGAATGTGGTCGAGGTTTACCCGGAGGTTCGGTTTCCCACGGAGATCGTTTTCGACGGCAAGCCGTTCAGTACCACGGCTGCGGGCATTCCTGAGTCCGCGCGCGCCGACGGCGCTTACGACGGAATGAAGGGAAATTTCTTCAGCGCGCCCGACGCGCCTGAGGCCATTCTCCAGATCGAGTTTGCGAAACAGCTCTCAGACAACACCGACTCACTCGTCGGCAAGGAGCTTTCGCTGCGTTACGCGGAGCGCCAGGCGCTGCCGCCGAATGAGACTGCGAAGCCGAGCACGAGCGCAACGAACAAGGACGCCTCGGCCGATGAAGACGAAGGTGCCGGGTTTTCTGTCGTCACCCGCGAAAAGAAACTGAAGATCGTCGGCATCGTTGAGACCGAGCCCGCTGCGGGGTTTGGTGGTTTTGGCCGCGGGCGGCTGCTGATCCCGCTGGCCATCGCGCAAACTCTGAAAATCGCGCAGCCCACGGACATGCGCGAGATGCTT
>JBEKJW010000125.1:0-13071 GCA_050011035.1 Candidatus Acidiferrales bacterium
GAGAAATTTTCAGCCAAGAAAAATCTGCGCCTGCTCGAGCTGACGCGCGGAGAAGAACGCAGCGACGCGGGCAATCTGATGCTCAAGCCCATTTCCGGCGGAATCCTCGTTCAGGAAGCCGACCTCCACGAAACCACCGAAGCCGATCTAAAAGTCGTCTCCGAGCGCGCGCCCACGGCCGAGGAAATTCGCTCGATGCTCTTTGCCTGGAAAGTCTGCAAACACGTGAAGTCCAACGCCATCGTCTTCGCAAGAAATACAGAAACGGTGGGAATCGGCGCAGGTCAAATGAGCCGCGTCGATGCCGTGAAAATTGCGGTGATTAAAGCGGGGACTTCGGGACTTTCACTCGCAGGAACCGTTTTCGCCTCTGACGCTTTTTTCCCATTTCCCGACAGCGTCGAGGAAGCGGCCAAAGCAGGCGCGACCGCTGTGATTCAGCCGGGTGGTTCGGTCCGCGACAACGAAGTGATCGCCGTTGCGAATAAGCTAGGCCTGGCGATGGTCACCACCGGCATCCGCCACTTCCGCCACTAAACCGCACTCAGGCAGGTGGGGTAGCCAGTTTTGCCTGCGCAACGCCGCCTGCACCACTGGGAACTGTGGAACTCGGGCGCCAATCGCAGCACAACGAAGAACGCCGTCACCCAGAGGCCGATTTGTCGGCCGAAGGATCTCTCTTCTCTTTTCCTCGCACTCAGCTACTGCTTTTTCTTCTTCGGCGCGTTCTTATCCGTTGTCTGCACCGGCGGCGGCACGCGGTGATAAGTAATCTCGATCACCTGCGCCTCGCCCGTATCCGGCAAAATTTCCGCGCGCGACACGTACGTATCCACATCCGTCCGCGAAAAAATATATTTCTTCGGCTTGCCGTCCACAGCGTTATTGAACTCGAACTTTTTGTTGTCGAAGCTCGCGAGCGTGAGCCGCGTCGGATCGCCTTTCTCCCACGCGTTCAGTTCCGGCGTGAAATGGCGGATGTTGAATTCCACACCACCCGGCGTCTGTAGAATCGTGAACAGCTCGATCACCAGAACTTTGTCCGTCTCCATCAAGCTGAACGTGCCCGTCATCACGCCCGCCTGCGGAGCCATCCAAACCTGCTCCGCCACGCGCGGTCCCCATTCTCCGCGCCACGTGCCTTCCAGCCACCGCAAATCGGAAACGGTCGCGATGATCGACGCGGACACTTGGCCATCTTCAGTTGACGCAGGCGCAGCGCTGGCGCCGCCACCTCCCGCACGTGTCCCCGCCGCGGCTCCGTTCGCTGCGCTGCCCGTTTTCGCACCGGCCGTCGACTGAGCCCGCCCGGACCTCGGCATCGCGCTAAGCGCCAGCAACGCGCCGAGAATCAACGAAGTACAGCGCAACGCTCCGCCACTGTCCATATTCCCCCATTTAAAATGTAAAAAATTGCGTTTGGGGCGAGCCACTGCCGCCCATCTTATACTAAAGTTGTTTGTGCTCACAGTCGCGCGCCTCGAGGCCCCTCACTCGTAGGAACTTTCGCACGTCCGGCTCGGAATACTTTGACGAGGTTGAGCCGCTGTACGATAATTGGGGTTTCTGGCCGTCGAATGAAAACTCTCCTACGCATCATCGGCGTAACTGCTTTGGGCTTTGTATCGGTTGCCACGATTACCGCCGCGCAGACCGCGACTGCCGCCCCTCAAGACACTCAAAAGCCCGAAGCTCAGAAGCCTGACGCTCCGCCGCCTGACCGCTCCGACTCCTACTACTACTTCACTCTCGGGCACGTGAACGAGCTTCAGTTTGAGCTTACTGGCGATGGCCAGCGCGCCACTCAGGCCATCGACGCTTACAAGAAAGCGCTCGAGCTGAGCCCGAATTCTTCGGTGGTCATGGAGCGCCTCGCCGAAATTTACGCAAAGTCGCAGCGTATTCATGACGCCGTTCTCGAAGCGCAAGCCGCGCTCAAGATCGATCCCGACAACATTGACGCGCACAAGCTCCTCGCGCGCATTTACGTCCGCACCCTTGGCGACATCAACGCCGGCGACGTGCAGCGCGAAAACCTCGGGAAAGCCATCGAGCAGTTTCAGGACATTCTGAAGCTCGAGCCCGACGATCTTTATTCCGCGCTGTGGCTCGCGCGCCTATACCGTTTTGAAAATCAGCATGCCGACGCGGAAAGAGTTCTGCGCGGCATTCTCCAGCGCGATGCGGACAACGGCCCCGCTCTCGAACAGCTCAGCCAGATTCTGATGGACGAGGGCCGCTCGCAGGAAGCCATCCAGCTTCTCTCCGATGCTGCCAACGACTCCGCGTCCCCCGACGTTTACGATCTTCTCGGGGACGCCTACAACCAGGCGCACGAGTACGACAAAGCCGAAGACGCCTACCGCAAAGCCATCGCGCAGGATCCTGACGATCCCGGCCATCTCCACGGCCTCGCCAATGCGCTCATGGCGCAGGACAAGTACCCTGAAGCGCTCGAGATTTTCAAAAAGCTCACCGAGATCGAGCCGACCACGGGCGACAACTTTGTTCGCATGGCCGAGCTCTATCGCCGCCTCGGAAAATTCGATCAGGCCGAAGCGGCTATCGTCCGTGCAAAACAGCTTTCTCCGGGCAATCTTGAAGTCCTCGTTAACGAAGCCTTGCTCTACGACGACGAAGGCCGCTACGAAGACGCAATCAAAGTTTTGAGCGACGCGATCGGCGGCGTACGCAGCCAGTCGAGCACCGACGGAAATCCCAACGTCCTCTCGATCTTGTACGAGCAGCTCGGCCACACCTACCGCCTCGCTGGCAACGATCCGCTCGCGATTCGCGCCTACGAGGACATGGGCAAGCTCAGCCCTGAGTCAGACAAGCGCGCGCAGATGCTCCTGATCGACACCTACCGCGAGAATCGCGACATCGACAAGGCCATCGCCGAAACCAAAAAAGCTCTGGAAGCCTCGCCGAAAGACGACGGACTCATCGTTCAGCTCGCAATGCTCTACGGCGAAAAGCTCGACGCCGCTTCTGCCACTCCACTGCTGCAGAGCTTGCTGCGCAACGACGATTCGGACTTTGAAGTTTACTTGGATCTCGCCCAAGTCCTCGAGCGCTGCAAGAAGTATCCCGAAGCCGAGCAGGATGCGCAGAAAGCGCTCGGTCTGGCGAAGGACAGTTCTTCGAAGGAATCCGCCTGGTTTATGCTCGGCATCATCTACGAGCGCCAGAAGAAGTGGGATCTGGCCGAAGGCGAATTCAAAAAAGCATTGGCCGCGAATCCAACCAATGCCGCCGTTCTGAATTACTACGGCTATATGCTCGCCGACCGCGGCTTGCGCCTCGACGAAGCTACGTCGATGATTCAGCGCGCCGTTCAGCAGGATCCCAACAATGGCGCCTATCTCGATTCCCTCGGCTGGGCCTACTACAAACAGAACAAGCTCACCGAAGCCGAAGAAAATCTTCGCAAAGCCGTCGAGCACCAGATGCACGATCCTACGATCCTCGCGCACCTTGGTGACGTTTACGCCAAGATGGGACAGAAAGACCGCGCCGTGGATCTCTGGGAACGCTCGCTCGTCGAATGGCAGAAGTCCGTTCCTGCCGACTACGAAGCCGATAGAGTCAGCGAGCTTGACTCGCAAGTAAAAGCCGTCAAGCGCCACACCGCGCAGAAAACCTCGCCTGACGCGCCGAAACCGCAGTAAGCTCCCGCGCATGTCGACCCGCAAGAAACACGCAAAGCGATTCGTGCGGCTGCCCGCCTATGCAAAGGTGAATCTCGATCTCCGCGTGATCGGCAAGCGCCCCGACGGCTATCACGAGCTGCGCACCATTTTTCAAACCATCTCGCTGCATGACACGCTCGAACTTTCGCTCACGCGCGAGCCGGGCATTTCTCTCGCGATCAAAGATTCCGATTTACCAACCGGCCCGGAAAATCTCGTCTATCGCGCCGTCGACAAAATGCGCGCGGAACTCGGCCTCACCGGAGGCGTTCGCGCCGATCTTCACAAAGTGATTCCCGTCGCGCGCGGTCTTGGCGGTGGCTCCAGCGACGCAGCCGCCGCGCTCATTGGCATGCTCCGCCTAACGAAACGCAAAGTGCCTCTCGCGCGCCTGATCGCGATCGCCGCAAGCCTCGGCGCCGACGTGCCCTTTTTCCTTTTCGGCGGCCGCGCCCTTGCCGTCAATCGCGGCGACGAAATTTATCCCTTACCCGACTTGCCGCACCGTTACATCGTCGTCGTTTCGCCCGGAAACATCGGCGTCAGCACCAAAGACGCCTATCAGTGGGTCTCCGAACAATTGACAAAACGCCTTGAACCCCCTAATATCGTTGAGTTCTGCGCTCTGTGCTGGAGCCGGCAGGAACAGCCTCTCTTGAACGATTTCGAGGGGCCCGTTTTCAGCCGATACCCGCGCCTTGGAGAAATCCGGGCCGAATTGCTCAAGCGAGGAGCCGCGGATGCCGCGCTGGCAGGTAGCGGGTCGGCGGTGTTCGGAGTATTCCGAAACCCAGCGCGTGCGCGTCGATCCGCTCGTTCGTTCCCGGAAGATTCGGTTTTCGCGGTTAAAACCATATCCAGGGATGACTATGGCCGCAGTATGGGTTGGCATCTAGCCAGCCGAGGGTAATTTTTTTGGCCGACGACAAATTTAAGATTTTCTGCGGGACTGCCAACCCGAGTCTGGCTCAAGAGATCTGCCAGTACGTCGGTGTCCCTCTTGGGAACGCTGAACACGGCCAGTTCAGCGACGGCGAAATCCGCTACCAGATTCTTGAAAACGTTCGCGGCGCCGATGTCTTTGTCGTCCAACCGTGCTCCAGCCCGGTGGACTTTAACTTGATGCAGCTGCTCATCATGATCGACGCGTTCAAGCGCGCGTCGGCATGGCGCATCACGGCGGTGATTCCGTATTACCCGTACGCGCGGCAAGATCGTAAAGACCGGCCCCGCGTTGCGATTTCGGCCAAGCTCGTCGCCGATCTGTTGGAAACGGCGGGCGCGAGCCGCGTGCTTACGCTCGACCTGCACGCGCCGCAGATTCAGGGCTACTTCAACATCCCGGTGGACCACTTGTTCGCGTCTCCGGTGTTGGTGGAGCATTTTCAGAAGATGAATCTCGGCCCAGTGACTGTGGTTTCGCCCGATGCGGGCGGCGTGGAGCGTTCGCGCCATTTCGCCAAGAAGCTCGGTGCGCCGCTGGCCATCGTCGATAAGCGCCGCATCGACGTGAATGTGAGCGAAGTGATGCACCTGATCGGCGATGTTTCGGGCCGTCCGGCGCTGGTGATCGACGACATTATAGACACCGCCGGGACGCTCGTGAAGACGGCCGAGGCGCTGCTCGAACACGGCGCCACAAAAGTTTTCGCGGCCTGCACGCACCCTGTGCTCTCGGGTCCGGCCGTCGATCGAATTTCGAAGTCGCAGATCGAGCAGGTAGTCGTTTCCAACTCGGTTCCGCTGAACGGTGCCGCGAGCAGGCTCGATAAGATTCGCGCGCTCAGCGTCGCGCCGCTTCTTGCGCGCGGCATTCAGTCGATTCACGAGGAGACTTCGATCAGCGAGCTTTTCATCTAGCTCGTCCAGAATTTAGTTTCGGCATTTAGCAGCATGAAATCTGCCGCCGCAGAGCGGTGGCGTAAAGGGAAGAGACAAATGGAAGCGTTCACAGTAGAAGGAACAGTTCGCGAAGGCCGCGGCAAGGGTCCCGCCCGCCGCACGCGCCAGGCCGGTTCGGTTCCGGCCGTTCTGTACGGCGGCAAGAAAGAACCGATCTCGCTTACCGTCAACGCCAAGCAGGTCGCCCGCATCCTGCGCTCGGAAACCGGCCACAACACCATCTTCACCGTCAGCGTCGCCCATGGCGGCGACGAAAAGGCTATGGTGAAGGACTGGCAGGTCGATCCGGTCAGCGGCCGTCTTCTCCACGTCGATCTTTTCCGCATTGACGTCAACGTCCGCATGCGCGTCAAGGTTCCCGTTCACACCTTCGGCGAGCCTACAGGTGTGAAGGTCCAGGGCGGCGTGTTCGAAGTCGTCGCGCGCGAAGTCGAAATCGAGTGCTTGCCCGGCGACATTCCGGAAGAGTTCCGCGTCGACGTCACCGAGCTGACTATCGGCAAGCAGCTTCGCGCCGGTGAACTGCCGTTCGATCACGCCAAGATCAAGCTCATCACCGATTCGATGCAGGTTCTCGCGCACGTCGTCGTACTGAAGAAGGAAGAAGAGCCCGCGCCTGATGCTGCTGTGGCCGCTGACGCCGCTCCTGCCGAGCCCGAAGTCATGAAGAAGGGCAAGAAGGAAGAAGAAGGCGAAGCTGGCGAAGCTGCTGCGCCCAAGGCGGAAAAGTCCGAGAAGAAGAAGTAAGCGCGTCTCTCGCGGCCTGAACCTTTCGCCGCGCGTGGCCTCTCAGGATCGAAGACCCAACCATGAGCGCTCGCAAACGACTCATCGTAGGCCTCGGCAATCCTGGCAGCCAGTACGACTGGACGCCTCACAATCTCGGTTTCATGGTCATCGACGCGCTCGCTGAACGTGCCGGCATTCGCGTCACGCGCCCGGAAGCTAAGGCGCACGTAGGGTTGGGAACGATCGCGGGGCAGGAAGTAATTCTCGCCAAGCCGCAGACGTTCATGAATCTGAGCGGCGGCTCGGTCAGGCCGCTGCTCGAAAAGTACGAAGCGGACGCCGCGGAAACGATTGTGATCTCCGACGACGTCGCGTTGCCCTCCGGCATGCTCCGCATCAGGGAGCGCGGCAGTTCCGGCGGGCACAACGGGCTGAAGTCGGTAATCGGCTCGCTGGGATCGAACGAATTTATTCGCGTGCGCTTGGGTTGCAAGCCTGAACATCCGCTGGGCGACATGGCCGATTTCGTGCTCGCCCCAATTCGCAAGCCGGATCGCGAAGCGGCGATGCAACTGGTCGCAGAAGCGGCAGACGCCGTTGAGTTGATTCTGGCCGAAGGAGTGCAGAAGGCCATGGGCCAGTACAACCGTCGCGCCGAGGCGGACGAAGAAAGTTCGGAGCAGTAGGCAGCACCGGAAAGTTTCTGAATCGAACAGGAGTTGAGAACACATGGAAGAACGTTTGTACGACGTAATTTTCATCACCCGCCCGGATACGCCGGAGCCGGACATCGACAAAATCATCGCCACTCTCGAATCGACCGCCACCGAAAAGGGTTCCAAGGTCGAGTCGGTCGCGAAGTGGGGCCGCAAGCGCATGGCCTACCGCGTTCAGAAGCTGCGCGAAGGTTACTTCGTGTACCTCGTCGTCCGCTCGACGAACGGCGATGTCGTGAAAGAAATCGAGCGCCGTCTCAAGGTCGCCGATCCGGTCATCAAGTACCTCACCGTGCGCCTCGACGAAGAATTGAAGCGCCAGGAAAAGTTGAAGCGTCATCGTGAGCGTCGCGCTGCTCGCCGCCCGCGCAAAGTGGCTCCCCCGGCAATCACCGGCGCCTCTTCCGCCGAGCACGGCGCGCAACAGGCCTAACGCACTACGGGTTTCGCAACCGCGCGGGCCGCGCAATCGGCTCGCAGTAGGTCCGGCTCGTCTTCGGCTCGCGAAGCGCGCCGCTGAAAAATTTAGGAGAACTGAGTATGGCAGACGAAACAACACCGGCACCGCAGGCACCAGCAGCAGCACCGCAGTCGACACAGGCTTCATCCGCGCCTTCGCAAGGCTCGTACGGCCACGGTCCGTCCGGCCCCCGTCACTCGGGCCCTGGCGGCCCCGGTGGTCCGGGAGGACGTCCCGGCGGTCCGGCCAAGCGCGGCAAGCGCAGCTTTGTTCGCAAGAAGAAAGTTTGCCGTTTCTGCGTCGATAAGGCCGACTTCATCGATTACAAGAAGGCCGAGATCCTCGCGCCGTTCATTCAGGAGCGTGGCAAGATCCTGCCCCGCCGCATGACTGGCACGTGCGCGCGCCACCAACGTTGGCTGGCCGTCGCGATCAAGCGGGCGCAGAACATCGCCCTGCTTCCGTTCGCCGCGGAATTCTAAGCTTCACGCGCTCGGCCGCCGCTCGCTCGCTGCGGGCGCGCTCCGTCGCACAACGAAATTCGCATCACACAAAAAGACTCGAGGTTAGAAAATGCAGATCATTTTGCAGGAAGACGTCGATAAGCTCGGACACCGCGGCCAGCTCGTGGAAGTCGCCGAAGGCTACGCGCGCAACTACCTGTTGCCCCGTAAGTACGCCATCGAAGCCACGCCCGGAAATATGAAGCGGCTCGATAAGATGCGCGCCGCCTTCGCCAAGAAGGAAGCCGTCGAAAAGGGCGACGCCGAGAAGCTCTCCGAACTTCTCGCCGCCGTCTCGCTCGAATTCGCGCGCCGCACCGGTGACAGCGATCACCTGTTCGGCTCGGTCACCTCGGGCGACATCGCCGAGGCGCTCGAAGCCAAGGGCTACAACATCGACAAAAAGAAGATCCAGCTCGCCGAACCCATCAAGGCGCTGGGCGACTTCGAAGTTCCCGTGAAGCTCCACCGCGAAGTCGTCTCGCAGGTGAAGGTTCACGTCAAGAAAGAAGAGTAGTTCCCCGCTCTCCGCGGCACAGTCCTTCGGGGCTGTGCCGCTTTTTCGTTTTACACAAACCTTGCACAGACTGACGGGTTGACGTGGCACCCGCCTCGCGCCACACTCCTTCACTCTTCTCGCGTCAAATTTGTTTACGCGTCACCTCGCGCGGGCGCAGAATAAAAATAGAAACGAATCATGGCCAGCGATACTTCTCTCGAACGCCCGTTGCCGCACAACCTCGACGCCGAGCGCAGCATTCTCGGCGCCGTGCTCCTCGATAATTTCGCGCTCAACGCCGCGATCGAGAAAGTCCGCTCCGACGATTTCTTCCTCCCGCAGCACCGTCACATTTTCGACCGCATGGTGCAGCTCGGCGAAAAGCAGCAGGCCATCGACATCGTCACGCTTATGGAAGATCTGAACCGCCGCGGAGAACTCGAAGCCGCCGGCGGCGTCGCCTATATCTCGCAACTCGCCGACGGCCTTCCGCGCGTTACCAACGTCGAGCACTACGCTCGTATCGTGAAGGAAAAAGCCGTCCTGCGCGGCCTGATTCATTCCGCCGCCGCGATTCAGGAGCAGGCCCTCGCCGCCGGTGAAGACGCTGACGTGATTCTCGACCGCGCCGAGTCCGTCATCCTCGGCCTCGCCGAAGATCGCATCAAAGCCGGCCTCATCGGCGTCAAAGAACTCGTTCGCGACAATTTCGAGCGCCTCAACAAAATCCTTACCGACGGCCGCCGCGTTACCGGCCTTTCCACCGGCTACGCCAATCTCGACAACGAAACCTCCGGCCTCCAGCCGTCCGAAATGATCATCCTCGCCGCGCGCCCGTCGATGGGCAAAACAGCGCTCGCGATCAACATCGCGAACAACGTCGCCGTCCGCCACCGCGAGCCCGTCGCCATCTTCAGCCTCGAAATGTCCAAGGAATCTCTGCTCGTCCGCATGCTCGCGTCCGAAGCGCGCATCGATGCGCACAAGTTCCGCACCGGGCACATGGGCAAGGAAGACTGGGGCAAAATCGTCAACACGCTCAACGGCCTCTCCGAAGCGCCGCTTTGGGTTGACGATACCGCGTCGATCACCGTGATGGAAATGGGCGCCAAGGCCCGCCGCTTGAAACGCGATCGCGGCCTGTCGCTGATCATCGTCGATTACTTGCAGCTTTGCGTGCCCACCAGCACCGGACGCCAGAGCAATCGCCAGGAAGAAGTATCCGGCATGTCGCGCGCGCTCAAAGCGCTCGCGAAAGAATTGAAAGTTCCGGTGGTCGTCCTCAGCCAGCTCACGCGCGCGCCTGAACGCGAAGAGCGCAAGCCTCAACTTTCCGACCTTCGCGAATCCGGCGCCATCGAACAGGACGCCGACATGGTCATGTTCATCAACCGGCCCAACTTCTACAAAACCGACTTGCCCGAAGAAGACCGCGCCAAGGCCGAACTCATTATCGCCAAGCAGCGCAACGGTCCCACCGGCACTCTCAACTTTGTCTTCCTCGCGCGCCACACGCGCTTTGAGGAAGCTGCGCCCGATGCCTGGAGCGGAGGCGCCAGCGACGAGGAAGGCTTCTAGCTTTCGTGCCACAGGCATTCGCGCCTGTGCGATTTCAGCCCAGCACGGATCGTCCTACATGCGTCGCCCCGCCCACACGGATGTGTCGTCCCGGCCTCAACCGAAAGCCGAGATCAACTTGGCGCCGTCCCTCCCCAGCGTTGTAACTTATTCTAGATAAACGCCTTAGATAGCGCACAGTCGAAGCGGGGCGCCCGTCCCACCAACGGAACGGCACCTGCAAATATGGCTCTGGATGTTGTCGCTAACGCCGCCGATCCTTTCAGTGCGGCCAATTTTTCGAAAGGAATTCTGGCATTCTAAATGTCGATGAAAAAAGCGATCCATTTCGAAGGTCGCCCGGTGTGGGCGGAAGTTTCTCTCAAGGCCATCGAGCATAATCTGCGAGTCATTCGCAAACACATGGCCCCGCGGAATCCCAAAATTCTTGCCGTCGTGAAGTCCAACGCCTACGGTCTCGGCGCGGTTCCCATCGCGAAGACTCTTCAAAAAGCCGGCACCGAATGGTTTGGCGTCACGTGCGCTAACGAAGGCATCGAGCTCCGCGAAGCTGGCATTCGCAAGCGCATCCTCGTCCTCACCGGATTCTGGCCCGGCGAAGAAAAGCGCCTCATCAAGCACGGCCTCACGATGACGGTTTCACGCGCCGACGATTTGAAATATCTCGAGCGCGCCGCGAAGTCCTCTCATCTCAAAGCCAAAGTTCCGTTTCACCTGAAAATCAATACCGGCATGAATCGTCTCGGCATCGCGCCCGATGAAATCGACACCTTCGCGCGTTTGCTCTCCGAGAGTCGCCACATCCAGCTCGAAGGCACCTACACCCATTTCGCATCCGCCGAGGATTTCACTTCTGGCCAGACCTGTTCCCAGGAAAAACTGTTTCTCTCGTGCCTCGATCGGATGCGTTCACTGGGCGTGAATCCCGGCATCGTTCACATGGCCAATAGCGGCGCGATCAGCGCGCGCCCGGAAACGTGGGCGGACATGGTTCGTCCCGGCGCGATCTTGTACGGGTACTACCAGTCCTTCGACCCTCCCGAAAAGAAACAGGAAGTGATGGGTCGGATGCCGCTCGAACCGGCTCTCTCGCTCCGGGCACGCATCATCGCGCTCCGCGATTTGGCGCCAGGCCAATCGGTTGGCTACGCCGCGCGTTTCATTTCCAAACGCCCGTCCCGTATTGCCGTTATCAACGCCGGCTACGCCGATGGCGTCGTTCGCGCACTCACCAATAAAGGCCAGGCCCTCGTTCGCGGCCGCCGTGTCCCCTTGGTCGGCACAATCTCCATGGACCTCACCACTCTCGACGTCACAGATGTCCCTGAAGCAAAACTCGGCGACGTGGTTTCGATCTTCGGCGTCGACGGAGACGAGGAGATACAGGTTTCCGACGTCGCAGCCTCGATCAACACGGTGACATCGGACCTGCTCTGCGCTCTCGGCCGTCGCGTACCGCGCTTTTATGTTTGAGTTCTATTACCCGGTCCGAACTCGCAAATCCGACTCTTGGTCACATTCTTCTGACCTTTACCGTTAACGCCGCTAATACGCTGGTGCTATAATCCCGCTCGCACGCAGTGCACGTATCGCGCACTTTAGCTTTTGTGCGCATACTTCTTCAGGTTTTCGAGCCCGCAAAACCCGAATGAAGTTTGCATCCTGGTCGCGTGTTTTTTTGAGGCCTCGCCATGCAGAGAACGCCCAGCTCTCCCGCAAAGCAGCCTGTAAACGCATCAAACGAAGTTTTTTCAGCGCGGCACGCTTCAGCTCCTCGAAAAAACGAAGATCAAGCCGGATCGTTTTGGGACATGCTCGGAATGCGCATCGTCTTCATTTCGATCTGTATCGCTGCCGGATATCACTTCCGCCCTTTTACACTGTCTAAGGAATTCGGCGCGGCCGTTGGCTTGCTGTTCGGACTCGCGGTCATTTTGTTCGAACTTCGCCTCCGTCGCGCGAGCTTGCGTCGCTTGATCGGCGCGGCCACCGGATCCATCCTCGGCATCCTTGGCGCGTATCTCACTTCGCTGATTCTCACGCACACCACGATGCCGGAGAGCACGCGCTCCTTCTGCAGCCTCGCCGCATTTCTCGTCATGGCCTACATAGGCCTCGTACTCGGCGCGAATAAAGGCGACATGCTCAACCTGCAGGCCTTCGGCGGCGTATTCGGCAGCGAACGCAGCACCAAGCACGCCGTCAAGCTGCTCGATACCAGCGTCATCATCGACGGCCGCGTTGCGGACATCGCCGAAGCGCAATTTCTCGACGGCACCATCATCATTCCGCAATTTGTTCTGCATGAATTGCAGCTCGTCGCCGATTCCGCCGATCCGCTGAAGCGTCAGCGTGGGCGCCGTGGTCTCGAAGTGCTTCAGCGCATTCAGAAGATGGCGCACCTCGAAGTCCAAATCGCCGAAGACGATTTCGCTCAAGTCGCCGAAGTCGATTTGAAACTCATCGAACTCGCCAAGCGCTACGACGCAAAAATCGTCACCAACGATTTCAATCTCAATAAAGTCGCGCAGCTCCAGGGCATCGAAATTCTCAACGTCAATCAACTCGCGAACGCGCTCAAACCCGTGGTCCTTCCTGGCGAAACCATGCGCGTCTTCATCCTTCGCGAAGGCAAGGAATACAATCAGGGCGTTGCGTATCTTGATGACGGCACCATGGTCGTCGTCGATGGCGCGCGTAAGCTCATCAACAAAACCATCGACATCACCGTCACCTCAGTCCACCAAACCACAGCTGGCAAAATGATTTTCGGCCGCTGCGACGATCGCGGTGAACCGCAACCCACGCGCAGCCCTTCAACTTCAGCGTCGGCACCCGGCGCAGGACCGGGCAGCTCTGCGCAGCATCATCCCGTGCCCGCCCCGCAAGCCGCGGCCGCTGCCTCGTCGCAATCCTCACTCAGCGACGCCCCGGCTGCCGTGCGCACCCTGGAGAGCGCCCCGGCCACCGGCGGCGGCGAACGCCCCCCGCG
>JBEKJW010000126.1:0-13027 GCA_050011035.1 Candidatus Acidiferrales bacterium
TAAGTGCAACGCTTATTTTACTCGATATTAGGAGATACCCCAAGCGTGGGTTTGCGCCTCGAGTGCTCTACTGAAACACCTTAGCCAGTTGCCCCGTCGCCTGCAATAGGCCCAATTGGGCCCGCTGGAGGGCGAAATCGGCGTCGAGAAATGCGACCCACTTGTCGCTCTCGTCCAGCCTTGATTGTTCGATGTCGCGAAGCGTCAAATTGCCTTGCTCGAATTTCGCCTGCGACAGCTCCATGGTCTGCTGCGCGAGTTTCAGGTCCAGCCGGGCCACTTCTTTCGATGCGGTAAGCTCGCGAACGTTACGCTCTTTCTGCAGCACGTCCAGCCTTACTTCTTGTCGTTTATTGCCAAGCAGGGCTTCGGATTGCTCCAGCTGGCTCTTTGCAAGGGCGACGTTCGCGCGGGTCTTTGCCGAGAAGATTGGAATATTGATCTGCACGCCGGCGCTGATGTTGTTTCGCTGAAACGAATTGGGCTGGTAATACTTGTCGTAGTTGTTGAATGTGCTGAGGATGCTGTATTCCCCGACGAACGCGAGAGTGGGCAGATAGGCAAGCTTCGCACCGCGCAGGATTTGTTGTTGTGCGTCGCGATCATTGATCGCTTCCTGGATGGTGGGGTCGGAGTGCATTGCCAGGTCCGCAAGCTGGCTGGCTTGCAGGTCAGTAGAGAATGAAGGTTCCTCTGTCTCAACCACTAGCGAATCGGAATCCGGCAAGCCGGTGAGATCGCGTAACTGCTCAGTGAGCGAGGCGTCGCGGCCTTCGAGCTTGATGATGTGCTCGTTGACGCGAGCGGCTGTGAGTTCGCTGCGCGTCTCTTCGATCGGGAGTTCCTGATTGGCGGTGACGCGGTCGCGCGTGACGCCGACGATTTTTTCGGCGCTCACCTGTTCGGCGCGAAGCAGGTCCAGCGAGTGGCGCACTTTGGCGAGCTCCAGGTAGGTCTCAGCTGTGCGGACGATCACGCTGTCGCGCGCGTGGTCGATTTCCAGCTTCATCGACTTGGCGTGCTCTTCCGCCGCGCGCTGCTGCGCCTTGAACACCGGATTGAAGATGTCCTGCTGGTAGTTCAGCTGAAAAATGGCCGGCGGGCCGCCGCCGATGGAAGGAAAGCCGTAGGTGTAGGCGGCGCCGGAGCCAGTGTAAAGATTCGGCATAAACGCGGCGCGGTCGACTCCCGCTGCGTTGGCCGCGACGCGGTACTGAACGCGAGCCAAAGTGAGGTCGCGGCTGTTTTGTATCGCGAGTGCAATCGCGTGACGCATCGTCAGCGTGCCGGCATCTTCCGCTGTGGCGGCCGAAGCCGGCTGCTGCTGCGATTGCGCCGTTTGCGCGTGCGCGCCTGACAGCCAGAGCAGCGCCAGAGTAGCGATTCCGAGTGCGCGCCCGAGTTTCTTATTCATAACGCAACGATTCCGTTGGATGCAGCCGTGCCGCGCGATTCGCGGGCAAAAATCCGAAGAGCAGCCCAGTCGAACACGATACCAAAAACGCCATGATCACAGACATCCCCGACACCGGAATGTGTACACCGGCCGCTTCCGGCACGAGCGTTAGCACAAAGTTGATGACCGCCGGAATCGCGAGCGCGATGGCGATGCCGATAATCGCGCCCGTGCCGCTGATCATGATCGCCTCCATCAAAAATTGATAAAGAATCGCATCGCGGGGCGCACCTATGGCTTTGCGAATGCCGATCTCGCGCGTGCGTTCCGTTACCGTGACGAGCATGATGTTCATGATGCCAATACCGCTGATTGTCAACGCGATCAACGCAGTGATGATCAGCACGCCGGTCATCGCCATCGAGATGTACCGTGCCGCCTGCAAGATCCCCGAAAGATTCTGAACGCGATATTTCGCGCCGGGCCGGTGACGGCTCTCGAGTAACTGGCTGATCGCTTCCGTTTCTGCGTCGACGTTCTCGGGCGAGTCTCCCTGGGCATAGAACGACTTGAAGAAATCCGTCCCGGTGTAGTCCTTGATCAGCGGGAACGGAATGATCAACGATTCGGGCGTGATTTCCGTAAGACCGAACGTCGATACGCGCTCCCGGAACACTCCGATCACCGAAAAATGCAGGTCGCCGACGCGGATATCTTTGCCGACCGGATCCTCGTTCGGATAGATCAGGTCGGCAAGCTTTTGCGTGAGAAGACAGACTTTCGCGCGCGTCAGCATGTCGTCCTGATCGAAATAACGCCCTTTTATGATCAGAAGTTTGCGGATCTCCTGAAAGCCGTCGGTGACGCCGACCAGGTTCACAGGGCGTTCCTGCCCGTCGACCGTCACGCTCATCGCGATGTCGTGCGTGCCCGCGGCCTGCACCACTTGTGGTATGTCGCGCAACACAGCGTCTAGGTCGCCCGGATTAATCTGGTCGCCGATGGTTTCGGGCCGGTCGGCACCCGGGCTGAGCGCCTCGGCGACAATCAAATTCGAACCGACAGCTTCGATCTGCCCCACGATGTAGCGTTTAGCAGTGAGGGCGACCGTGACTACGAGCACGATGCACGCGCTGCCAATAATCACTCCGAGCATCGTGAGCATCGCGCGAATTTTGTTCGCGCGAAGCGCCTGGAGCGCGAGACTCCACGTCTCACCCAGAAAGACGGGCTTGTTCTTCAGCGCTGGAATGAAAGAAGCCATCGTTCAATCAGATGCGCGCTGGGCGCGCGGTGATGTCGAAACTCCGGATCTCGCTACTTGGAGCCTTTTTCGAGATTCTGCAGGCGCGCCTTGGCTTCCTTGCGGTCAGGATCGAGCTGCAACGCCGCGCGATACTGCTCCGCCGCCTCGGATCGTTTGCCCTGGGCTTCATAGAGCCGGCCCAGCCACTCGCGCGCCGATGCGTGAGATGGCCAATCGCTGCGTTCCGGAGTGCTCGCGAGATACGCTTTCAAATCCTTCTCTGCGTCCGCGAGATTGTTGTTCGCGATGACGAGCGCCACGCCGCGATAGTAAGTGAGCCTCGGATCATTGGGCGCGACCTGCGAAGCCTGCTGAATCGCGGCCTGCATTTCGGGCGCCTTGTTCTCTTTTTGATAAAACGCCAGCGCGTCGAGATACGGCTCGATCTTCTTCGGGTTCGCCGCGAGCGCGTCGTGATAATCCTTCGCTGCGGCATCGGGCTTTTTCAGGGCCTCGTCGTCGTACATCGCTCGCGCAAGGTCGCCTTCGACGGGATCAAGCGCTACGATCGCGTCCATCTGGGCCTTCGCGTCGTCCTTGCTCCCACCGACGACCCACGGCGCCTGAATCTCGTAATCTTCCAAGTCGCGCCGGGCGTCGATGTTCGCGGGATTGAGCTGCACCGCCGTCTCGAATTCTTTTTTCACTTTGCGCGCGTAAGAAAAGCTGCGGTCGCGGTCGGCTTTGCCGCCGTAGATGCGTCCCAGCCATTCGTGAAAAATCGAATTCTTCGGATCGAGCGTGACCGACTTCTCCGCCGCCGTGATCGCGTTGTCGTAGTCTTTCAATTCGTAGTAGCAGCGGCCGAGCCAGTAGTAGGCTTCGGCGCTCGACGGATTCTGCGAAACGGCGCCCTGGAGCGTCGAGATTGCCCCGGAGTAGCTGCCGGAATTGAACTGGCGTTGCGCCGCTTGAATTTGCGCGGTGGCATCGGGCAACGCACTCACAGCCGCTGCGGCGTTCACGCCGGCGGCGTTTGCCGCGAACGGTACCGCCGCCGCGAAAATTCCCGCTGCAAATGCTGCTGCGATGCGCACATGACGCAAGTTCATTTTGCCTCCGTCGCTCGAATCTTCATCCCATCTTCCAGCTCCACACCCGTGGGCGGCTCAGCCACGCGATCGCCTACCTGCAATCCGGAAAGCACCTGATAATTCGCCGAGCTCGCAACGCCCACTTGTATATCGCGCCGGTGCACCGCGGCGCCATCGTACAGAAAGACGAAACGTTGGCCTTTCAGCGAGCGCACGGCTGCGCGAGGCACAGCCACGGCGTCGCGCACGTCGTGAATCACGATGCGCACTTCGACGTTGACGTTCGGCAGTAGCTGCATCTTCGAATTGTCCACCGAACAAAGCACCTCGCCGACGCTGCGCGAATTTCGCGGAACCACTTGCTTCGGCACCTGTTCGACCTTCCCCGACCATACTTTGTCTGGCAACGCATCCCACGTCACCTGAACGGCCTGATTTTCGGCCAGCGACCCAAGGTCAGGCTCGTCAATAAACGCGCGCACGCGAACGTGCGACAGGTCCGCCATGGCGGCGAGCGTGTCGCCCACCTTCACGTAATCGCCCTTGCGCACAGGCAGCGAATAAAGCGTTCCGTCGCTCGGCGCGATCACCGTCGCGGAGCGGATTTTTTGTTCCAGCGCCGCGATCGTGTCCCGCGACTGCGTTACGTGCAGCACGGAGGCCTCGCGGTTCACGCTCGATCGCGTCGCGAGCGCCTGTTGTTTCTGTTGGATCGTCGCGACAGTCGTCCGCGCGTTTGCCAGCGCCGCGTCGTTGTCCGCGACTTCGGTTTCCGTCGCCGCTTTCTTTGCGAGAAGATCCTGGAGATCCTGCTGCTTTTTCGTGAGAGTCGCGACTTGCGTCTGCGCTTTCGCCAGGTCGCCCTGCAATTGCGCGATTTCATCCGGCGGCCCGCCGCCCGTAGCGTTTTTCAAGTCGCTTTCCGCCGTAATCAGATCGGCGCGCGCTTGCGAAAGCTGCGAACGCACGTCAGCCGAATCAAGCACCAGTATCAGCTGCCCCTTCTTCACTGGCTGGCCTTCCGTGGCCTTCACTTCGCTCACAAATGTGGGAAACTGCGCGTAAGCAATCGTCGGCGCAACCGGCTCAACTTTGCCGTTGCTCGAAATCGAGGAAATCAAGTTGTCGCGCGTCACCGCCGCGACCGGCACAACGGGGGCGGCTTGGCGGTGGGTGGTGAGGGAAATCAGCGCCGCGAATGCCAGTACGGCCACTACAACCCACACGATCCATTTTCGTGATTTTTGTTCCGCCATGAATTCCGCACGCCTTTCGGCGCGAAATACCTCCAACGTTGAAAAATTGTAACAGAGGCGTTCTACGCGCGCCTCAGCAAACGCCGTGAATGCGCTCCGGCGTCACCGGCGCGTCGCATGATGATACAGTGAGCCTATGCGCGATCACGATTCGAAACACGAACACGGCGAAGACCACGCGCAAGCTCCTAGCGACGCTCGAAAACCTGCGCAGCGAATCCACCGCGTCTGCGTAACCTGCAACAACATGTTCGAATCCGACACCGAGCACATCGACGCAAAGCATTGTCCCACCTGTCGCCGAGCCTAAATCCTGAACCGCGCCACGCGCCGCCGGCATCCGATGCTAAATTGGATGCCGCATGAGCGACGACCCGCTGATTCACGTCCGCGACCTCTCGAAAAACTTCCGTTCCTTCAAACGCCGCGAAGGCGTGTGGGGCTCGATTCAAAACCTTTTCGTCCGCGAGTATCGCACCGTCGCTGCGGTCGAGCGCGTTAGCTTTGAAATCGATCGCGGCGAGATGGTCGGCTACATCGGGCCCAACGGCGCCGGCAAATCCACCACAATTAAGATGCTCACCGGCATCCTGGTGCCGTCCTCAGGTGAGATTCGCATCAACGGCTACGTGCCGTACCGTCAGCGCCGCCAGTACGTGAAAACGATTGGCGTTGTCTTCGGCCAGCGCACGCAACTCTGGTGGGACATTGCCGTCATCGAATCCTTCAAGCTACTGCGCCGCATTTACGACGTGCCCCAACGTGATTTCGATGCGCGCATGGAGCAGTTCGACGCAATCCTGAATATCCGCGATTACCTGCACACTCCCGTGCGCAAGCTTTCACTCGGCGAACGCATGCGCTGCGATATCGCCGCCGCGCTGCTTCACAATCCCCTGTTGCTGTTTCTCGACGAGCCGACCATCGGACTCGACGTGGTGGCGAAACACCACATCCGCCAGTTCCTCCGCACCATCAACCGTGAATTCCGCACTACGGTACTGCTCACGACGCACGACCTCGACGACATCGAGGAACTCTGCCGCCGCATTATGATCATCGACCACGGCAAGGTGCTTTACGACGGACAGCTCGCGCAACTCAAGCAGCAGCTTCTGCGCGTCAAGCAAATCAAATTTGCCTTGAAGGACCGCGCACAGGCCGGCGCTCTCTCGGCCTTTTCGCGTGATGGCCTTGACCTTGAACGGGTCGACGAGATGACCTACCGGATTCGCTTCGATCGAGTGAACGTGTCGACGTCCGACCTGATCCGCCAAATCCTCGACGCCGTGGAAGTTCGCGACCTGCTGATCGAAGACGAGCCCATTGAAGAGATCATCAAGCGCATCTACGCCGGCGAAGCACGCCTAGAGGTGCCGGCATGAGCAGTTGGGCGCAGGCGCTCGCGCCGTATGTCGAATTTTCGCGCGTCGGCTTCGTCAACATCCTTGCCTTCCGGCTGCGCTATTTCACCGGCATCGTCACCTACTTCCTGAACGTCACGGTCTACTACTTCATCTGGAGCGCCGTCTACAGTTCGGGCCGCGCCATTGGTGGTTACAACCTGACGCAGATGATCACCTACGTCAGCGTGGGCTGGATCATCCGCTCGTTTTATACAAACACGATCGACCAGGAAATGGCTTACGAAGTGATCGAAGGCAAAATCGCGATGGACTTCATCAAGCCCGTCTCGATTCAGTGGATGTGGATCGCGCGCGCGATGGGAGAGTCGGCGTTTCGACTGATTCTGCTCACGCTGCCGACGGCGATCGTGGTCGGTTTCGTATTTCCGGTGCAGGCGCCCGCGTCGCGCCAGAACTTCGCGCTGTTTCTGGTCACAGTTCTCGGCAGTTTCTTTTTGATGGGCGCGATTAATTTCATGATTGGGACATGCGCTGTGCCGCTGAAATCGATCCTTGCGTTGATTCGCGCGAAGTTCTGGCTGATCGAGCTGCTCTCCGGGCTGCTCGTCCCGATGACGTTCTTCCCTGCGCCGGCGCAACGCGTGCTTGCGTGGCTTCCGTTCCAGTACATTGCATACGCGCCGCTGCAGATTTATCTCGGAAAGCTGAATGGCACGGACGCGCTACGCGCCGTCGCAGCGCAGTGGGCGTGGGTTCTAATTCTGCTGTGCGCCGCGCATCTTTGGTGGAATCGCTGCGCGAAGAAGATCACCATTCATGGCGGATAACCCCATCGAGCGGAACGCAGGATCGGCGGTGACGGCCAGTCTGCAGCGTGAGCGAACCGCGCTCGCCGAATTCGCCTGGCAATTCAAACGACACGCCTTGCTCGTCGCCGACTACTTCTCGCAATACGCGAAGGTGCGCATCAGCTATCGCGGCGATTTCCTCGTCAGCCTTGTCACCAGCTTCGCCGCCACGCTCTTCGGCCTGGGATTCGTCATCATTCTGTTCCAGCGCGCAACGCAGCTGGCCGGATGGCGCTTCGAGGAAGTCCTTTTTCTTTACGGCTTCTCGCTCGTGCCGTACGGGATGTTCAACGTCCTCAGCATGAATCTCTACGAGTTCGGCAACAACTTCATCATCGAAGGAAAATTCGACCGCGTATTGCTGCGCCCTGTTTCTTCCCTGTTCCAGGTGATGTTCGAAACTTTTCGGATCGAGTCGTTTCAGGAAGTCGCGACCGGCACCTTCTGCATGGCGTGGGCCATGCACCGCCTCGGCACGCCGTGGACTCCGACGCGCCTTGTGCTAGTCATCTTCTTCGCGTTATGCGGAGCGGTGATTTACATCTCGGTCTTTCTGATTCTCTCTACAGTCTCGTTCTGGTTCGAAGACCGCATCGGCGTCCACCCACCCGTCTGGAACGTGATCGCGTTCGGCCGCTACCCGCTTTCGATATACAGCGGAGTGGTGCAGTTTTTCCTTTGCTGGATTATTCCGTTCGGCCTCGCGTCGTTTTACCCGAGCGTGCGAATCCTCGGCCGTAGCGTCTCACCGAGCTACGCGCCGCTCGTTCCGGTCGTTGCGATTGTATTTTTGGGGATTGCGATAACGCTGTGGAATCTCGGATCTCGCCGTTACTCTTCGACGGGATCGTAACAAACGAGCACCTAGCAGGCGGGCTACGTAACCTTCAAAATCATGATCACGCGATCGTCTTCGTGCTGGCCGCCGCGCGAGAATTCGTCCACTTCCGTCAGCACCGATTGAACGATTTCTTCCGCCGAGTGCTTGCGCTCACGCGCGACGAGTTCAATGAGCCGTCCCGATCCGTACTCTTCCTCTTTCACGTTGTCCGCTTCCGTTATTCCGTCCGTGCACGCCACCACAATGTCGCCCGGATGCAGCTTCACGTGCCCGCGCTCGTAGCGGACGCCGGGAAAAAGTCCCACCACCATACCGCCCTCGGTAAGGTAATCGACTCCGCCCGTCGCGCGAATCACGGCCGGTTGCACGTGCCCGGCATTCACGTAGTGCAGCGAACGGTGCGTCCGGTCGAGCAAGCCGATGAACATGGTCATGAATTTTTGACCGCGCGTATCGGCGAGCATCATGTCACTCAGCGACTCGACGAGCCGTTCGAGCGCGTGCACATGAGCGAGCAGCGCGTGTAGCGTGGCTTGGAGGTTCGCCATCACCATCGCCGAGCCCACGCCTTTGCCTTCCACGTCCGCCACGACGATCAGCATCGTGTCCGCGGTCAGCGGAATAAAGTCATAGTAGTCGCCGCCAACCTCAAGTGATGGCCGGTGCGACACGCCGACTTCGAATCCTTCGAGCTTGGGCGGCCGGTCCGGAAGCAGTCCCACTTGGATGCTGCGCGCGAGCGCCAGATCACGCTCCATGCGCTGCTTGTGCAGCAAGTCGCGGTGGAGCTGCGCGTTTTCAAGCGCGAGAGCCACGTGGTCGGAAATCGCGCTTAGCAGGTTTTCGTTGGCGCGCGTGAACGCTCCGTTCTTTTTATTCAGCAGCTGCAGCACGCCGATCACTTCGTCGTTCTTGCTGCGTATCGGCAGGCACAGCAACGATTTGGTTCGGAATCCGAGGCGAAGATCGACTTCGGGTTCGAAGCGCGGATCGTTGTACGCATCTTCGAGATTTACCGTCTCGCCGTGCGTCGCCACCCAGCCCGCAATGCCCTTGGTGATCGGCAACCGAATTTCGTGCTGGTCGAGGCCCAACCCAACGAGCGACCAGATTTCGCCGGCGTCGCGATCCACCAGAAACACCGTGCCGCGTTCGGCGCCGGTATGCCTCGTGGTGAGCTGCAGAATAATGTTGAGCAGTTCGGCAAGATCGAGCGTCGAGTTAAGCCGCTTGGTGGCCTCTACAATCGTCGACATCTCGATCAACGCGTTGCGCCGTTCGCTGCTCTCGAGCGCGATTTCCGCATAGCGGCGGAACAGTTCGAGCCACTCCGAATTTTTCGCAGGCAGCTTGCCGGCCGGATGTAGTTCGAGGATTCCCACGGGCACGTCGCCGCGGCCCAGCATCCAGATGTGATTGCCGTTCGCGGAGCCGCTCTTTCCTTGCAGGACTTTTTCGATCTTCCCGCGCTCGGCTTCGGGCAGCTCGCCGCTTTCGCGCCACACAACCAGCGCGTTATTTGCGATGCGCCACATCCGCGCGCCCGCTACAACGCCCGGCGCCAGCAGACTCACAATTTGCGCGGCAACTTCTCCGGGATCGGTTTCGGTATTGAGCTTGGCAAGTGCGTGGTCCAGCGGAAGCGGTTTTTTGGCGGGAGCGGGTTTTTTCGCTGGCTTCCGCTTGATCATGCGTTTCCCTTGTATTCGATCACCATGATAGTAATGTCGTCGGACTGGGCGGCGCCCAGCGTGAAATTGCGCATGCCTTCGCGGATCGCGTCGCCGAGTTCCGTCACGTTGGTGCCCTTGAAGTCCTCGACGATCTGGCGGAGCCGCGCCTCTTCAAAAAGCTCGTTCTGCGTGTTGGACGCTTCAGAGACACCGTCCGTGTAGATCACCAGAAAATCGCCAGGATCCACCTGGATCCGCGAGCTTTGGTATTCCGCTTCCGGGAACATGCCCACCGGGAAATTCGCCGAGCCAAGCCCTTCGAGGCCGCCCTTCTTGCGCTTCAGCAGCGGCGGCACGTGCCCCGCGTTCACGTACTCGAAGCGGCCCATCTTGTCCAAAATCCCGTAAAACACAGTCGCATAGCGGTCTTCTCCGCTGCGCTCGCACAGGTATTGATTCACGCGCGAGAAAACGCCGGGCAGCGAAATGTCCATCGCGGCCGTGGTGAAGAAGACGCCCTGTAGCAGCGTCGCAAGCAGCGCGGCGGAAATTCCCTTGCCCGAAACGTCGCCCACAAAGAACCCGTGGCGGCCGCCGCCAAGTTCAATCACGTCGAAGCAATCTCCGCCGACCGAGTGGCAAGAAAGCGTCGAGCCTGCCACGGCCACGTTCGGCAGGTTGGGCAACGCCTTGGGCAGCAAATTCTTCTGAATCTGGCTGGCGATTTCGATCTCGTGATCGAGCCGCTGCTTGGCGCGAGAAGATGCGAAGAGCCGCGCATTTTCGACAACCGTGGCCGCTTCGCGCGCCAGCGTACGCAGCACTTCGCGGTCGAGATCGGAGAACGCGCTCGACGGCACGTGGCTGTCGAGATAAAGCACGCCAAGCAGTTCGCCCTGCCGCGTCGAAATCGTCGCGTCGAGAGTTTCAATCACAGGCAGCTTGTCGACTGGAATCGCTACCACCGTGTGCAACTCGAGACGGGCGACGGATTCCTGCTGGTTCATCCCGCCCTCGCCCGTGTCGCTAACGATCAGCTCGCGGCGCGTCTGCGCTACCTTCTTCACGACAGACTGCGACACCTGCAACTGATCCGGCCGCAGCGTCCCGCGTTGCGAGTCGCGCGCCACGATCATCTGCAGTTCGCCGTTGTCGTTCGCAAGCAGCAGAACGCCGCGTTCGGTGCGCGTCAGCTGGATCGCGGCGTCCACGACAGCGGTGAGCACGTCTTCCAGCGAAAGTCCCGTTCCCAGCGTCCGCGCCACTTCGAGCAGCACGCCCAGGTGATACAGCTCGCGCGAGCCGGACTGCGTCGGCGCCGGCGCTTCCACGCGCTCGACCAATTCCTCAATCGTCGCGCCCTCGCCGAGATAGATCAACTTGTAGGAATCCGCCATCCCGAAGTCCACGCGGTCCTTCGGGTGCAGCTCGTGGCGAAGCGACTTTTCGCCGTTGATGAACGTGCCGTGACGGCTGCCCATGTCCTCTAGCACCATCGCGCCGTTCACCGACACGATCTGCGCCTGCTGCCGGCTGATGCGGCTGTCGCGCAGCGTCAATTCGTTGCCGGCTTGCCGGCCAATGCGGAACGGGGTCGTCGCGATCGAAACCTCGCGCCTCACGCCGTTCGGTTCAATCACAACAAGTCTGGGAGCTCTGGGCATGGTGTGTGTGTTTTATTGGATCCGAGCGCAAAAGTGCGGGGCGGCGCGCCCAGACGCGACACTGAAAGCAACCGACATGGTAGGTAAACTCGGCCCCGATGTAAATAGCGTTGGAAGCTCCGGAGTCGCCGCGAGGCGCGATTCGGTTGCCCGTACGGTCCGCGGCGTGTATCCTCCCGGAAGTGCCTGATTCTGCCTGTTTCGGCACGTGCATATTCGAGTCCCAACGTCCAACCCACTGCCCAAGTTCGGATTCAAACCAATCCTGGAGGAAGAATGAAGAAGAATTTTCTCGCCCTGGGCCTGATCGCCATTATGGCGCTGCCCGTACCTGCCGCTGATTCGAAGGAATGCGACCGGATCGAAAGCGCCGGTGAAGTGGCCAAAGAAATTATGGATATTCCCGATGACATCCCTCAGAACGTCATCGATAAGGCCGATTGCGTGGTCGTGATGCCGTCGGTCATCAAAGGAGCGTTCATCGTCGGCGCGAGCTACGGCCGCGGCCTGATGACCTGCCGCAGCGGCGACAATTTTCAAGGACCGTGGGGCGCTCCCACGATGATGGCGCTCGAAGGCGGCAGCTTCGGCTTCCAGATCGGCGGCCAGGCTACCGACTTCGTGCTCTTGCTTATGAATACGCGCGCCGCAAGCAGCATTCTTTCGAGCAAGGTAAAACTCGGAGGCGACGCGTCCGTGGCTGCAGGCCCGGTGGGCCGCACGGCGTCCGCTGAAACCGACGTCACCATGCGCGCGGAAGTTCTTTCGTACTCGCGAGCGCGTGGCATTTTCGCCGGCATCTCGCTCACCGGTTCCACGCTTCGGGCTGACAACGACGGAAACACATCGCTCTACGGCAAGCCACTCGACGCGAAAGACATCGTGCTCAAGGGCGTTGTGCCCCCTCCGGCGTGCGCCGGGACCTTGCTGAGCACTCTGAATAAACATTCCCCGAAGAATCTGTCAGGCAACTAGGATTTTCGTCTCAGAAAGAGGACGAAGATGCGTAAGACGTTTGCACTACTTGCGGTCGCTATGATCTGCATGTGTGCGCGAACGCGGACGGTCGTTGCTCAAACGCCGTCCCCCCCGTCCTCCACTCGGGCCGCGGCTCCCAACGCCACGGCGTTTCAAGTGGATGTCGACGCGGGCAAGCAGTGGGTCGACACGAAAATCGATCTACGCACCGGTGAGAAGCTGAAAATCACTGCGACCGGGACGATCACGTACCCGCCCGACAAAAAACATCCTGACGGGAAAACATTCGGCCCGAACGGCCTCGAACGAAGTTTCGAAGATCTGATCCACGAATACGCCGTCACCAACGGCGGCCACGGTGAGCTGATTGGCCGGCTGGGCTCGGACGAAGGCGCGCAAGCCTTCGCCGTCGGTGAATCGCTCGAATATGAGGCGCCGATTGGCGGCCGGCTCTTTCTCGGCATCAACCAAAGCTTGCGCGATGCCGGAGCCGCAAAGGGCAACTTCCAGGTGAAAATCGAAGTCGTCGATCCTGGGCTCAGCACTGCCGCGGCGGCTGCCATTGGTGGACCACCGGAAACGCCAATGCCGGAGATCACGGCGGGTATCCTCGCAAAAATTCCGCGCCGTATCAGCGATCAGGCCGGCAGTCCCGGCGACATGG
>JBEKJW010000127.1:0-13528 GCA_050011035.1 Candidatus Acidiferrales bacterium
GCCGCATCCGCGGGCACCGGCACGCACGGCTCGGCTGACACGCCGAGCGAAGCCTAAGCCATGCAGGAACGACTCCAGAAGATCATCGCCCGCGCCGGAATCGCCTCGCGCCGCCACGCCGAAGAGCTGATCAAATCCGGCCTCGTTACCGTGAACGGAAAGACTGTCACCGAACTCGGCACCAAAGCCGACGAAGCCAAGGACCACATCAAAGTGTCCGGAAAGCTGCTGCACCCCGAAACCGACCGCGTGTACATGGTTCTCAACAAGCCGCCGGAGGTCGTCTCGACGATGAGCGACCCGGAAGGCCGTCGCTCGCTAACCGATCTGCTACACGGCGTCTCTCACCGCGTGTTTCCCGTCGGCCGCCTCGAATATCACGCGATGGGCCTGGTATTCCTCACTAACGACGGCGAACTCGCGAACGCGATGCTCAAGTCGCATCACCTGCCGCAGACCTACGAGCTGAAGCTTAAGTCGCTTCTCACCTTCCAGGAAATCGAGAATTTCGCACGCGTAACCGGCGCGCACATTTCTCGCCTGAAGGGGCGTGACGCCCCGTGGTACGAGGTCACGATTTCAGACGCCCGTCGTGACGCGCTGCGCAATCGTCTGTTCCAGACCGGCCATCCCGTGGAGAAGACCAAGCGCATCAAGATCGGTAACGTTGCGCTCGAATCGCTCGGCCCCGGCGAACATCGCGAGCTTTCGAGCGCCGAACTCTCAACGCTGCGGAAGTCGCTCGTTGACACGAACGAACCTGCGCCGCCCGCAGGTGAGTTCGAGGACGTGAAAGTTCCGTCGCACGAAGTTCATTCGCGCCCGCAATTTGTTCCGGCTCGCTCCGAGCATCGTCCGAACGCACAACGTTGGAATCGAGGTCCGAAACGCTTCGATCGCCGCCCAGGGACACAACAAGGCCAAGGCGGCGACACGCGTCCGTCCTTCAGCAATCGCCCGATGGGTGATAGGAAGTTTGGGGATAAGAAGTTCGGCGACAGAAAATTCGGTGACAAGAAATTTGGCGACAAAAAGTTCGGCGGGAAGCGGTTTGGCAGCAGCGGACCGTCGCGTCCGGACCGGCCGTTCGACCGCGAACGTCCGTTCGGCAGCGGCGATTCACCACGCGGCGGCCGTCCCCCGAGCTCTGGCCGTCCGTGGGAGCGCAAAGGCCCGCCTCAGGGTGAGAATCGCGGCAGCTTCGCACAAAGTGGCGGCCCTCGCCCCAAGAATTTCGGCTCGGACCGTCCGCGTCGAGAAGGGCAGCAGTTCGGTGGCGACAAGCCGTTCCGCGGCAAGAAATCCTTCGGCAGCGGAGGTAGCGGCGACCGCCCATTCAGTGGCGGCAAATCGTTCCGCCCGGGCCAAGGCAGTCAGGGAGGCCGCCCCCCGCAACAAGGCGGCTTCGGCAAATCAAGTCGGCCCGGCCAAAGTGGCGAAGGAGCCCGTCCGGCGCGACCTGGCGGATTCGACAAACCCAAAGGCCCCGGAAAATTCGGCAAAGGACCGAAACTCGGTGGTCCGCGCGGCCCGAAGCGCGGCGGTCCGGGCGGTCCACGACCGAACTCCGGCAACTTCCGCGGCCCGAGAAAACCTCGTTAGCGATTGACGATGAGCGACGCGAAAGATTCGCCGTCCTGCGCTCTTCGGTTTCAGCCGGACTCCGCCCAGGAAGCCGAGACGATCGCAAAGCTCCTTAAGGAAGCGCGCACCGTCGCCGTCGTCGGGCTTTCGAGCCGTCCCGACCGCCCGAGCCACGGCGTAGCCAAATATCTCAAGTCCGCCGGCTACCGCATCATCCCCGTGAATCCCGCGGAAACTGAAGTTCTCGGCGAGCGCGCCTACGCGAAACTCGAAGACGTTTCCGAAAAAATCGACGTCGTCGATGTGTTTCGGCGACCGGAGTTTGTACCTGAAATTGTCGAGTCTGCGATTCGTGTCGGAGCGAAAGCGGTGTGGATGCAGGAAGGCGTGGTGAATGAACCCGCCGCCGAACGCGCACGTCAAGCTGGCTTAGCGGTCGTGATGGACCGCTGCATGTTGAAAGAGCACTGGAAGAGTAACAAACGGTAATCTCGCGCAGCTAGTGCAGCGGATAAAGCGAAAGTGCTCGCTTCCCGGGCTGCGTCACAGCCACCGCGCTGCCGTCCGGCGCCACCTGAAACGAGTGGAACTCGAGGCTGTGGTAGAAGGGATCGAACTCTCCGCTGTACAACCCCACCCAAAGCAAATCGCTCGACTGTTGCGGGTCGCCGCGCTTCAGCAGCACGCTCAGCTCGTCCTTGTTCCAGCCGAACTCGCCAATCGCCACACGCACCGTCGCTGGCTTCTGCTTGCTCGTCAGGTCGTGCACTTCGAGCGTGTCTCCGTCTCGGAAGTAAGCGATCTTGTTTCCTGACGGCGACACGGACAAATAGCCCGCAAACGCGTCCACGGAAAACAGCTCGCGAATCGTCTGATTCTTCAGGTCGAGTTCCACCATCTTCGGCACGCCGAGCGTCTTCAAGCTCTCCATGATCGCGAACGCATGATTCCGCGGTGTGTCCCACACCAGCGCGCGAAATGTGATTCCCTCGAAAAGTTTCTTTTCCGTGCCTTCCTCAGGCTTCATAGCCGTAATCTCGCCAAACGTGCCGCTCGGCTTGGTCATGTAGAGCAGCGTTGAACTGTCGGCGCCCCACGCACCGTTGTACGCGTTCTCGATGGTCTGCTCTTTCGCGTTTTTGATGGGAATGTCATGCCCCTCGCGGTCCATCAGGTACAGCACCGTGTTCGGCCGCACCGTCTGCTGTGTATCGAGCTGCATCACCACGGTGCCTTGTGGCTGCGCGATTTCCGACGTGTCCATCTTCACGATCAGCTTCTGGGAATTTGGCGACCACGTCAGCGACTCCACCTGATAGCTCAGCTGCTTGTCGGTCGGCATGAATTTTTCGCCGTCGATGATCTTCTTATGGTGCCCGCCGTCATCGGCGATCCAGAAATCGTCGTGCTCTACGTAGGCTTTCTTGATGCGCTTGATGCGTTGCGTCGCGAACGCGATCGTGTTGTCTGGCGCAATCGAGAACGCTTGCACGTCCTCCTCGATCGTCATCAGCGCCTTCGACTGCGCCAGCCCAAGGAAGGGAACTAGCAGCGCAGCGCCGGCGACCACTGGCACCAAAAACCGTTTCGACGTCTCGGTGTTCATCCCTGTCCTTTTGGCTCTGCCTGTTTTCTTTGGATGCGGCGAATTTCCTCGAGTCGTTGCCGGATGCGTTGTTCGAATCCCTGATCGGTCGGCTTGTAGTACGTCCGCCCGGCGAGCGCCTCCGGCAGGCACGTCATGTCGGTCACTTTCTCCTCGACGTCATGCGCGTATTGATAGCCTTTGCCGTAACCCACGTTTTTCATCAAACCGGTCGCCGCGTTTCGCAAGTGGAGCGGCACGGGATCGGCCATTGTGGCCTGCAAATCTTCGCGGACCGTGCCGAGCGCCTTGTAAACCGCGTTCGACTTCGGAGCGAGCGAAAGATATACGGCGGCCTGCGCGAGCGCAAGGTCGCCTTCCGGATGCCCCAGTAGCTCGAACGCGTGCATCGCGGCGATCGTCACCTGAACGGCGTGCGGTTCGGCAAGGCCGATGTCCTCGCTCGCCATTCGAACGAGTCGCCGCGCCAGGTACAGCGGATCCTCGCCCGATTCCAGCATGCGTGCGATCCAGTAGAGCGCGGCGTCCGGATCGGAGTTGCGCACCGATTTGTGCAGCGCGGAGATCAGGTTGAAATGTTCTTCACCGGACTTGTCATACGGCATCAGCTTGCGCTGAAGCACGTGCTCGAGCCGTTCCTGCGTGAGTTCGCGATTGCCGCTGGCATCAGGGGCGGTACCGAGTACGAGCGCTTCGAGCGTCGTGTATGCCGCGCGCGCGTCGCCATTTGCAAGAATGGCGATTCGATCCAAAATCTCACCACTTGCTTGCACGTGTTCGTTGCCGAGCCCGCGCACTCTGTCAGCCAGCGCCCGCTCGAGCAGCGTGACGATCTGCTCCGTCGTGTGTGCCTTCAGGATGTATACCTTCATCCGCGAAAGCAACGGCGCGATCACTTCAAAGGACGGATTCTCCGTCGTCGCGCCGATCAGCAGAATATTCCCCGCTTCCACGTGCGGCAAAAACGCGTCCTGCTGCGCGCGATTGAACCGGTGCACTTCATCGACAAACACGATCGTCCGCGCGCCGTGATGCCGCGTCGTTTCCGCACGCGCCATTACTTCCTTGATTTCCTTGATGCCCGACATTACCGCGCTGAACGGAATGAATTCGGACTTCGTGCGGCGAGCGATCACACGGGCGAGAGTCGTCTTCCCGCACCCCGGCGGACCCCAGAAGAGCATCGATGTGAGATCGTCGCGCTCAATCTGAACGCGCAGCGGCTTGCCGGGTCCAAGAAGGTCTTCTTGCCCGATGAATTCATCGAGCGTCTGAGGACGCATCCGATCCGCGAGCGGACGCCCGGCGAGCGATTCTTCTTCGGGTTGGATGGCGCGAAACAGGCCCATGGCTAAATCTTACCAGCGCGGCGCTGGCGAGCCGCTTCGTAGAGCAGAATCGACGCGGCCACTCCAGCGTTCAGCGACTCGATCGAGCCAGACATCGGAATGGCGATCGTGGCGTCGGAGGATTTGATTACTTCCGGCGGCAATCCGCTGCCCTCGCTCCCGATGAATAGCGCCGTAGCGCCGGCGAATCCTGAGAGCGCCTCGTTCGTCGAAGCAGCGTTTTCGGCATCGTCGGACGTCGCCGCTACAATTTTCACTTTCGAAATTCGAAGCTGTGCGAGCACTGCGGAAACCGCGAGCCCCCGGAGGATCGGCATCCGCAAGGCCGAACCTGCCGACGCGCGCACCGCTTTCGGCGACCATGGGTCGGCTGTCCCTCGCGCGGCGATCACTCCCGTCGCTCCAAACGCTTCAGCCGATCGCACCGCCGTTCCCACATTCCCCGGATCCTGCACGCCAACGAGCACCAGCACCAGCGGCGTCGCGCCGTGGCCAAGCACGCTAACGAATTCAAGGGAGGGCTGGCGGAACAAAGCCGCCACGCCCTGCGGCGACTCCGTTCCTGTTACCGCTGCGAAAATCTTGCCCGTCGTGCGCAGAATGCGCGAAGGCGAGATGCCGTAGTCCGTTGTGCTCGCCGCCAACAAGATGCGTTGAGCCGCCGCCTCGCCCGATTCGCTCACGAGCAGCGCCTCAGCTTCAAGGCCCGCCCGCAAGGCGTCATCGATCAGTTTCGGTCCCTCGACGGCGATCGCTTCGGCGCTTTTCGGTCCGCTGCCATGGAGCCCTGCGCGAAACGCTTTGATCCAGCGGTTATCCTTGCTGGTGATCGTCATCACCGAATCATCGTCGGCTTCAGCACCCGCACCGCGATGCGAACGTGCCGGATCTTGCCTCGCGCCCGGAGAACTCGTTCGCGAACCCGCTGGTACTTCTCGAAAATCGCGCGCCATTCAGCAAGCCTAACAAACGGGCGGAGTGTCGTAAACCAAAGCCGGAAAACAACATGGAGGCTTCGCTTGCTTGATTCGCTGAATGCCATTGTGCTACGTTGCCTACCGGAAGTTTTGTCGTGCGCGCCCGCACCGAGCGGCGTGCAACCCACAGAGAGCGAACAATTGCCCGTCGAAGTCCTGAAAATTTCATCCACTTCACCCGAACACGAAGCCATCGAGTATGCCGCAGGATTCTTGAAGCGGGGCGAGGTTGTCGCCGTACCTACCGACACGTTCTACGGATTGTCCGTCGATCCCTTTAACCTCTCGTCGATCGAAGCGGTGTTTCGCGCGAAAGGCCGCCCGGAAACGAAGGCGCTGCCGATTTTGGTGAACTCGGTCGAGCAGGCCATCACCATGGTTCGCGACGTTCCCGACGTGTTTTTGAAGCTGGCGCACGAATTCTGGCCCGGCGCGCTCACGCTGGTCGTGACTGCAACGAGCCGTCTACCGCTGAAGGTGACGGGAAACACCGGGCGGGTTGCGCTACGTTGGGCGAACTCGCCGATCATTACCGCACTCATTGAGTCCGCGGAAGGACCGATCACCGGAACGAGCGCGAATCTCTCCGGCTTTCCGTCCTGCTCGAATGCTCATCAGATTGTTCAGCAGCTTGGTGACCGCATTCCACTGATTCTCGACGCGGGCGATACCGGCGGCTCGCAGGCTTCCACGATTGTGCGGATTGACGGCGATCAGTGGACCATCGTGCGCGAAGGGAAGATTCCCGATGCCGACATCCACAAAGCTCTCGAGAACTAGCCGCACGATCCGGCCGAGACTTTCTACCGAAGCGTCAGCGTTTCCAGAAAATCGTAGCTGCCATCCGGCGACATCTGAATGTTCGTGAGTCGGTCGCGATGTACGCAGACGTTGTCGACGTACCAGAGGTTGATGTACGGCTCGTCCGTTGCGATGATGTTTTGAATCTGATACAGCAGCGCCTTTCGCTTTTCGCGGTCCATCTCGACTCTTGCCTGGTTCAATAGCGCGTCGAGTTCCGGATTTCGATACCGCCCGCGGTTCGCCCCATCCGGCGGAATTTTCTTCGAACTGAAGACGTACTCAAAAATGTCCGGGTCGTTGTTCGCGCCAACCCATCGCAACGAGTAAATCTGAAAAGTTCCGCGGGTAACGTCCACGTACAGCGTGGCGAACTCCAGCGGCCGCAGCTCGAGCACTACACCGACGCGTTTCCACTGTTCGGCAATGGCTTCGCTCATCAGCCGCGTCGACTCGTCCGTTGAAGTCTTCAGCGTCAGTCGGACGCGAACCCCATCCGGCCCGCGCTTCAAGCCAGCCTGATCGAGCAGCGCCTCAGCACGTTGCGGATCGAAATTGTATTGGGGTACGTTGGGATCGAATGCCCAGTGATTCGACGGCAAGAGGCTCGACGCGGGCCGCGCTTGCCCGCGCAGCAAGTAACGAATGATCGTGTCGCGGTCGGTCGCATATGCCAGGGCTTGCCGCACTTCGCGCTTCCCAAGAATCGGATCTTCGAAATTGAAGGCGAGATAGGCGAGTGACGTGCCCGGCTGTTGATCGACTCGCACGCCCTGCTCTTTTGCGAGCGTCACAGCCATGTCTGGAGTAAGCGAGTTGATGGTCGCGTCAGCCGAGCCTTTGCGCAACTCCAGCGCGCGAACCAGCGCGTCCGTCACGATCTTCATGTGCAGATCCTGAATCTGCGGAGCCGCGCCGAAATAGTCTGGGTTGCGAGCGAGTACGATCTGTTCGTCCACGGTATAGCTGACGAATTTGTACGGTCCCGTCCCGATCGGGTGTTGCGCAAAGTCGGCGCCCGATCCTGCGGGGACGATTCCTATCCCCGGTGTCGTGAGAGTCCACAGCAGGGAAGCGTACGGTTCGTGTAGATGGAAGACCACGGTGTAAGAGTCAGGAGCCTCGATCGACGCGACCGTCTTCAGCGATCCGCGCTTCGGCGTCTTGAGCGGCCCCGCGAGGATGGTATCGAACGTGTACTTCACGTCGGCGGATGTGAGCGGCCGGCCGTCGTGGAATTTCACGCCATGTCGCAAATGGAAAACGTACGTCAGCGGATCGGGGATCTCCCAGGATTCGGCCAAGTCGGGGATCGGATTCATCTTGTCGTCCCGCCCTACGAGGCTCGAGAAGATCAGTCCATGCATGTGTTCCGAGTACCCGTCGGCGCCGATTCGCGGATCAAGATTCGTCGGCGCCGCGTCCATGAGGAACGTCACGCTTCCGGGCGTTTCCGGTGGACTCGAGTGGGAACAACCGGCGAGGCAAAGAGCGGCGGTCGCGGCGAGCAGGGCACCGAGCGGCGCACGCTTCATTCTAGCGACGCCCGGGCCGGTGGTTGGCGGTGCCATGCAACGGTGGATGCGAGATCTTGCCCATCACTGCGAAGTGACCCGCTCCGGTGGCGGAAGGCAGGTTGTTTGGCCGCCCGTGATAAGCCTCGTACGCGAGCACCGCGAACGCGAACGCTTCCTTTGCCGCCGAAGGCAGACCAAACAACGTCGAATCGAGAATCGTTATGCCCGGCAGCATCACCGCGAGTTGCGCCATCAGGAGCGGATTTTGCGCGCCGCCACCCGCCACGATTAGCTCGCTCACGTGCGAGCGGGGGAACACGAATTTGCGAAACGCGTCCGCGATCGAAAGCGCAGTGAACACCGTTGCCGTCCGTACCACATCCTCGGGCCGCGCACGATGCTTCTTCGCCCACCGCAGAATCTCAGCCGTGTAGGTCGTCCCAAATTGTTCGCGGCCCGCGGTTTTCGGCGGCGCCTCGCGCAAGAACGGATGCGCCGACATTTTCTTGAGAAGCGGCTCAATCACGTGGCCGCGCATCGCGAACTTCGCGTGGCGGTCAAACGCCGATCTTCCACCCGAGTAGTACTCCATCAGCGCGTCGACGATCATGTTTCCCGGACCGGTATCGAACGCGAGCACATTCTCCGGCCTCGCCGCTGGTGGAATCAGCGTCAGGTTCGCCACGCCGCCGATGTTGAGCGCCACGCGCCCGCGCCGCTCATGCCGGTAGAGCAGGTAATCGACAGACGGCACTAGCGGGGCTCCCTGTCCCCCCGCCGCCATATCGGCAGGCCGAAAGTCCGCGACGACCGGAACCCCGGTGCGCGCCGCGATAACGCTCGCCTCGCCGATCTGCAGCGTGGACGAAATTGTCGCGCCGAGAAATGCGCTTGCCCGCCCCTGGTGATAAATTGTCTGACCATGCGATCCGATCAGCGAGATCGTCCGCATCGGCACGCGCCAGCTTCGACACGCCTCATGCGCCGCGCGCGCGAACTCCTCTCCGATCAAAAAATTGAGCTGGCTGATCTCGCCGGTTGTCGTCGCCGCGCCATTCGCGAGTCTCAGGATCGCTTCGCGCACCCGACGGGGAAGCGGCACGTGATGGTGCTTCTCGAATTTCGCGTCAAGCGTGTCCCCAGCGCCGCTGATCCGCACCAGTGCCGCGTCGATGCCGTCCGCCGACGTTCCCGACATCAGCCCCATCACCCGCATCGGCTTGCTTGTCCTCGTCATGAAAGTTGTTTCTGCAGCTCCGCCAGCAAGTTCATCGTCTCGATCGGCGTCAGTTTGTCCAGGTCTGCCGAGCGGATCGCCTTCAGCACCGACTCATCAATTGCCGTGAAGCTGCCCTGATGCAGCGCGGCCTGCGCAGTTACCACTCCGCCTTCGCTGTTCGTGGCGGTCGTAGCGCCCGGCGAGAGCTCGGTCGTCAACTGCTCCTCGCCTTTTTCGTGGACGCGCAGAATCTCGCGCGCCCTCGCGATCACAGCGTGTGGCAGTCCGGCCAGCCGAGCCACCTCTATGCCATAACTTTTGTCCGCACTTCCGGGCGCAACGCGCCGCAGGAAAATAATCTCGTTGCCAGCCTCCTGCACAGCGACGTGCACGTTTTGCACGCCCGGCAGAAGCTGTTCGAGCTCCGTCAGCTCATGATAATGCGTCGCAAACAACGTGCGCGGCTTTTCGCCGGAGTGAAGTGCTTCAACGACAGCCCATGCGATAGACAGCCCATCGAACGTCGCCGTCCCGCGCCCCACTTCATCCAGCAGCACCAGGCTCGCGCCCGTCGCGGTATTCAAAATCGCCGCGACCTCGCTCATTTCCACCAGAAATGTTGACCGACCGCGGGCGAGGTTGTCCGACGCTCCGATGCGCGTGAAAATCCGATCCAGGATCGGCAGCTTCGCCTGCACCGCGGGAACAAATGAACCGGCTTGCGCCAGAATCGAAATCAGCGCCGCCTGTCGCAAATAAGTCGACTTGCCGCCCATGTTCGGACCGGTGATCACCAGCAAAAATTGTTTCTCGTCGTCGAGATACAAATCGTTCGGCACGAATCGCTCGCCGCGCTCCTCGAGCAGCTTCTCGATCACTGGATGCCGTCCGCCCGCGATCATCAGCAGCCCGCGCGGCGTCTTTCGCGTTACCGATTTCTCTGTGAACTCCGGCCGAGTGTAATTCCGTGCCGCCGCAATCGTCGCAAAGTTCACCAGAACGTCGAGCTGCGCGATCGCCGACGCCGTCCTACGCAGCCGCGCCGCTTCGCGCGCGATTGACTCGCGAATCTCTGAATACAGCCGACGTTCGATCTCTAGAATCCGTTCGTCCGCCGAGAGCACCTTCCGTTCGTGCTCCTTTAGCTCCGTCGACGTAAATCGCTCCGCATTCACAAGCGTCTGTTTACGTTCGTAATCCGCCGGCGCAAGGTGCAGGTTCGATTTCGAAATTTCGATATAGAAGCCGAACACCTGGTTGTAGCGGATCTTCAGCGACCCGATTCCGGTGCGCTTCCGTTCGCGTTCTTCCATCGCCGCGATAATTTGGCGTCCCTGCTTCGTAATCGCGTGTAGCTCGTCCAGCTCAACATTAAATCCGCGCCGAATCACGCCGGGATCGCCGATCACAGCCGGTGGCTCGTCCGAAATACCGTGCGCGATCGTCTCCCGCACGTCCGCCAGCTCATCCAACTGTTCGCGGATCTCGTTCAACCGTAGATCGAGCGCGCCATCCTTCGCAGCAGCAGGAGATGCGGCAAGCAGTTTTCGCAGTTCAGGAATCTTCTCCAGCGTGTGACGCAGAGCCAGCAAATCCCGAGGGGTTGCGATTCCGAGCGTCACGCGGCTCGTCACGCGCTCAAGGTCCAGCATCTTCTCCAGCGTCGCGCGTATCTCGCCGCGGACCATCGCCCGCGACTTCAAATCACCCACCGCCGCGAGGCGCGACTCGATCTCCCGCAGCCGGATCTCCGGCCGTAGCAGCCACGAACGCAGCAACCGCGCTCCCATTCCCGTCGACGTCTCGTCCATCGCTCGGAGCAACGTTGCGGACGCGTCGTCGCCCATCGACGGTTCTACGATCTCGAGGTTCCGCGCCGTCACGGAATCCAGAATCAGCGCCTCCTGCTGTTCGTAGTATCGAATCTTGTCCAGATGCTCGAGGCCCGTTCCCGCGGGACGAAGCTCCGGCACAACCGTCGCATCGTCCGCGCTCTTCGCACCGATGGCCGACGTTTCGCGCAAGTAATGAACCAGCGCACCCGACGCCCGCGTCGCTGCGGCATGGTCAGAGAGACCAAAGCCCTCAAGCGTCACCACGCGAAATTGTTGTTCGATCGCTCGCATGGCATGCTGCAACTCGAACACCCAGTCGTCCAAGTGCGTCTCAACGCCGCCCAATCCATCGAGCTCTGCCGCTGCTGCGACAGGGAAGAGAGTCGCCGGTTTGGCCAGCAGCGTCTCTCGCGGACGCAAAATCCCCAGCTCGTCGCTCAGCCGCGCTTCGGCCTTCTCACCCGAAAACTCCGTTGCGCAAAATTCGCCAGTCGAAAGGTCGACGTACGCGAGTCCCACAACCGGCACCGTCGCATGGCGCGACGATCCCGAGCCGGTGGTCGTGGCGCGAGCCACAGCCGCCAGATAATTGTTTTCGCGCGATTCCACCAGCCCAGAACCGGACGCCGTGCCCGGCGTCAGCACCCGCACCACTTCGCGCCGGACGATCTTTTTGCCCGGGCCGGGAATCTCGAGTTGCTCGCAGATTGCGACCTTGTGCCCTGCGCGAATCAGTTTCGTGATGTAATTTTCCGCCGCGTGGTAGGGCACGCCGCACATGGGAATCGCCTGTGCCTTCTCTTTGTTCCGGGAAGTCAGCGTGATCTGGAGCACTTTGGAGGCGACCACCGCGTCCTCGTAAAACAGCTCGTAGAAGTCCCCAAGCCGGAAGAGAAGAAGGGCCGACGGGTGCTGCTTTTTCACGGCGTTGTACTGCGCCATCAGCGGGGTAGTGGAGTCGGCCATAGGCGATGCAAATTCGCGGTCGCGCACCGATTATGCTGGCCCGCACGCGTCTTTGGCAACTCCACCGCCGTTGCAACGCCGGCGACACGCGCCGTTCACGCCACAAGCCTTATACTTTCAACGTGCCAAAGCCGCGCGCAACCAATCGCGAAGTCGAAGTTAAGATCCGCATCGACGATATCGAAATGATCCATGCCCGCCTCGCGCGTGCTGGCGCGAAGATGCACCGTCGAGTGCTCGAACAAAACGCGCTGTTCGACACCGTCGAGGCCTCAGTTCGCCGCTCTGGCCGTGTCGTCCGCCTGCGAATCGAGACGCCGGTCTCCCACGATCGCAAACCGAACGGCAAACAACGGGCCATCCTCACCTCCAAATCGCCTGTCCCCCAAAGCGCGAGGGCGCACACCAAAGCTTCCCGTTACAAGGAGCGACTTGAGCGTGAGGTGATCGTTGTCACCCGCGGTGATCTGCGAGCGCAGCTTGTCACCCTCGGCTTCCGCCCGCACTTTCGCTACGAAAAGTATCGAACCAGCTACCGCCTGCCCGGCGTCCACATCGAACTCGACGAAACTCCCGTCGGTACCTACCTTGAACTCGAAGGCACGCCGCGATCGATTGAGGCCGGCGCGCGAAAGCTCGGATTCACTCCCGCGGATTATCGAACCGAGACGTATTGGGGCGTTTATGTCGCCGACTGCAAGCGTCGCGGCGTCCGACCGACAAATATGTTGTTCCGCTGAGAAAATTCCGCGCGTTTGTGCAGTCTTCGCTTGACAAACCTATGAGCAACATTTACTAGTCAACTTGGACAATTTTTTCGATGGAGCAATCGTCCAATTCGGAACCAGGAAGTCGAGTCCGTGCCGGGCTCCCAGCCATCGCCCGGCATGGTGACTGCTTCTTCCCGCTCGTAACCGGCGTTCGCGGTTTGTTTGCCCGCGAACACAGGGAGGCGAGGCCCGGTCTGAAGTAGCGCTAGGCGAGTTGTGTGCGCCCGCGGCCGAGCAGTTCCGGTCACGGGCTTTTTTTTTGCCCGCCCGACCAGCCCAACCGCGTCGCGCGGCTCATGCTGTCACGCGGCCAGTATCGCCCACTTCTCGCGCGTTACGACCAGATCGCCTTCGTTGGTCCTGGAAAGGTGCGGCTTTCGACCGAGGAGTCCGAGCTGGAGCTATACAAACCCAATGAAGCGTGGCTCGGCGTGGGTAAGGACCTCCTCGATCAACAAATCATCGACACTGATGGCCGCAAAGTCGTCCGCGTGAACGATATCGACCTCGACGACGTCCAGACCAACGGCAACATGGAGCTTCGCATCACGCAGGTCGACGTTGGTTTGCCCGGCGCCGTGCGGCGCCTTTTGCAGGGCGTAGTGCCGCCGATGGGCATCCGCCGCATCCAGGAGAAATTACCGCCGCGCAAGATCCGATGGGAGTTCGTAAACCTGATTGAATCAGACCCACTGCGCCGCGTGAAGCTCCGCCTCACCAGCGAAAGGTTAGCCGCCCTTCACCCCGCCGATCTCGCCGAAATCATGGAAGAACTCTCGCCTGAAGAGCGGCAGGGCATCGTCACATCATTGCCCGAAGAAGCCGCCGCTGAGACCATTGCCGAGCTCGATGAGCGCCTCCAGACGCAGGTCGTCGAGGGACTCGATGCCGAGCACGCCGCCGG